>REDP01000054.1 GCA_007693455.1 Planctomycetota bacterium | reverse complement strand
AGCATACACCGCGAAGCGGGAATTCCTTACCCAAGGTGAGCTTTGAGCCGCCTTGGCCCATGCCGGACCTTATACTTGCTAATAGCGCTAATAGTGGTGTGATGCCGTTTTAGACATGTGGTGGCTGCGGTCAGAGCAAGAAAGGCTTGGTGGGCAAGGGTGCAGGAATCATCTGGCACGAACGGGAATGGCGGCGATCAAAGTGTGTCGGTAATAACCCCGGCCCGCGATGCTGCGGTCACCTTAGAGGCCACCATTCGCTCCGTGGCAGCGCAAACCCATCCGGTGCGTGAACAAATCATTATCGATGATGGCTCGGTCGATGGCACCCGTGACGTGGTGCAGGCACTGCAGGATGAATTTTCCTTTTTGCGCTATGTGAAGCAGGCCAAGCGCGGTGCGGCGCGGGCTCGTAATTTGGGCATTGAGATGGCGCAGGGCCGATTTATCGCTTTTGTCGACAGCGATGATTTATGGTTGCCCCATCGCGTGGCCTGCCAATTGCCGGCCTTTGCCCATCCATCGGTGCGGTTGGTGTGTGGTGGCTATCGGGTTATCGATGAGCAAGGGGGGGACACGGGACGGAGTACCTTGCCGCCAGCCATCAGTAATTACCAGCAATTGTTACGGGTGAATAGCGTTGGCTGCCTTACGGCCATGTATGATACCTGGCGCAGTGGCAAATGTTATATGCCACATATTCCTCGCCGTCAGGATTATGGTTTGTGGCTGCAGCTTGTGCGTGACGGCGGGGTGGTGATGGGCTGCCAAGCAATTGTTGCGGCGTATCGCTGCCGAGCGGGATCTTTATCGTCGAATAAACTGGCGGCGCTGTCTTGGCAGTGGCATTTGTATCGTCGCTATGAGCGTCTGCCGTTACTGCGCGCAGTGCAGTGTCTGGCCAGCCATTGCTGCGCGTATCGGCGTAAATACCGAGTCATGTAATGATCGTTGGTGTTACCGGTGCCAATGGCTTTATTGGTGGGGCTTTGATCCGTTATTTACATAACGCCGGAGTAGTAGTGCGCGCCTTGCCGCGAAATACGGTATCGGGCTTGCCGTCAGGGGTGGAGTGTCGGGGTTTGGCCTTGCCCTCCATGCAATTAGAAGCCGGTGCTGATATTGGTGCACTATCAGGCTGTGATACTTTGATCCATGCTGGAGCACGGGCCCACGTTCTCAGCGAAGATGCTGCAGATTCTTTGGCTGCATTTCGTAGTGCCAATCGCGATGGAAGTATTGCCCTGTTTCAGGCGGCTGCTCGTGCTGGTGTGCGGCGTTGTATATTTATAAGCACGATTGGGGTATGTGGGACAATCGCTTCCCATCCCCTTGCGCCCAGGGCAAAGCCAGCTCCAGAGGAACCATATCAAGTCGCCAAATGGGAAGCCGAGGTGGCTGTGCGCGAGATTGCCCATGCATCGGGGATGGAGCTCCTTATCCTGCGTTTGCCCTTAGTACATGGTCCTGGTGCACCGGGGAATTTTGCGGTTCTCTGTCGAGCCATTGCCCGCGGACGCGTTTTGCCATTGGGCGGGATAACGAGTAATCGTCGCAGTTTTGTGGGTGTGCGCAATGTATGCTCGGCTATCCATACAATAGTTTCAAGGGAATGGTCGAAGTCGAAGGATGTCTATCATCTTTGCGACCAGGGAGTGATGTCTACCCGGCAATTGGTGGAGATATTGGCTCTAGGGATAGGGCGGCGGGCACGTTTGCTGACGGTTCCACGCAGTTTCGCCATGGCGGCAGGAAGTCTCTGCGGCAAGGGGAAGGCTTTACGCAGGCTCTATGGAGATCTGGAGGTTGATGGCTCGCAGTTTTATACTGACTTCTCATGGCAGCCGAAGGTGTCTCTCGAGGGTGGGCTGTTTGTAATGGGCAGAGCCTTTAGGGATCGTAGCTAAAAGCAGGCCTCGGCAGTTTTTTTTTGAGTGTGCTGGGTGCTTATGTCGTAAACATGATGCCTGGAGAGTGTATTGAGTCCCGCTTGTGTGACTGGAACCATGCGAGACGCTTCCCGCCTCGCGATAAATGGCTGTACTCGTTGCCGAATTGAGCAGCGGGGAATGGTTATGTGCGGCTGCACGGGGAGGGGGGGCAGTGCTCATCCGGATGTGTGATATCACATTGGCTTTACTGGGACTCATAGTGGGTTTGCCGTTATTTATGCTGGTGTGGTTTGTTGCTTGGTGTGACACTGGATCAGCAATATTCCGCCAGAAACGCGTCGGCCAGTATAAAAAAACCTTCACCTTGATGAAGTTTCGCACCATGCACCGAGGTACTGCTCAGCTGGCTAGTCATGAGACCTCAATCGCGGCTGTCACCCATGTTGGCCGCTTTTTACGGCGAACCAAGCTTGATGAACTGCCTCAACTATGGAACGTTTTATGGGGGCGAATGAGTTTGGTCGGCCCAAGGCCATGTCTCTTGATGCAAACCGAACTTATTGCCGCCCGCGAGGCCTTGGGTGTCTACCAATATCGCCCAGGAATAACCGGACTGGCACAAATTAACCGCATCGACATGTCCAACCCGCGACGACTCGCTAAAATAGACGCACAAATGATGAAAAACCTCACCCTCCAACGCTATTTCCTCTACCTAACCCTAACCGCCCTCGGCCGCGGCACCAACGACCCCACCACCTAAACCCAATCAATAGGGACAGGCATAAAAACTTCTTGACCCTCCCCGTCCCATCCCTATTTTTCACCCATGCGCCAAGCCCGCTCGCATCAGTTCGACCCTT
>REDP01000083.1 GCA_007693455.1 Planctomycetota bacterium | reverse complement strand
CAGGGCGGCTCAAAGCTCGCCCCCGGGATCGCCGATCTCCTGATCGGCCTGCAAAAACGACCTGAATAGGGCGGTTTTTGCGTTAAAAGCATGCACCGCGAAGCGGAAATTCCTTACCCAAGGTGAGCTTTGAGTCGCCTGAGAGGTCCACTGGCACTACCATTGCCTTTGTTCCTGGTGCTGGCAAAGTGCTTGCATGCATGTTGTTCTACGCTGGATCCATTATTTGCTGATATGTGCCTTATCGGTGGTCTTGGTAGTAGGTGCGTTGCACCCAGAGTTTTTTTATGCTGGCGTGGACTGGCTCAAAGAGCTGCAGCGCCAGGATAGCGGGCGTGTTGCCCTAGCATCGGCCGGTTTTTTACTGTTCATTGTTCAGGCCTTGCTCTTTACTCGCTGGATCCAGGTGCGTCGATTCTCACGTGAGATCAGTTATGTGAATGATTTGGGCAAGGTCTCGGTGAGCCTGGTGGCTATTGAAGAAGCACTCACGCGGGCAATTGAAAATGAGGCTGGGGTGCGTCGGGTTACTTTGCGGGTCTTCGAGGATCGAGTGAAACGAACGGTTATTATTGAACCAGTTCTTACCTTATGGGAAGATCATAATGTAACCGCGATCAACCACCGTTGCCAAGAGATTTTGCGTACTCGCTTTGCTGAGCTCATGCCCGAGCGCACCCAGGTTCAGGTTAACCTGACTCTTCATCGTCTCAATCAACGGCCAGCCACTCATGATCGGCGGCAGTCTTTGGTGGTGGATGATCTTCGTACCGCAACCGCTACAGTGGTTGAAGAAGATGGTGCTCAAGAGGAAGCTCGCATTGCTTATGCCCAGGATCAGGAAACTTCTGATGCGGCCGATCCTGGTGGAGCAGAGCAGCAGGCGACGCCCGAAGGCCCAGACGAGGATGTTTCACAACCCGCGCCACATCGTCGCGCCGAGCGTGATAGTTTCTACGACTCGGATGAAGAGCTTGACTACGAAAGTCTCTATCTTGGGCCGACCTACCCCGTTGACCATGATGATGATGATGACACTGGGCGCTCACGCTGACCATTGCAGTGGCTGATGCAGTTCCACTTTTTCAAGACAGAGTCCGTGCGCTGGCGCCTGCTGCATGGTGGCGGGATGGGGGGCGCCACCCTCCAAGGCTTCATTGATATGAGCAAGCTGCGTGGGGTCTCGCGCCGCACTCCACATGCAGCCAACCAGTGATCGGGCTAGGCGATAGATAAAACGATCGCCTTGTATCCCGCAGCGCCATATGTTCCCCTCGCGGGTCCAGGTAATATCCTGAAGTGTGCAGACAGTGTCATGGCGATATTCGCCTCGGCGTATAAAGCAACGAAAGTCATGTTTACCGACAAGGATTTTGGCCGCATTTTGCAGCCCTTGCCAGTCTCCTCCGGTGGGAGGACGCCATGCCCAGCGGCGAGCAAAGGGGTCGCCCCAGGGTGAACAATCACATGCGTAGGTGTAGGTTTTGCTGCGACAACTGGCGCGTATGTCCCAGTCATCGGTAACCCTCGCCGCAGAAAGGCAGCGGCAATCCGTGGCTAGATGGTGATTGAGCGCCCGGCATAAGTGCTCCGTGGTCCATGGGCGTTGACAGCTAACGCGTGCAATTTGCTCGCGGGCATGAACCCCTCGATCGGTGCGGGCGATACCAGTGCATTGCAAATCTGGTTCGCCGATAGCCGTTCCTGCTTGGTCTATGTCACTGGCAACGCAGCGCAGGCCTGGTTGCCGCCACCAGCCAGCGAAGTCACTACCGTCATAGGCGAGGCGAAGTGCGAAGTGTGGCACACCAGCTCCTTGCTCATAGCTCAAGTTTTGCTACAAGATATTATTCAGCGGTCATCGTTTGTCAGCATTTCGGGCTTGCTGTTGGTCCTGAACGCGCGATTCCTCTGTAGCATTTCGCTCTGAAATAAGGTGCAAGTCGTAGTGGCAAAGAAACATACTCGGCGACGGGGTTGGTCCCATAAAAAGACCGTTGCCGTAGAAGCAGTCATGCTCATAGGTTTCCTTCAGGCATGGGTTGAGCGATGGCTGTTAGAGCAGACGGTATTGCCTGGCGTGGTAACCGTATTGTGTCTCATGTTGGTAATGATTGGTGTCCTGGCATCCATTCTGGTCTTTGTTCAGGTAATCGCCCAGCAAGGTCTTGAATCTACTCGGGGAATTGCTGAAGCGCTTCCTTTCCCCAAATCTCTTATCCTCTGGCACATCGGGATTTTCTTTGTCATTTTCCTCTTGTACGCATGGGTATATCAAGTCAGATGGCAGCCATGGTAAGCCTTATTGTTGCCATCCTCCTGGCAATCACCCTGCTTCCATGGTCGTTTTGGCTCTTGGTCCATGCCTGGACAGCCGCCCCAGGAATCTTTCCCCCCGTTGATACCTGGTGGGTGATTGCAGGAGTGGTGTGCTCCGTGCCACTGGTTGTATGGCAGCGCCCCAATGCATTTATTCACACTACGGTGCATGAATGTTGCCATGCTCTGCTGTGCCTGTGTTTGGGAGTGCGGGTGACCAGCTTTATGGTGAGTGATGGGCAAGGTGGGGCAGTGGGTCATGAACGAGTAGACCCTTTGCGCTCAACCATAATTTCCATCGCTCCTTATACTCTGCCGCTGCTGGTGGTGCCCCTGTTAATAATTCGTCAGTGGGTCATCACTGATCCAGGATGGCCGCGGGGCCTTCTCTCAGGGATGATAGCATTTTTCTATGTGCACCATCTACATGCCTTATATTATAATGTACGGCTTAATTTTTGGGGACGGCAGGCCGATTTAGTGAAAGTAGGGCGGCCGCTGAGTGCTGTGCTGATTGCTAGCGCACTTTTTTTGTTCACCTGGTGGGTGCTGATGGTGTTATGGGGATAACAGTCAAGGTGAAGGGTTCTCTGTCGAGCGGCTTGGTAATCTCGGTTGAGAGATGACATGGGCGCCAGATTTGAGATCTAGGGCTGGTCCAGCTCGAGAACCCGTAGACACATACTGGTCACCGCATCGCTATAGGTGTGTAGTGGCCCAGGAAGATGGCCATAAATAACGCGATTGGAGCACTCGACAAAAATGCCGATCATTGCTGCTGCCAGTAAGGGAATTGGCTGTTTGCTAGCAGGTTTGAGTTCGCGTACGAGATCTTCAATGACTTCCTGAGGCATTCGTACATCTGCGGGGAGATACGGACCGAATTCGTGCTGGGCCATAAGAACAAAGCGAAAAACATGGGGTTGCGCATCGTAGAGCTGATAGGCGGCACAAACGCCAGCATGGAGGCGCTGCCGCGCCGTACCATTATTGGTTAAAGCCTGGTCAAGGAGGGCCACAACCTCTTCAACATGCTCGCGAAAAAGCGCGCGGATGAGGCTTTCTTTGTTTTTCCAATGACGATATAAGGCCGCCTCAGAACACCCCGCAGCCTGGGCTATGTCACGTATGCCCGAGGCGTGGATGCCCTTTTCAACAAAGAGTTGTACTGCGGCCTGCTTAATCGGTGTGCGCGAGCGCGGTGGGCGCGGCACAGTGCTTATTCCTCTCCCGCTGGGCTGGAGGGAGGTTCGGCTTGGGGTGCTGGGGTGTCGGAATCAACGGCAGGGGCGGTTGGCCCAGAAGGCTGGTCATTGGGGGCGGCGGCATCGCTGTGTTCATGCAAGAGAACGTCCTGCAATCCCTCGGGGAGGAGGGGGACGATCACTTGATTTACCGCAGGAACAAAGATCACCAAGATAAAGGTGATCACGAGCGCGATAATGAGTGCTAAAAAGAGTCCGACAAGAAAGCGAAAGAAGGGTGCGCCACTCTTGGGCTGAGGATCGTCCTCATCGCGGTAACGCCGTATATGCGGATCGGTGTGCCCGAGATTGCTCAGTTCTTTGACATTGCGGCTGCGCCGCTGGCTCAGTGATGGCGGCTTGGCTTTTTGTAGATGCCGCTGGCGAGGATTCACATCCTCATTGCGTTCAGGAAGTGTAGGCATTGGTCGCGTTGCGTGGTTGCCGTCACTGTGGACCTGGGTTTTCTTCGCTGCTACGGCCTGGCGCCGACTTGAGCTGCCATTACCCGAGCCATTGCTTTTACGCGCCAGTTGGGTTGGGGCCTGTGCTGGTTCTTGCTTGGCAGCCTTACTCGCTGGGTCCACATAAATAGGTTGGGTTGGGGCATTAGCGTCAAGATAGGTGGACTTGGGCTTGCGCGGTTGGGGCATCGGCGCGGTTTTAGCAGGGTCATGGGCGGGCACATTGGCGCTGGCGGATGGGGTAACCGTTTTGGGCAATGGGCTGTATTGGGAGGCGGTGCTTTTTTTGGTGATCTGCTGCGGCACGGCATTGCCGGTGCGACGACGTGGACTTTGCTGTTGGGTATTGATGCCTTCAACAACCAGACGCCCGATTTCTTTCAAGGTAACGAAAACCCCTTGCCCATCCTTGGCGACTGCTTCAAAGGTGGGCCAGCGCCGCGTGTTGAGCTGTGCGTCAAGTTCGGCAATGGGCATGGCGTCAGGAAGGTCACGTTTGTTGTACTGTAGCACCACGGGTATGTCAGTGATACTCAAGCCGATAGTCTGCAGATTTTCCTGCAAGTTGGCAAGGCTCTCTTTATTTTCTTGGAGTTTGTTCGGCGATGAATCGGCAACAAAGACCACTCCATCGACTCCCTGCAAGACCAGTTTACGCGTATTGTTGTAATAGATCTGCCCAGGAACGGTGTATAATTGGAAGGTGGTATCCATTCCCTGGACTTTGCCCAAGTCGAGTGGGAGGTAATCAAAATATAACGTGCGATCACCGCGGGTGGCAATGGAAACCATTTCACCGCGAGAATCGGCAGGGGCCTTGTTATGGATGATCTCAAGGTTGGTGGTTTTGCCGCTGAGGCCTGGACCATAGTACACAACTTTACAGGTCACCGCGTTGCGATCGAAGTGCAGTTGTACCATTCGCTCTTCCCTCACTAGCCAGTGGCTACATTTGTGGTATCGCAAAAGAAAAGTATGCCATGGATTGCCTCGGATGCGAGCATGTTTCCCTTCCCCTGAGTGCCTAGCGACTGGCACACAGGCTTGTGTGGCAGAGCAGTGTGAGAGGGGGAAATGGCTCTGGAATGCTGCTGCTGTGGACTAGGATGAAGGCATGACCAAAACCCCTCCTTCATTGGCCCATACTGGCCTGTCAGCCATAATCTTGCTCATAGTATGTGCGAGTGTCAGCGTTTTCACGGCGTGTAGTCGCGGTGAATCCGGCGAGCAATCGCAGCGACGCTACGGCAGTCCCGATACCGTTGAGCGGGATCGACGAGAAATCCGCCGTATCGTCCGCCGCTTATCTGTAGCCGATACCATGCATGACAATCCTGAGCATGAGGTGCAGTTTAACGAGAATCGCGATGCGCTGATCCGTATGGGCAGTGGTGTTCAAGGTATTCTTCTCGAACTACTCGCTGAAAGTGAGGACTGGGGTGAGCGTTATGGCATAGTTCATGTGTTAAGTGCAACGGGTACCAAGAGAATGGTAGAACCGCTTATCCAGGTGCTGAATGATCCAGAACCGCGTGTTGCCTGGATTGCCATGCACGTCTTGCGAGTCGTTTGTGATAACCAGGAAATCCCTCAGCAGGGTGAAGCGGGAGAAAATCAACTACCGCCAGTGCCATTGGCAGAAACCGCTGCAGAGCAGCGCCGTAATTGGAATGAATGGCATGCCGTCCATGGCAGTCAACTGCGAGAAGCATGGACTCAATGGTGGCGAGAAAACCAGTATCGGGTGCGCATTGAATAATTCTTCTCCATTGCCAAACCTGATGGCCAGCGAGGCGTATTCTACGACGTATAGCCAGCGACAGGTAAGGGACGGTAGAACGGCCAGCGAAGGCAAGATTGCTTCTCTGGCGACTAAAGAACGTTTTTCAGGGGACCCGTGTCCATGTTAGCAAGAGGATGTGATGGCAGTTGATGCTGAAACCCTCAAGGCGCTCCCCACTGGTCCAGGCTGCTACCTGTTTCGCGATAGTGATGGAAGCGAGATCTATGTCGGCAAGGCCAAAAATATTCGCAAGCGAGTAAGTAGTTATTTCCACCGCGGCCGTGGCCACCCCACCCGTACCCTGCGCTTGGTGCAGGAAGCCGTGAGTGTGAATACCATTGAAACTGATAGTGAAGTTGAGGCCTTGCTTCTTGAAAATCGGCTCATTAAAGAACTGCAGCCACGCTACAATGTCAATCTGAAAGACGGCAAGGAATATCCTTTACTGGCAATTAGTCGGGATCCCTTTCCCAAAGTCTTTATCACTCGCAATAGCAGCCTGCGCAATGTCGACTTAATCGGCCCTTTTGCCAGTGCTACTCAGCTGCGTCGCGCCTACCATTTTTTAATGCGGGTATTCCAATTTCGCACCTGTGACTTAGATATTCAGGAGCACGATCCGCAGCGACGCTATTTTACCCCATGCCTCAATTATCACATTAAACGTTGCTCCGCGCCATGTACCCTTCGCATTAATCAGGAGCAGTACAATGATGATATTAAAGCCTTACGTGCCTTTTTAGCAGGCCGTAATAAGCGCCAAGTTGTGGATACCCTGCGCCAGCGCATGGCAGCAGCCGCAAGCGACATGCGTTATGAGGATGCCGCGCGTTATCGCGATCAACTTCAGGCCATTGACCGCCTTCAGGAACGTGGTCGCCTGCGCGATTGGCAGGGCGGACCGGCGCCAGTTATTGCGGGTGATGAAGGTGCCCGTAAACTCGCCCAAGCACTTGGTCTAGAACATTCGCCACGCATTATAGAGGGCTTTGATATTGCCCATTATATGGGCACTCATGTGGTGGCAGCAATGGTGCAATTTGTTGACGGCATACCCAATAAAGACGGTTACCGTCGTTTCCGCGTACATGGCGAAGCGGGCGATGACAATCCTGGGAATAACGACTTTGCTGCCATGCGTGAGGTGGTAGCTCGACGCTACGCTCGCTTGCGTGATGAAGGACGCGATTTTCCTGACATCCTCCTCATTGATGGGGGCTTGGGCCAGGTGCATATGGCTGTTGAGGCCCTGCGCACGGAACAGGTACATCTTCCCTGTGTCGTGGGCTTGGCTAAGCGCGAGGAAACTATGGTGCTTCCCAGTGGTGATGAGATACGCCTGAGTCGCCGTAATCCGGGACTTAAGCTATTGCAGTATGTGCGTGATGAAGCACATCGCTTTTCTCGTCGGTATTTACACCTGCTCCAAGGCAAGCAGCTGCGTCCAGAACGTGGCCGTAAGCGCAAGCAATCACCCTAGTAGTATACAGCTGTGCGGCAAAGACCTTGTAAACGTGCCACTATAAGCCGCGCCTAACGCACTGTTTCGCTTTCCAATGGCGCGATCGTGATGTGCCGTCGAAGCCGTATGTGCAGCATGAGTGCTAGGGGCCTCTTTGCTGCCAGCGCTGGAGTTGTTGTTGGCGCAGGTCGCGGTGCCAATCTTGGCGTGATGGGTGATCGGGAAGGGTGTAGATAGCTAAGTCCTGGCCATGATGTTCCTGCGGCATGCCGCGATGATCCCAGTATCCACTGTCCAACCAACGGTCTGCGGCACCCGTATTGCAGAACATAATCGGTGTGGCCCATTCTGCAGCTCGCACGCTATAAAAGGACGGGATCACGATGGGCTTGGCACCATGGTCATCGTTGCTTCCGGCCATGT
Source organism: Planctomycetota bacterium (assembly GCA_007693455.1). Classification (GTDB taxonomy): domain Bacteria; phylum Planctomycetota; class UBA11346; order UBA11346; family UBA11346; genus REDP01. The sequence goes on along the minus strand of REDP01000083.1, from coordinate 5,915 downwards.
GTGCAACATTAATGAAAAGGTTGCAATCGGCCATGACGCAGTCAGCCCATATATGGGGAAAACGCACATCAAAGCATATCGTAAGCCCCAAGCGCCAGCCAAGGTAGTCGATGCACACTGCTTGCGTGCCGGGCACAAAGTGCTGCCGATCCATGGGGGTAAGACAACGCTTACGGTAGCGTGTGCGCTGCAGCCCTTGCGGGTCGCACCACACCACATCATTACTCCACTGTGTATCGGCAATATTGTCAACACTACCCAACAACAACCCCACGTGGTGACTGGCAGCATGCTGATGTAAGCGTGCTTCAAGTTGGGCTAAAGCCCTACAATCAATGTCGTGGCAGCTTTCCCGTGCGGCGCCAGGATATCCACTTAGGGCGCATTCAGGGGTAAGCACGAGATTGGCGCTCTGCTGGCTAGCAGCAGTAATCGCGGCTTCAATGCGCGCGGCATTGTCTTCGAGATTATCTGTGGCCACTCCAGCCCATATGCCAATGCGAAGGGGCTGTGGCTTCATGCGGCTTCCTGTAATAACCATTGGCTTATGCGAGCAATATTGGCATGGATATCCGGGTGTTGGGTAACGGATGTTGCATGGCCAGGCAGGAAGCTGGCAATGGCACCGCCATAGGGGGTATGATGGCAGGAAGCCATGGGGAAGGTGCCCTCATCGGTGGTGGTTTCGAGTAAGGTCCACGAAGGGCAGGTTTGTTCCAGGTGCATATAAATCTCATCGCTGGGGAGGTCGATTTCCTTCAGAGCACCAGCCAGGGGATGGGTGCTACGGGCGCGTTGTAATGCATACGGGCGAATGGGATGGGTGCTGGCGGGACTGCCGTAGGGATCATTGGGGCGCACCCAGCGCCAACCCACCAATGGCGGCCACCAGGACCAATGCCAAAATGCCGCTGAAGATCCATGCAGGAGGAGGATGGGGCGGCCCGATTCGATCCAGGCGCGCACCTGCGGTTCGTGGCGCTGATCAGGAAGGGGATTGTCGCATGTTCCAGCAATCATATGCAGGACAAGAAGATCGTAGCGATCAAGAAGGCCGGGATCGGCCAGCGGCTCCCAATCGTCTTCAACCAGCGTGCATTGGTGGGCATTGAAGGCTGCTTGCAAGTGTCGCGCACAGTGCTGCTTATAGTGATTATCAGCGACCAACAGAATACGGCTCATGGGAGACTCCTCGTTCATCGTGTACATGCAGTGGGTGTGCGAAAATCACTATCTGGTTCGGCACTCATTAGCTCAGCCAGCGGCGCAGCTCCCACAGTTCTTGCTCGGCATCGGAAGGATCGCCAACGGTATCGGCGACCACCCGCAAAAGGTAGGTCTTAAATAAACTACGAGCTCGGTGGAGGTCGTTGGTGATGGTGGTTTCAGGGACGGCAAAACGCTCGCCGAGGACATCGTAGGAGGGGGGCTGTCCCGTTTCATCGATGGCTTGGAGGTAGCTTAAAAACACCTGTACTTGCCGTGCGCGTGTGCCTTGATGCTGTTCACTGGCCATGAGTCGCATGGCTTCGTCAAGGCAGGACTTAGCCCATGCCCGATTAAAGAGGTCTTCGGGATCTGTTTCACGGTCCTCGCGTTCATAGGCATGGACGATTTCATCATTCACCAGGGTAAGGCGATCCATGCCAGTTGCCGTGCGCGCACGGCCCACCCATCGCCGTAATGCGGTGAGGAGCCAGCCGCGAAAGTGTCCTCGCTCCTGATCAACTTTTTGCAGCCATTCTCCGGCAAGCATGCGGGCAAAAAAATCCTGAATACAATCGGCGGCGGCATGGTGATCCATACCACGGCGACGGGCGTAATAGTAGGCTGGTTTCCAATATGTGGTGATAAGTCGTTCCAAATACACGCGGCCTTCATCGCCGCCGAGACGAGCCCCGTTCACTACCGACCAGGCGGTAGTGTGCATGCGGCTAGGACCGGATTCCGGTGCATCCGACATGGCGCTTACTTTCTCACAGAACGGGGTTCACAGAAATCAGTAACGTATCGTTGGGCCGCACCACGTCCTTGAAGACAATGCGGTCAAGCTGCTCAAGGCGGGAGGTGCCCCCGCTTACCGCAATGGCGAGCTTCCGTGCAGAAGCGACTTCACTGCCATCGGGGCGCGCAACCAGGCCATCGCAGGTATACCTGCCATCAGCCAACTGGCGATCCATCACCCAAGCGGTTAAGCCATCGGCAATGGCAGAACACTGGGTCACTCCCATCATCAGGGGTCCCCCAGGAAAGTGTCCAGGAACAAAGGGGTGATCGCTGGGGTAACAATAGGATCCCTGCCACTGCTGATCATCGCTGGCAATGACCCCATCGATAAAACGTAATGGGCTAGGTTTCCAGGGCCAGCTAGGAAGGGAAGTGGCCGCGGGTGGTGATGGCTGGGATGCTGCGCCTTGTTTGGCGATGTCATCTATAGCAGCCGATCCTGACATAAACTGTGCCTGGAGAATGGGTACACCGTTGCATTCTAGGCTGCCGGTAAATTGAGCAAAACCGCTGCGCTGCCGAGTCATCTGGGCATATCCGGTAATCGTGCCATGGAGGGGTGCTGGTGCAGGCAGATCAAGCTTGGAAATGGCGGAGAACACCGCCACCTTGCCTTCTTGTGCCAATGCCTCTGAGATCATGGGGATGCCAGTAAGTGCGGTGAGCTCAATCAGGAACGCTTCGTTCCAGTAGCGTTCACCATCACTGCCTATGCGATAGAGGAGATCGCGGCCACGGGGGTCGGGATCCAGGATGGTGGTCGTGGAACGACTCGACTGAAGGTCCTCAGCAAGATAGACCGTATCCGGCAGCAGGTTGATGCCGCGGTGGGGGATATAGGACTCAAGTCCAATGGTATCAATGATGCGTTCGCTCATGCTTAAGGAGCTTTGTGCCTCGCCACTGAAAGCAACGGAGGAAATGCTGCTGCTCTCAGGGCGGCTCAAAGCTCACCTTGGGCAAGGAATGCCCGCTTCGCGGTGCAACCCAGCACCGGCATCAATTTCAGCCCACCACACAGCGCCCAGGGGATGTGCTGACTTCATGTGGGATTGCAGCCGAATAGGGTATCGTCAAGACTATGAATAAACTGTGTATGATGGGCGAGTCGGCCCGGTTTCGTCTTGCCGGAATCCTTGTTGTTGCTGCTGCTGGGTGTGTGGCGCTGACTGGAATGGCGTGCACGCCATCACCAGAACACTCTGTGTCCTCGGCAGACAATAATGGGCAGGCGCTCTCTGAGTTGCAGGCAGATGAATCTGCTGCACAAGAGACTGCGCCACAGAGCAATGGCTCGAGTGAGAGTGATGCCGATAACGCCAAAGACAGCGCCAATGACACCGATAATGCCAATGAAGAGGAGCAAAACGACATGGGTGACCTCGCAGCACAGCTCCAAGCAGTACGGGAGCGCCATCCCTTTACCTGGATCGGCTTGAGTGTTGCTGATGCGCAACGCCATGCCGAGGAAGCGGGCATTGCCCTGCGTGTGGTACGTATTGATGGTGAGCGACAGGATGGGTCCCGCCAACGGCAAGCTGGCCGTATTGATGTGGATGTGCAGCAGGGCCTCATCTTGGCTGCTCGCGAAGATCAGGGAGAGGGCAATCCATTGCTGTTTCTCGAGGGCGTCACGGATACAGATTTACTGCCATTTATCGGCATGAGTGAAGATAAAAGCCAAGCCCAGGCAGAGGCTGCAGGCCGTCCATGGCGAGTCCACACCCGCGATGGCGAAGGACAAATGCTGACCATGGATTACGTCGAAGAACGCGTGAATGCAGTTATTAGCGACGGTCATGTGGTGGCGGCCAGCGGAGGCTAAAGTCACGGACGAGAAGTGCGCAGTTGGGTTGTGTCCCATCATACTGACTGCTTGCGTATGATCTTCCTCATGTAGATCGGTGCAGTTGCTATCATCGCATCAATGCATCTCCAACACGTATGTGTCATAGCCGCTTGCCGCTCGGCAACTCAGACTTGGGTTGTCGTGGGGGCTCTTGTCGGCACAGGCTGATGCTCGCGGTCGAGTGCCCGTGTTGTGGGGTGTAATCGTGGTGGAGCTCAAGGCCTTAGATTTGTCAAAGTGACATGAGTTGCCGTGGAAACTCAACGGCACGATCGCTGCTTTTAGGCGCTATTGTGACGTTACCTAGACCTGACATCAGTCGCTATGACAGGTTTCATCGTTGAGCACGTCTCAAACTATCAATTCACCCCATACCTCTCTTGTAAGGAGTTTTCCATGAAATGCTTCACTGCTGTTCAGGCTCCCCTCTTGGGCTTGTTGGCTGTAGTGAGTGTCACGGCTTCGGTTGCGACAGCTGCCGAAGAAACGGCGCGTGAAAGTCTTCGCGCCCTGTCTGATGTGTTTGCCCAAGTTGCTGAGGAGGCTTCGCCAGCGGTCGTCTTTATCCAAGCCGAGCGCGAAATACCCCAGCGTCAGCAGCAGCGTCCGCGTGGCTTTGGCGGACCCTTTGGTGACCCCTTTCATGATGAGTTTTTCCGTCGTTTTTTTGGTGATCGCCATCCAGCACCCAATAACCAGCAACGGCAAGATCCCACTCCGCGTTACCGCGCCAGCCATGGATCTGGTTTTATCGTAAGTGACGATGGTTTTATCCTGACCAACCACCACGTGGTTTCGGATGCGGATAAACTCACCGTGCGACTGCAGGACGGTGAGGAATTCCCAGCCCGCCTGGTTGGTTCCGATGATCATAGCGACCTCGCCGTACTCCAGGTTGATGCCGGGCGGTCCTTGCCCACCATCACCAAGGGTCGTTCTGATGATCTTCGGGTTGGGGAATGGGTGGTGGCCATTGGCAACCCCTTTGGTCTCTCCCATACGGTAACCGCAGGCATTGTTTCGGCTAAGGGGCGTTCACGCGTTGGCATTGCCGACTATGAGGATTTTATTCAGACCGACGCGGCGATTAATCCCGGAAATTCTGGCGGACCTCTGCTTAACCTGGATGGCGAGGTCGTGGGCATTAACACCGCAATATTTTCCCGTAGTGGTGGTTATATGGGGATTGGTTTTGCCATCCCCATAGACATGGCGCGAGCGATATATTTACAACTACGCGATAATGGTACGGTGGTCCGTGGGTACTTGGGCGTGGGTATTCAAGACCTTACTGCAGAGCTTGCTGAATCGTTTGGCATTGAAGAACGCGAAGGGGTGGTCATCACTCAGGTGCAGGAGGGTTCTGCCGCCGAAGCGGCGGACATGCGCGATCAAGATGTGGTATTGGCCCTGCAGGGTGCTCCGGTTGGGGATGCGACCCGCTTTCGCAATGCCGTTGCCATGATTGCCCCAGGGGCTGAGGTGGCATTGGATATTTGGCGGGATGGTGAGCGTCTGACTCTAAGCGTCACCATGGGCCAGCGGAGTGACGTGGCTGTGGCTGAGTCTGCTGCCGATGAACAATTAGAGCAATGGGGCATTGCCGTGAGTGCCATCAGCGACGACCATCGCGAACAGTTCCGTCTTGAGAGCAGTGTCCAGGGCGTGGTTGTGACCGAGGTGGAGGATCGTAGTCGGGCCGCCAGAGCTGGCGTCCGTCCTGGCCAAGTGGTGGTGGCCATTAATCGCCATCGTATAGCCTCGCTGGAAGATTTTCAAAAGGCGATGGCGGCGGCCAAGGAAACCCAGCGCCCCGTTCGCCTGCTTCTGCGTCAGGGCGAATGGAATGTTATCGCGGTATTGCCGCAGTAGAATGCTTGTGCCATGGGCCAGTTGCTTGCTGAACATCAATCAGCAACTGGCCCATAGGGCGGCTCAAAGCTCGCCCCCGGGATCGCCGATCTCCTGATCAATGGCATTAAGCATTTGCGATACGCAGGCGCATGGCCTGATCGAGCCCCAACGGGGCTCCGTAGCCCAGCCCAGGGTTGCGCCACAG
>REDP01000007.1 GCA_007693455.1 Planctomycetota bacterium | reverse complement strand
AAAACGTGTGCTGGCACGGGCCTCTACGGCAAAGGGTCGCAGCAATCGTGGCATATGCTGTGTATCGCCAGCAAGCATGTGCTGAATCTGTCCCACCGCAGCAGACCCAAAGGCATGCCATGGTACCGCCACGCTACTCAGTTCAGGCGTGGTTGCCAGGCAGGCCGATGAAAGGTCTCCAGCGCCGACGATACCCAATTGACTGGGGATAGTGATATGGGCGGCCAAGGCAATGTGCCGCAATCGTGCCGCCAATGAATCATCGGGGGCGAAGACGCCCATGGGCTCTTTACTCAAGGCAAGTAATTGTCGGCGTATCTGCGTCTGGGCTTGTACGCCAGACGGTGGGGTAAGCGAAGGCCAATCAAGATGGGTAACGGGAAGGTTTTCAGCCTCAAGGGTGGCGGCACATGCCTGTGCCCGTAGGCGTAGCGCTCCATTCTCGCTGGGGACGAGTACGGCAAAGTGTGTATAGCCCGATTGTCGCAAATGCTGCGCCGCAACCGCTCCCACCGCACCTTGATCAAGGATTGCCGCCATCCGGCATGCTTCGCCGTCTTGGATATCAAATTCGTCAGCTGAGATAAGGGGGATACGTGGCGGCGTACTGTGGGGTGGTCGTACACCAGGGCCGAGTATCCAGGCGCTTGCACTGACGTCGCCTAATCCTGCACGTTTCTTGCGCTTGGTGCTTACCTGCCAGCGCCAGGGCAGATGGCGACTGGCGATGGTTTGACGAAAGCCCGCTAACACCCGTATGGATTGACTATCCCAGGCCCGAACGCGGATGCCGATGATGGTTTCTGTCATTCTTTATGATTGTTAATGGCGTGATGGTTAAGGCAAGAGTTGATCCTACAGAGGCTTAAAACAAAGGGTAAAGGTGTTGTATCTAAGCCATGCAGCGGAGTCTGTCGGAGAAAAAACATCCATCAGAAGCGATTACGCTACACTACAAGATTGCATGTAGTTGGTGGGGGTGCGCCTGATATGAATGTGGTAATGATTCTTGGCCTTCTTGGTGGCTTGGCGGTCTTTCTGCTTGGCTTGGAATTATTGACCGAAAATATTAAGCGGGCTGCTGGTGCAGCCCTGCGCGGGCTTATTCGTCGATCCACGCGGACGCCCTTGCGAGGCGTGGCGACAGGTTTTGCCAGCACCGCTGTCCTGCAGTCGAGTAGTATTACCTCGGTCTTGATCGTGGGCTTTGTATCGGCGGGTATTCTTTCGCTCAAGCAGTCGGTTGGGGTGATTATGGGCGCCAACATTGGCTGCACCATTATGCCCCAGTTAATTGCTTTTAATATTGCCCAATACGCTTTGGCAGCGGTTGCTCTTGGTTATGGCATGCGTCGTTTCTCAAGCCGCCGTCGATTGCGCCAATGGGGTAATGTGATTCTTGGTATGGGTTTGGTCTTTGTTGGCTTGGGTATGCTGAGCGCTACGATGGCTCCCTTACGCGAGGTTGAGAGTTTTACACTCTTTTTGCAGTCGTTGGATAATCAATATCTCTTGGCCTTGCTTATTGGCTTGGTTTTTACCGCCGTGGTGAACAGCTCGGCCGCCACCTTGGGCATTCTTTTGGTCCTCCTGCAACAAAATATGATGCCCTTGCCAACCGCTGTGGCCATGGTTATAGGCGCCAATATAGGTACCTGCATTACCGCCTTACTGGCATCCATGGGCCAATCGCGCATTGCTTTGCGTGCGGCTATGGTGCACCTGCTCTTCAATTGTATTGGGGCAATCTTGGCCTTTCCCTTTATCGTTATGATGAGCGAATGGGCTTTGTGGATTACTCCAGACAATACCGGCCGCGCCTTGGTGAATGCGCATACGGGTGTGAATATTATTTGGACCCTCCTCATGCTTCCGGCAGCTGGGGCATTGGCACAAGCGACCGTTTGGCTCGTCCCAGACCGGCGGAGTGATAGCCGTGCGCGACCCAAACATCTCGACCGGACCTTACTCTCGTACCCTGATGCAGCCCTTGATGCCACTTATCGCGACCTGGTGCGTATGGGTAATATTGTTGAGCGCATGACTGGCCGCATGTATGGTTTGTTTAATGGTGATGAGCGTTTGGCGCGTGAGCAAGCAGTCGATGAAGGGATTGTTGACCGTTTTCATCTCGCTGTACTTGAATATCTCGGAGCCCTTGACCCCCAGTCGCTTGATGAGGAACAGTTGAAGCGACTTAATGATCTCATCGCTTTGAGTAATGCTTTGGAAATGGCGGCCGATGAGTTGAGTGATCCCAGTATTCGTGTCTGTGAGAAACTCAATGATGGGAACTATCGGTTTCAGCGTACGGTGCGCCACCAGCTTCGCGCCAGCATCGCCACCCTTGTTGAGGCTCAGGAAAGTATTTTTAATGGTTTGCGCAATGGTGACCCTGATGCTGCTCGTAGGGGGCGCTCGCAACGTAAATTAGTAAAACAGCAGTTAAATCAACTCAGCAACGATGCCGATCAGCATCTAACCAGTAATCCCGATCAACTCGCACCGCTCTATCGTCTGGAAGCCCAGGTGGTCAATATCCTCCGTGCCCACCATGCCTGCATGCGTCGTGCGGCAAAGCTGGTTGTGCGGCAACGCGTGTATACTCCTGCCGAACCCAGTCGCGCTCCAGAAGCAGGAGATAGTACCCCTGACCCCGCTGAAGATGAGGCGGCTGGCAGTGATACCACCCGCTTCTACTTTCGCTCAGATTCCTAAGCGTCCTTGCCGCACTGGGACATTGGTGACCCTGCCAGGGTAGGGGCG
>REDP01000164.1 GCA_007693455.1 Planctomycetota bacterium | reverse complement strand
CGGTGGACGCCGCCGAGGCCGCCGCCGCCGCCGAAGCCGCCGAAGCCGCCGAAGCCGCCGAAGCCGCCGATCCTGCTGACCTTGAAGATGATGAGGATATAGCGCCGCAAGCGGCTTCACCAAGCATACTTGCCGAGCAAGATATGGATCATGAAGAAGCCGAGAGCGCGCTGTTTCAATTGGCGGAAGATGATGAGGAAGACCTTCCCCCGACGGCCCAATTTTTCCCTTCTCCTGCGCAACGTCCTGCCACACCTCCTGGGCGCCAGGTTTCTTCTACGCAATCTCATGACGATGACCCATCGTCCGAATATGGGTCAGAGAACGAGCCGGATTACGTCAGCGCGGCAGCAGCGGTCGACACGCATGCAGCCCAGCCCTCCCAGGATCCTGCCCAGAGTCTCAGCGCCCAACTGCGCGAAGGCCTCAACGATATTACGCGCAGTCTTGAGCGTATTCCTGATGCCCAAACCATTGCCCAGGCCACGAGTGATGCACTGGGTGTGCAATGGCAGAGTGCTGTAGAAAACCTGATGTCGGTCGTACGAGAAATGGGTGCCCAAGCAGCCGAAGATCGGGCCATTTTACGCGAAAGTCTCCAGCAATTATCCGCTCCAAGTGCGGATGAACCTGAGGCCGTTGACGAGCGTCAGGAAGAACAGGGTTATCACGATGAAGCGGTCGAAGTGGACGGGGCGGACGATGCCATATCTGCGGACGCCCCGCTGAGTGATGCGGACGCAGAAGATTCTGAAGCCGAAGCACCGTTGGCCGAAGCTACCGAAACCTCTCCCGAAACCACGGCCCATGGTGATGCAGTGGCATCAGACCAGGATCTGCTTCCCGATGAGGGTGAAGTGCAGGTGTACGCCGATGCTGTCAGCGATCTCCCCCATGGTGATGAGACCCAAGAAGAGGCAGCACTGCATGAAAGTGAACATGATACTGAGGCTAGCCTTGCCGCGATAGCTGCCGAAGAGCATGAAATTGCCGTTGAAGACTTGGATGACGGTGCAGAAACCCTAGCAGGTGACAGCACTGCCGATGGTGAGAACGAAGAAAGTTATCCTGTGGAAGAAGTGGCTCGCGATGATCTCTGGCAAGCCGAAGCCAATGCTCATGAGGAGTCCGATGAGCAGCAGCCAGCTGTTGTCGATGAGCAATCTGATGCAGTGCCCGTCGCCATCCGCGCTGCACAAGAACCTGTGTCTGAGGCCACGCAGCAGGCGAGTGATGAGATCGATGATGCCGCCACCCAAGGCAGCGATGAGGCATCCTCTCAAGCCGATCCTAATCCCGACTGGGATGACCAGAGTGAAACCATGGTTGATGCCAATAGCATCGACCTCGAGCAGGACGTAGCCGATACCCTACCCGAGTTCAGCAATGATGATATGGCTCCCTCATCCCAGCCACAAGCAGCCGTTCATTCCTCTGCAACAGAGCCAGATGGCCAGGAAGATGGGGCAACGGCAGAGCAGCATCAAGTAGAGTCTGAGGATGAACAGATGGCACCGGTGGCCGCGCATGCTGATGTATCTGATGCAGCTGATGACGACCAGGAAGACCCCTTTGCAGATATTGCCGAGGAAGAGTCCGGACACATAAGCGGATCCTCTCGAGATGCAGCAGACAGCGACTCGGTGGCAGTGGATGTGGACTCCCAAGCCATTGCCGATATGTCAATGACGGCCTTTGCTCGCGCCTTGCAAGAAGTGGGGGATGATCAAGACGATGATACCTCACAACCACAAGGTCCAGGCATTTCCGATACGGCTATTGGTCGCCTCCTTGATGGTCAGGACGATGTGACTGCATCTCCAGGTGAGAGCAGTGGTCCTGCCGATGCCATAGACTCAGGCATCGATAAAGAACTGCGGGCAAGCACCGATTCCCTGCGCGCCGGCACGGCTCTTGAGCATGCCCAGGCAGCAGCAGCCCCCAATAATGCCCATGCACTGCCTGATCCTCGCGCCTTGCGCGATCAGGTGCGGGCAATGGTAAGTGAATGTATTGACGATATTTTTGATGACCCACAGGTGCGACAAAAACTCTTTGCCGTACTAGCTTTGGAGGCTGCCACGAACCCCTCGGCCCTGGGAGAGCTCACTGGTATTCGCCACTTTCTCCGTCAAGAGCTGGAGCGGGTCGCCGCCGAACAGCGAGAGTCCAGTCCCAGTATATAACCCTTGTGATAAAGGGTATACCCTCGCAAATCGGGTGGTTGGTTGTCCAGACAAGCGTTGCCTAGCTCTAACCCTCAGCCCAGGCAGGCGCAAATCTTGCCCCCAGGGATCGCCGAGTTGCCCTCGGCCAGCAACACCCCCCTGACTGGGCGCTTTTTGCGACAAAAGTATGCCCCCGCAAATTGGGCATCCCATCCCACGGCGAGCTTTGAGTCGCTTGACCCTCAGCCGTGCACGAATCTTGCATAGTGTGTCCTCGTGCGTATGCTGTGTATATGCGCATTGTCGTGATCATCGCTGCTCTGGGGGCCATCCTCCTTTCGCCCGTGGCGCAGGGTTCTCTTATGGGATCCTGCTGCCAGTTTACGACTGTGACGCTACCAGATCCTCAATCCTGCGATTCCTGCCTCATTCCACTGGTTCACGTTGACACCTGTTGCCAGAATGATGCCAAGATCACTGCCAGCCAGTGCTCCCCCGTTCACTCTTGTGGCTGTGATGCTCAGGCGCCAGCCCTTGCAGTGATGCATTCTGGGCCTTCTTTTGCGATGGCATCCCTTGGGCAACATCCCGAAAGTGTCGTGGCAGTACCGCCAGAAGCCCCCATTGCCCAAATCGGCTGGGATTCCTGGCGGGATGCGCGGCCACCGCCATCCCTGCAGATACTGTATTGTCGTTATCTGATATAAACTCCTGAAGTATGTAGTTCTTCCTCGCCACCATGTGGGGTCGAGGTTTTTATACACATATTTGAGGAGTTCCATCATGACAGTTTTTCAACTACTGCGTCATTTTGCACTGTGTGTAGTGGTGCTTTCCATTACTGGTTTCGCTGGATTCGCTGGGGCCGATGAAGCCGAGGATCCCATTCCCTACCCTGCCAATACCTGTCTCGTTGCTGATATGGAATTGGGCTCCATGGGGGAACCCTATGTGTTCACCCATGCGGGCTATGAAATCAAATTTTGCTGTCAGGGCTGTATGCCGGCCTTTGAAAACGATACCGAAGGCTATATGGAAAAGCTCAAGGCTTTGCATGCAGCAGCCGAAGATGATGAGGAGGCTGCTAAGCCCTATCCCTCTGAGCTATGTTTAGTTTCCGATGAGCGCTTGGGCAGCATGGGTGATCCCATGGTATTCGAGCATGAAGGTTATGAGATCAAGCTCTGCTGTGGTGGGTGTCGTCGCTCCTTTGCCAACGATACCGACACATACATGGCAAAGCTCGCGGAGCTCCACGATGGGGCTGAGCATGAAGAATCTGACGGAAACGGTGATGACCACGACCACGATGATGAGAACGGTCATCACCACGACCACGGCGATGAAAACGGCCATCACCATCACGACTAACTGGGTAATAGTACAACCTTCTGGGCACCCTGAAAGGGGTGTTCAGGACGGGAATGTCGCTTGATCAGGGTAGCGCCAGAGGCGCTACCCTGGGCAAGCGACTTACTACCAGAAGCGCCGAGCTCTAGCTAACTCCAGCTCGGCACAGGGAACAGAGCCCGCGAAGCGGGCTTTTTTATAACAATAAGCTTTCTGCCATTCAGTTCAGGCCTGGCCTGTCTGGAATAATTGTATCCCCTGTGGTCGTCCCCCATGGCAGGGTCCATTCATTGTGTATTTTACGGAGTTCCCATGTCCTTATCTACCCCTCCCTACCCCCGTACCCCAGCCACGCCATGGGTGGTGAGTCTGATTGTCCTGACGGTGGGATGTTGGCTGCTTGGCCTGTGGTCGGCACCCCTGGTTAGTAGCACCTGGCAGCGCCTGTTTCCTCAGGACCCCGCTGCTGCCAGTGATGCTGATGGGCCCACGGTGTGGTATCAGTCGCAGATGCATCCCTGGGTCATTCAGCCCTTCCCCGGCACCTGTCCCATTTGCGGGATGGATTTGACCCCGGTAGATCCGGCTCGCTTTGGTGCGGAAGTAACGGTCTCGCCGATTACCGTGCAAAACATTGGCGTGCGATCCCAAACCGTGGTGCGGGATCAGGTGCAGCGTCAGCTGCGCAGCGTGGGAATGGTGGAGTACGATCCCGGTCGGGTGCAGAGCATTGTGATTCGTTCCGGTGCCTGGGTGGAAAATATGTCGGTGCGTGCACTTGGAGATCGGGTGCGTACGGGAGACCATCTCTTTGACCTGAGTTCTCAAGAACTGTATGCGGCGCAGGTGGAATATGTGAGTACCAGTAATGAAAAAATGCGGCAGAGCATGCGGCGCCGTTTGGCCTATCTCGGCATGTTTGACAGTAGTATTCTCGATGATCGCGATGAGCCCCTCTCAGCAGTGCCCCTTACCGCGCCCTTGGATGGGGTGGTGATTGCCCGTAATGCCGAGGAAGGGCAACGCCTGGCAGCCGGGACTACGGCCCTGCGTATTGCCGATGATAGCGTGATGTGGCTGCGGGTGACCCTCTTTGAACACCAGGTACAGGAACTGCGCGATGGTATGACGGTGCAGGTGCAAACCCGCTCGGGCGAAGATATCGCTGGCCGCATTGCCTTCATCGAACCCATGCTGGATCCCAACACGCGCACTCTGGTGGCGCGGATTGAGGTGGATAATCACGACCACCGTTTGCGTGCGGGAGACTATGCCCAGGTACAGATTCCGCTCATTTTAGAAGACCAGGCACTGCTGGTGCCGCGTTCAGCAGTGGTGAGTAGTGGGCGCCATGATCGGGTGTTTATTGATTTGGGGCGCGGTCGTTTTGCTCCCCGAGAAGTACAGTTGGGCCTTGAAGATGACCGTGGTCGGGTGGTGATTCGCGAGGGACTCGAAGAAGGTGAGCGTATTGTGGTGAGTGGCCAGTACCTTATTGATGCCGAAAGCCGCATGATTGAAGCCATTGCGCGGCAAATATTCCCAGATCGTAAGACTGCTAGCGCCGAACCCAGTCCCAGTTCCCCGGAAGAACCCAGTGCAGGGCCTTGGGACCCATTCTTGGAGTCTTATACGCAGCTGCTCGCCGCACTGTATGCCGATGATGCCGAGTCCGCTCAGGAAGCTGCTGAATATCTGGTGCAACGCTCGCAGGAAATCGATGATCTTCCCACCAGTGTACAGGAAGTGGTGGCCGAGTGGCCGCCCAGCCAAGAACTTCCCGCCTTGCGCCGACAGGCGGGGGCGTTGGGGGTGGCGCTGCGCGATACTCTCAGCCAGGATCCACGTCGAGAAACGGCTGGATGGACGGTGTTTTACTGCGGTATGGCCGATGCACCTGAAGATGGCGTATGGTTACAGGAAGACGCCGATGAGGCGCGCAATCCCTTCTATGGGGCCCGCCACGGCATGCGCGCCTGCCATGTTCGCGCCGATGTCTTGTCCGCGCCAGAGGAAGCGGACGGCCAAGGCGATGACGCCGCCAACGAAGATACGGGCCTGGGGGCGACCTTTGCCCAGCATTATGCCGATCTGGCCATGGCCCTCTACGCCGAAGATATCGAGGCAATCGGCCCAGCAATGAGCGGGCTCAGCGAAACCACGGAAGTACACGAGCAGCTATCCGCCGCCATCCAGGACCTGGTTGACGCTGAAGACCTGGCCCAGCAACGCCGCGCCTTTGGAACCCTGAGCATCGCCCTGCGCGACCATGCTGCCTATGATCCCAGCTTTGCTGATTGGACGGTGTTCTACTGCGGCATGGCTGATGCTCCGGAAGAGGGGGTGTGGTTGCAGGACGACGCCGATGAGGCCCGTAATCCCTTCTACGGTGCTCGGCATGGCATGCGTGCCTGTCATGTTGATGCCCATATGATGGGGGATCAGCGATGATTGCCGCCATTATTCGCGCCTGCATCGCCAATCGTCTTTTGGTGTTATTGATTGCGGTGGCCTTGATTGCGGGTGGTGTCCATGCCAGTCGCGTGCTGACGGTCGATGCGATTCCTGATCTCTCCGATGTCCAGGTGATCATCCGTACGGACTGGCCGGGCCAAGCTCCAGAAGTAATGGAAGATCAAGTAACCTTCCCCATTGCCAGTGCCATGTTGGCGGTGCCGGGGGCGGAGACAGTGCGCGCCGTCTCCATGTTTAATGATTCCTTTATCTATGTCATTTTCCGAGATGGCACTGATCCCTATTGGGCTCGTGCGCGGGTCGCCGAACAACTGGCGACCCTGGATGACGCCCTCCCCGCCGATGCCCAGCCCCAGCTCGGTCCCGATGCCAGTGGTATTGGCTGGATCTATCAATATGTCCTGACCACTGGCCGTTATTCGCCGGATCACCCCCAAGGGTGGTGGTACGATGCGGAAAAAGAGGCCTGGTATGGCAGTCTAGAGGCGGTTCCCCAGGATCGCCGACAGGCGGTGGAATTACGACGTATTGTCGAGGAAGAGGAAACACGCTGGATTGATCCCCTGACTGGTTTGAGTTGGACTGATCCCGAACTGGCTCCAGAACATCGGCGTGGCGAACTCAAACCCCTCACCACCAGTCGCCACCTGGATCGCGATCCCATCACCGGCACCAAGTTGGTGGAATCCGATGTGGACCTCTCAGAACTGCGAGCCATTCAAGATTGGTTTTTACGCTTTGAACTCACAGCTATTCCTGGGGTGAGTGAAGTTGCCACTGCTGGTGGTTGGGAACGGCAATATCAGATCACCGTCGATCCCAATGTGTTGCTCGCCTATGATATGGATATGGAGCACATCGCCCAGGCGGTCGCACGGCACAATGCCGACACTGGGGGGCGCTCCTTGGAGCGTGGTGGCTTTGAACTCATGATTCGTTCGCGCGGGTACCTGGGAGACATTACCGAGGAACAACGGCACGCATTGGCTCAGGAAGGGCCCTTGGCTGTGGCACGGGCGCGTAGTGCGCAAGTTGTGCAGGACTTAGCATCCATTCCCTTGCGCGTAGATGGTCGAGGGGTGCCCCTGCAATTGGGGCAGATCGCTACCATTCGTGAGGGGCCACAGATTCGTTCTGGCATGGTAGAGTGGAACGGCCAGGGGGAAACCGTCGGCGGCATTGTAGTGATGCGCTATGAAGAAAATGCGCGGGCGGTGATTGCTCGCATTCATGAGCGAATGGACGAATTACGCCTGGCCTTACCGCCAGGGGTTGATGTGGCCGTGGCCTATGATCGCAGCGACCTCATAGATCGCGCCATTGCCACCTTGCAGCGGGTCCTCATTCAAGAAATCGCGGTGGTATCGTGCGTGGTCTTCTTGTTTTTAATGCATGCCCGGTCGGCCTTGGTGGCGGTAGTGGTTTTGCCCACCGCCGTGCTGGCGGCGGTGATTGCCATGCATGCCTTGGGGATCAATGCCAACATTATGAGTTTGGGGGGGATTGCCATTGCCATAGGGGTTATGGTGGACTCCTCGATTATTATGGTGGAGGCAGCGCATCGTGCGCTGGAGGAGGATCGTCATCGTCAGGCAGCAGGGGAACCAGCGCGTAATCGCATGACGCTGATATCGGAAGCCTGTTGTGGGGTTGGTCCGGCGCTGTTTGCTTCGCTGCTGATTATTACCATCTCCTTTTTGCCCATATTTGTGCTCACGGGACAATCAGGTCGCTTATTTACCCCCTTGGCCTGGACCAAAACCTTGGCCATGGCGGCGGCGGCCCTGCTTTCTATTTCCCTGATTCCGGTCCTGGTCACCTTATTGGTGGGAGACCACAGTCTGCCTCGCCAATGGTCACGCCAGATGCGGCGTTGGTGTGCTGGGCTGGTGGTGGTGCTTCCGGCCATATTGCTTGCCGTCCTTCCCTGGGAGGCATTAGCGGGGTTGCGCTGGTGGTTGGTGGTTGGCTGGGTCGTGGTAGCGATAGTGGTGCTTATGCCGCAACGGCTTTTTGATGAAGAGCGCCACGTCCTGACGCGTTGGCTGCGTACCATCTATAATCCCTTCTTTGCAGTGGGCATGCAGTGGCCGCGGCTGACCTTGCTGTTGGCGGGCTTGGTGGTGCTGGCCACCTGGATGGGGCCCGTGCAGAAGCTGGGCCAGGAGTTTATGCCGCCCTTAGAGGAGGGCGACTTTCTCTATATGCCCAATACCGACCGTCCCCCCAGCGCCACCAACGCGCAGCAGATGCTGCAGGTCACTGATGCCATATTCGCCTCATTTCCCGAGGTGACATCGGTAAAGGGGAAAATCGGTCGCGCCGAAACCGCCACCGACCCCGCACCCATGACCATGATCGAAACCACCATTCAGTTGGAGCGTGATCGTTCGCGTTGGCGGCAGGTGCCCGAACGGCGCTTCTTTGGTTTATGGAACACCACTCGGCCGATTACCCTGGATGAACTCACCGATGGCTATGAACTCCCCGGAGGGACACGGGTGCCGGGTATCAATGATGCCCTGACTATTCCTGGCTTGTATGGCAGCTTAACCCGTGGTGCCCTGCCCATTCGCACTCGCATTGATATGTTGGCCACCGGCTTTCGTACCCCCGTGGGTATCAAATTGATGGGTGATGACCTTGCCACCCTGGACCGCCTAGCCGAAGACGTACGCGCCGCCATGCAAAGCGATCCGGCCCTTGCCGAGCGTACCCGTGATATCTCCACCGAACCTGCCACGGGTGGGCGTTATATTGACATTCGCCCCGACCGCCATGCCCTGGCCCGGCACGGCATCAGTATGGAAGCATTCCAGGCAGTCGTTGGTGCGGCTTTGGGCGGGCGCACGCTCACCATGACCGTGGAAGGTCGCGAACGCTATTCGGTAAACCTGCGCTATCCCCGCGAGTTGCGTGACCGCCCCCAAGATCTCTCCCAGGTCCTCTTGCGTGGTGAAGGTGCATCGTTAATTCCCTTAGGGCAAGTGGCGGAAATCATTGAGCGGGATGGGCCGCCGATGATTCGCAGTGAAAATGCCCGCCTTTCCTCCTGGCTCTATGTCACTCCAGAGCCCGGTGATGTGGTGGGCTATGTACGCCAAGCCCAAGCAGTGATTCGCGCCCAAGTAGATGTGCCTACCGGCTATAGTGTGGTGTGGGCTGGCACCTACGAACAAGTATTGGAAGCCAATGAACGCCTCAGTGTGGCCATCCCCTTAACCTTGTTGATTATTGTCGCCATATTATTGCTGCATTTACGCAGTGTGCTAAAAACCGCACTGATATTCTGTGCCCTCTCGTTCTCCGTGGTGGGGGCGGTGTGGATGGTCTTTATCCTCGGTTTTGATGTATCAGTGGCGGTGATGGTGGGCATTGTCGCCTTGTTGGGTTTGGATGCAGAAACCAGTTTGGTGATGATGCATTATCAAGACGAGGCCATTGCCAAAGCGCGTCGTGAGGGCCGCTTGAATAGTGATGCCGACCTGCGCTATGCCGTCTATCAAGGAGCGGTACAGCGCATTCGTCCGAAAATCATGACCGTACTTACCACCATCGTGGGACTCATGCCCCTCATGTTTGCGACAGGTGCGGGTGCCGACACCATGCGCCGCCTGGCCGCCCCGATGATCGGCGGTTTGGTGACCAGTACGATTATGGAGCTCATCCTTCTTCCGGCTGCCTACTATCTCATCCAACGCTGGTACCGCAATCGCTCCCCCGATGACCCATTAGCGATCCCGCAGGGCGGTCAGTGACCCGTATCCTGACAAGCTTTCAGCGCCCTTGGGTGCACTGGCTATTGCTGTATAGAATAACCCAAGATGGGTAGAAACACACAAGGGAGGGACATGGTCCCTCCCTTGTGTGTTTGAATGGGCCTACGATCAGAAATCTTTGAAGTCGTCATCGTCAAAGGGGATGGCTTTGGATGCATCCTTTTTACTTGCAGTGGCCTTGGGTGCAGCTGGCTTTTGGGGGGCCTGGGGACCAGCCAAGCGCTGCACTGGTTTCTGATGGCTGACGTGTCGTTGTGGCGCAGCTTGATAATTCCCAGATCCATCCTTATCGCCGCGCAGGAGGCGAGTAAGTACCGTTACCATATTCTTAAGCTCTTCGGCCTGGGCCATGAGTTGTTCGGAAGAGGAAGCCGATTCTTCGGCATTGGCGGCACTGCTTTGGGTGACTTGGTCAAGCTGGGCCATGGCTTGATTGATTTGATCAATGCCGCGTGATTGTTCATTGGAGGCACTGGCAATTTCCCCGATCAGCTGGGCCGAGCGTGAAATATTATCCACCACAGTTTTGAGAACATCTTCTACTTCACCACTCACCTGCACGCCATTGTTGGCATTGTCTTGACTGTTTTCAATAAGCTCTGCCGTATTGCGCGCCGCTTCGGCCGAACGCTGGGCCAGTGAACGGACCTCTTCGGCAACCACGGCAAAGCCTTTGCCAGCCTCACCAGCACGAGCTGCTTCCACTGCGGCATTAAGCGCCAGGAGGTTGGTTTGGAAGGCAATCTCATCGATTGTTTTAATGATTTTAGCGGTTTCTGTGGCTCCGCTCTTAATGTCATTCATGGCAGTAATGAGGCGACCAATGGCTTCCTGCGAACGGTTGGCCGCGGAAAGCATTTCCTTGCCCATCTGATCGGCCTGGGCGGCATTATCAGCGTTCTGCTTGGTGCTCGCCGCCATTTCTTCCAGACTGGCCGAGGTTTCCTCTAGGCTGGCTGCTTGTTCGGATGCGCCTTCAGCCATGGACTGGCTGCTTTGCGAGACTTGTCCAGAGGCGCTGGTGACTTGGTCGCTACCCGCATCGAGATTGCTGATAATCCGGCTCAACGGTCCGACAATGGCGCGGGTGATCACCCAAGCGCAGATAATGCCGGCGATCAAGGCGGCGATCAGTCCGCCGATAAGGAGGCTACTGGCGAGATTGAGGTTTTGTTCCAGGCGATCGGCGTACGCATTACTCTCCCTGCGCGCTTCTTGAGTCATCGCTTGGAGGGCGTTAATGAAACGATAGCCAACTTCGGTGCGGCTATCGGCTAGCTCGCGGGCGTCTGTAAGGGCGGCAATCATATCACGCACCTCTCCTGCGAGATCGCTGCGCCCCTGTGTCATTTCATTCAGCCATGGTAGTCGCTCTTCATCGCGAATACTCTCCTGGAGTGCGGCAATGTCATCATCGCTGGCACGGAGTTCTTCCAATGCATCAGCGATGATTTGAGGATCACCCGTAAGTTGAGCATAATAAAAAGCAGCACGCACATCATTCCCCGCATCAAGGACATTGTTGATATGGGTGATGTCGTGGGCAAGAACCCTGAGTGACTCCGCATCAAGACCCTGGTCGATGGCCGTAAGCAGGCGTTGCGTGGTTAGGGTAAGAAGTTGGTCTAGTTCAGTAACAAAATCTTGATACTCTTCTGTATATTCTTCGCGTTCACTCTGGCGCAGGGCCTGGTTCACCTCGCTGCGGTCAAGTAATCGACCGTACTCTTCAAAATCCCGCTGGAGGGGGGTAAGATCATTCACATCCAGATGGTGGGTAGTGGCAGCAAACTCTCGGAGGTCATCAAGGAGCCCGCCAAGATCCGATTGGTTTTTCCGCACCTGAGCAAGTAATTCGGGATCCTCGCGGTCTAACCAGCGCAGGACATCATACATTACTTGCCGTTGGTTGCGTTCGGCCCGCTCCATAAGGGCCCATTCCTCCAGGAGCTCTTCATCAATTTCAGTGATGTCTTGGGCTGCTCGCGTCATCTGCCAGGCAGCGTAGCTGCCGATGCTCATGGAGATGATAATGACGATAGCAAAGCCAAGGGCGATCTTGACGCCAAGGGACATGCGTGAGAACATAGGTTTACTCCGTTACTTGTGTTTGTTGATATGAATGAGATGACGATTTAACCACGGCCATAGACCATAGTCAATGCTTACTATGGTTTCGGCAGTGAGCGGAAAAAATGAGTCAAACATGACGGTGATGCCTGGGATCGTGCCACACGGCACCGTAACGTTCGTTTGTAGGCGCTAAGATCTTGAGGATTTCGGCTCATAAACGCTCAGGATGGGGGCTTTTGCATCAAAAGGCATGTTTTGCGAAGTGGGCATTTCCTTCCTCAGGCAGGCTTTTGCAGCATTCAGGGCAGCGCAAAACTCGCCCCCGGGAACGCCGATCTCCAGATCGGCCTGCAGCAAACGCCCTCAATGGGCGCTTGCTGCACTAAAAGCATGCACCGCGAAGCGGGCATTCCTTACCCAAGGTGAGCTTTGATTTGCCCTGTTGCAGCGCCTTATCGACAGCTTGAGCATGCAGGCCTTTGGCTATACTGCTTCATTCATGGGCATTGTCAGAGGTGTTCATCAGGATGTACTGGTGCAACAATGTCCATTGTCCTTCAATTAAAGGAGTCCCATGGGGTATACCGTCGCAATTGCAGGCGCCACCGGTGCGGTTGGCGTAGAGATGATCAAAGTGTTAGAAGCACATAAATTTCCCATTGATGAGTTGCGCCTACTGGCCAGCCCGCGTTCCGCTGGCAAGACCATGCGCTATGATGGGCGTGAGATCACCGTACAGGTGTTGGATGAAGATTCATTTACAGGGGTGGACTATGCCCTGTTTTCCGCCGGTTCGGGGATTACCAAACAGTTTGCTGGTGCCTGTGTGAAGGCTGGGGCGGTGTTGATTGATAATAGCTCGGCCTTCCGCATGGACGACAATGTGCCCTTGGTGGTGCCAGAAGTGAATCCCGACGATGCCTTCGGGCATCAGGGGATTATCGCCAATCCCAACTGCACCACGATTATTATGCTCACCGTGCTCAATCCCCTGCATCGTGCATGGGGCCTGCAGCGTATTCATGCCGCCACCTATCAGGCGGCCTCCGGAGCCGGACAGGCGGCCATGGATGAATTGGCCGAAGGCACCCGCGCCTATTTGGACGGTAAGCCCTTTACCCCGCAAGTACTGCCCTATCCCTACGCCTTCAATATGTTTGCCCACAACTCCCCATGGATGGACGATGAAGGCTACTGCGAAGAAGAACTGAAAATGCGCAATGAGTCGCGTAAAATGCTGCACGATGACGCCCTGCGGGTTCACTCTACCTGCATCCGCGTGCCGGTGCTGCGCACCCATGCCGAGGCCTTGAATGTCTCGTTTCGTGATGCACCCTCGCTCAAGCAGGCCTACGCATTGCTGGCTGATGCTCCGGGGGTTCGTGTGCATGAAGACCGCGCGGCCAATCGCTGGCCCATGCCCACGGATGTAAGTGGCGGGGAAGAAGTCGTGGTGGGTCGCATCCGCGTTGACCCCACCCTAGACAATACCCTGGATATGTGGGTGGTTGGCGACCAGCTCCTCAAAGGAGCCGCCCTTAACGCCGTGCAGATTGCAGAACTGCTTGCAGCCCAACAGTAGCTTTAGCTGCACACTCAGATATGAAACCACACAGGGCGCGTGCAGCCATAAGCACGCGCCCTTTTCTTTTTTTTGGGGGGGCTCCCTGACAGGTAGAGGATGGTGGTAGCCGACGACAACTACCTTCAGAAAACTGGCCCTAGACGCAGTAATCCAGGAACATCTATGTCCCAAGCCTCTTTGGGGCTTGCAGATAGTAGGCTTGGTCACGGGCGGCAAAAACTTGTCCGCCCGAAATAGCGAAGAACCATGCC
>REDP01000008.1 GCA_007693455.1 Planctomycetota bacterium | reverse complement strand
GACTGAGGGCGGATCGCTTCGCGATTGTATCCGCCCTCCAGACCTCGGCGGTCGGTCGCTTCGCTCCTTGGCGCTCTCGAGTGTTGGCTGCCTCGTTGCTATCCGACTCCCCGAGGCGCGCTTTGCTTCGCTCGCTTCTCGATGCGCGCCCATTGTTGTGCCGCGGCCTTCGCCCTTGTGGGCGCGGTGCGGGGGGCGTAGGGTCGATATGATTGAGCTTGCTCACTCGACCCGTAGCCAGTCGTAGCCCCCCGATGTAAAAACGTTAATCGCTTGTGTCCTTGGGGCGGTAAAAGCGGGCGTGGGTTTCGTTGAGAAAGGCTTGGAGAGGGAAGTTTGTAGGCGCTTTGCTGGTGTCGACAGCGGCAACCGCTTCGGGGGTGGCGAAGCAGCCTGGGAACCAATCGCCTTTGTCTTGGAACATATTATAGCGATAGATGCCAAAGGCTTCCTGGTCGTAGCAAGTGGCCATGCGGCGGTGGCGGAGGACCTCTGGGATATTGATGCCAGAGGGGTCACCGAGTAATTCCCAGCCTTCATAGGCGGCAAGGGGGTCGGCGCTGATGGCGGCGTTCATGCGTAATTTGATGGCTAGTTCATCGGCCGTCATGGGAATTGAGGCGGGGAATATGCCGCGCATTTCGGCAAAGTGGGCGGCCTCGGTCATGCCGAAGCTGAGGGTATGGATGTGGGGGTGCTCCAGGCACCATTTGGCATTGAACTGAATCGGCGTGAGAGGGGCGCAAAGATCGCGTAGGCGATCGCTGGGTTCGAAAAGGCGGCCGCCCTTGTCATTGGGGCTGATAATAAATACGCCCAGATCCTTGGCTCCTGCATAATCAACCGCAGCGCGATTACGTTGCAAAAAGTAGTAATAATGCACGTTGACGAAGTTGAAGAGTCCGGTGGCAATGGCATCAACGATCACCTCCATCGGGCCATGGGTGCTAAAGCCAACCTCGCCAATAATGCCCTCATCACGCATTTTTAAGAGCTCTTCTACCGCGCCTCCGCTGCAGCAAAGTTCGCTGATGTGTTCTGGGAGATTAATGCCATGCATGCCATAGAGATCAATATGGTCGGTGCGCAGAGCGGTGAGTTGCTCATCAACCAAGCGCCGCATGTCCTCAGCAGTACTGCGTTTGCCCTTGGTCATCAGGTGATAGCGCTGGCGTGGGACTTGGAGAACCTGATTGAGCACATAACCGTAAGCATGTTCACTTTTGCCGTAGCCGTAGGCGGTTTCAATATGATTGATGCCGTGATCGAGTGCCATGCTGGTGACTTCGGCGCAATGGTCGATAAGGGCTGGACTGAGTTCATCGCGGGGTTTGCCGCCCGCCTCAACGAAGCGCATGCCGCCTAAAGTAATCGCCGAAAGCATGCGTTCGGTTCGGCCGAAACGGCGGTATTCCATGCTGCTGTGGTGATTGCGAATGTCATGAGTCATGGGATCGGTCCTCGGGCTGATTGGGCGGAGTGTCGGCGGTGTAGAGATCGTTTACTTCTCCCAGACGTCGCTGTGTACTCGCAACCACACGAGCGGAAAGAATACCGTCGCTCAGCCGTGCATGGAGTAGGGTGCCACTGTGGGATTGGCTAATGCTGCGCACGATGGCCCCACTGTCGTCCTGGAGTACGGCATAACCACGGCGCACCACTGCCAATGGAGACAGAGCTTCTAATTGCCGTATGGCCGCAATAAAGCGTTGTTCGAGTTGCTGTTGACGTTGTGTGGCGAGGCGTTGCAGGTGTCGCAGCTGGGTGCTGAGATGTGTGCCTGCCGCAGCCAGGGCAGGGGAGGGATGGCGACGGCGTAGTAGTTGGGTGAGCTGCTGGAGATGCTCTTCAGCGTGCTGCGGCTTGTGATGTCCCAGCTTGCGTAAAGTGGAGCTGAGTTCATCAAGGCGTTGTTCGCGCATGGCAAGTTGGTGATAGGGAGTGGCGAGTGCGCGGTGATGACTGAGGCTTGTAAGCCGATTTTCAAGATGGTGTGCTATGGTGTCCACGGCACGATTAAGGTCGTCGTGGAGCTCTTGGAGACGTTCTTGGAGTTCATCCCATACTGGCACAACGAGTTCACCTGCTGCGGTAGGGGTTTTTGCGCGCACGTCAGCCACCAGGTCGGCAAGTGTTATATCGGTCTCGTGGCCCACGGCGCTGACCACTGGGGTGCGACATGCGGCAATGGCGCGGACAACACGTTCGTCATTGAATGCCCATAAATCTTCCAGGCTGCCGCCACCACGGCCGACGATGATCACGGCCACATCGCGGTCGGTATCAAGAGCCTGTAGGCTCGCGCAAATGCTTTCAGGTGCTTGCGCGCCCTGGACCAGACACGGGCATTGGGTGATGAGCATACTGGGAAAGCGGGTGCTAATACTGTGGAGAATATCTGCCTCGGCGGCAGAGTCGGCTCCAGTCGCGATACCGATGCCGTGAGGTAGAAATGGTAGTGCTTGCTTGTGTTCTTCGGCGAAGAGGCCTTCATGCAGCAGTCGAGCCTTGAGTGCTTCGAATTGTGCAGCCAGGTCACCTTGACCAACGGTCTGAAAACGCTTGACCACCAGCTGATATTGTCCACGTGGGCCGTACACCGAGAGTTGGCCGATTGCCACTACTTCCTCCCCTTCAGCGGGAAGGCGCGCCCCTAGTCGTAGTGCGGTGGAGCGCCAGCAGACAATGCTAATCCGCGCATCGCGATCCTTTAATGCAGCATAATAATGACCACTGGCTGCCTGGTGGGGCTGCGAGATTTCCTCCTGTATGTATAATGTG
>REDP01000175.1 GCA_007693455.1 Planctomycetota bacterium | reverse complement strand
CTGCCGGGGTCGAGCAATCGACCCCGGCGGCCCAGCCACATGATTTCAAAGCTCGCCCCCGGGATCGCCGATCTCCTGGTCGGCCTGCAAAAACGACCTGAATAGGGCGCTTTTTGCGTTAAAAGCATGCACCGCGAAGCGGAAATTCCTTACCCAAGGTGAGCTTTGAGTCGCCCTGGCGCCAAGCCTGCGGGCCCTTCTGGCCCTTTGCTCTTAGCGTGGGTAGATCACCACGGGGTAGCGTTGGATAATACCTCGCTCGACGAGTTCTATGATGCTTGGGCCATCGGGGCCATCGCCGCGGCGGCGGAAGCGGCGGCGAATGTTGTCCTCGCTCATGGTGTCGGCGGTGATGGTGAGTTGCACGAAGTCGATGGAGAGCTTGCGGCCTGGGGTCTGGCCGATTGCTACCGCATGGTTGATACGATAATAGAGGCCAGGCTGATCGTGGTAGGCTTGAAAGTCTTGCTGGACATTGTCCATGTCGCGGATGCCCAAACGTAACTCGCTGACGATATTGGAGGATGCTACGGCGGATCGGGTAATCAAATCAGCCTCTGAGCGAAACTTGAGGCCGCCGAGGAAAAGTCCGTACACCGCCATAAAGCCAGTAATAAAAATCATTGCCGCAATAAGCATTTCCAGAAGGGTAAATCCTGCCTGGAGTTGCATACAACGCGGGCGAGAGGAGGGGAGTGGTGGGGATGGATGCATGGGCGCGTGGGTGAGAGTATGGCTGCGTGGCTCGACCAAGGCAAGGACATTGCCGGCGCCTTCGTTGAAGGCGAGAAGGTTCTTCGATTGTGGTGTCTTGCTTCTATCTATACTGCTTGGAGTACGCCTGCGTTTTCTGCGAAAACCCCATGGCAAGGAGATGTGTGATGGCTGATAAGGTAATCCGAGTGACCGATGTTATCCTGCGTGATGCGCACCAGTCACTTATGGCGACGCGGATGCGCCTTGAGGATATGATTCCTGCCTGTGAAGATCTTGATGCCAGCGGCTTCTGGAGTCTCGAATGCTGGGGTGGGGCAACCTTTGATGCCTGTATTCGCTTTCTTGACGAAGATCCTTGGCAACGCTTGCGAACGTTTAAGGAATTATTGCCGAAAACGCCCCTGCAAATGCTTCTGCGCGGGCAGAATCTCCTGGGGTATCGTCACTATGGCGATGATGTGGTGCGTCGTTTCGTGGATAAAGCTGCGGCTAATGGTATGGATGTATTTCGTATCTTTGACGCCCTCAATGATGTGCGTAATCTTGAAGTGGCTATTGCTGCGGTTGTGGCCTCGGGCAAGCATGCTCAGGGCTGTATTTCCTATACCGTGTCGCCTTTGCATGCCCTGCAGGCCTTTGTCGATCAGGCTCGACGCTTACAAGACATGGGCGTACATTCCTTATGTATTAAGGATATGGCGGCGCTGATTAAGCCACAGCAAGCCTACGATTTAGTCCGTGCAATTAAGGTGGCCTGTGGTGATGATTTCCCCGTGCATCTGCATGTTCATGCTACCACTGGGGTAACCATGGTATCGTTGATGAAAGCTGTCGAGGCTGGTTGTGACGGGGTCGATACTGCCAATCCAGCGATGAGTCTGGGCACGGGACATAATCCCACTGATGCCTGGTGTGAGTTGTTGGAGGGAACGGGCTTTACCCATGCCATTGATTTGCAGCGCGTGCGTAAGGTCAAACGCCACTTTGAACAGGTTAAGGAACGCTATAGCGAGCATTATACTCGCTATGTGGGAGTCTCGACCGAGATATTCTCGAGTCAGATACCGGGGGGCATGTTGTCGAATATGGAAAGTCAGCTGCGCCAGCAAGGCGCGGGCGATAAGATGGACCAGGTTCTTGACGAGGTGCCTCGGGTGCGCGAAGTGGCCGGATTTCCCCCCTTGGTAACGCCATCGTCCCAGATCGTAGGCACGCAGGCCGTTTTTAATGTGCTGATGGGCCCTTTTCAGCGTCTTACTGGTGAGTTTGCCGATCTTATGTTGGGCTATTATGGCAGCACCATCGGTGAGAAAGATCCCGCCGTTGTGGCCCAGGCAGCCAAGCAGATGGATAAAGAGGCCATTGAGTGTCGTCCTGCTGATCTGATGAGTGACGAGTGGGAGGCCTTGCAAGCCAAGGCCTTTGAGCTTCCTGGCTGTGATCGCAGTGATGAGGATGTACTGACCTATGCCATGTTCCCTCAGGTTGCACCAGGATTTTTTGTCCAGCGCAGCCAAACGCCAAGCCCTCAGGCAGATGGTCAGCAATCAGTCGCGCCGCAGGCACCAGCAGCATCCGCACAGGCAAGTGAACCATTTGCCGCAAATATAGACGGTACGGTAGAGACCCTCGCCCAGCAGCCTGGAACAGAGCTTACTCCTGGCGCAGTGCTTTTGCGCGGATCTCGCGGTAGTCAGCAGTGGGAAATAACCACCCCAGTGGCGGTTGTGCTACAGTCCTATGCGGTGCAGGCCGGAGACAGCATCCAGGCCGACACGGTTATTGCCCATTTGGCCCCAGTTGCGTCTGCTGCTGGCTGATGTAGGTGCGTAAAGAGCTCTTTCCTGGTCGCTTAGAGTTCTTCCATCTCAGAGAGAAAACAATCCAGCCAGCGCAGGGCGTCTGCGAGGGGGGTAAAGCCATGAACCTTCCAGGGCGCGAGCACCTGATAAAAGGCGAGGTCTTCCAGCCATGGTTCATCGCCTTGCAGGGGGTGCGAGCGTAAGGCCTGCTGAGTATGTTCGGCAATGGATGCAATGGCAACTAGGTCGGTGCTGGCGAGGGCAACGCTTGGCTCCAGATCAAGGTCGCGCGGATCGCTGATGCGCATATAGCGGGTGTCAAGATGCAGGGCATCAAGATAGGGGGGAATGCGCTTTTGCCAGTGCTGATAACTGTCATGATGCGATGCCCCAGTGTGGGGACAGTCGCGCCACGGACGGAGCTTTTCTGGAACCAAAAGATAGTGCAGGAGGCGTTGTTCGGCGCGGAGGAGCTGAACCTTGAGTAAGGTGAGCCATTCCCGCCAACGGCGAAAGGCATCAAGAAAGCGCGGGTCACCCTGGCATACCGCTGCGAGATCCCGCAGCCAGCGCTCCTGACTACGGGCAATGGCGTCCATGGCGCGAATAAGGTCGGTGCGCTCGTTGTTCATTGCAGGGAGTGTGCTGTTAATATGTTAGACGGCAAGGTCGGTCCCCTTGGATCACGTCTCGGTCGCTTTGCCCCTCACTCACCAGAGGGTTGGTCATGCAGGCAATTGCCACGGATCAGTTTCTGGTTGCTTCCCTGCCATGTTGTCTGCATTCTCAATCCCAGGAATTAATTCTAGGGACTTACTGGGTGCTCTTTTCGGCTTTCTTGCTGTCCATGCGCCCAGGTCAAAAGGCAAATGACTCATGAGCGATATCTTTCGGCGCTTTCGTGATAGTGCTTCCGGTGAGGACGACGGCGATGACGATGAATCGAAGACGTCCTCTGCCTATCGTCGCATTCGCGAGGCAGAAATTCTTGCGGCGATAGACCATCTTCCTTCCTTGCCGGTGATCGTGCAGCGCATCCTTGGCAGTCTGTCTGACGATCGCACTGACGCCAAAGCATTGGATGGCCTTATTAGTCAGGATATGGTTATTGCGGGGCGGGTTCTCAAGTTGGTGAATAGCCCTTTTTATAGCACTCGTTCGAGTGTATCGTCCTTGCAGCAAGCCGTGGCGATGATTGGTCAGCGCAGTCTACGAACGCTAGTGGTGGCCGCCTCTTCGCGGGATGTGATGAGTGCGGATGTCAGTGCCTACGGTTTTATCGATAATGGTTTGTGGCTCAATAGTATGGTCACCGCATCTGCCTCTCGCCGCTGTGCCGAGTTAGTGGGATGTTCCACCCAAGAAGCCGATGAAGCCTTTGTGGCTGGGCTCTTACGCGATGTGGGAATGCTGGTGCTCGGGCCAATGATGAAAGAAAAGGGTGTGGTACTCTCGCGCAGTAAGACCAATGGTATTGATATTATTGATCGTGAGCGCAATGCCGTGGGGTTTGACCATTGCTGGGTGGGCGAAAGAGTCGCGCAAAAATGGGGCTTAAAGGATAAGCTGCTGACATCCATTACCCGTCATCATCGCGTGTCAGCTGGAGTTCCTGAAGATCAGCGCCGTTTCTTGGCAGTCTTGCGCATTGCTGAACGCATTGCCTACACGGCTAAGGCTGGAGTAAAAGATGCGCACCCATTTGATACCACCATTGATGCGCCACTGTTGCGTGCGGGCGGTATGAATCAAGATGCGTTTAAGACCTTGGTGCACGAAGTGCCGCATATTATTGAATCTGCACGGGGTGAATTGTGAGGGAAACTGCCGATAACGTTCCGTCCATGCCCACTGATGTTGGGGACTTGAACCTTTCCAGCATTGCCGATGTGTTGGTTGGAGTGGAAAGTACCGAACTCCTGGTGCATCGGATTGAGCAGTTATTAACCCGGTTTCATGCCTTGCCTGCACGGCTCTGGCTCATTGATATGAGCGATATGGTATTTTATGCCGTAGCCGCCTTTGCCTGCGAAAGCCAAGCCGAAGATCTCCCTGCGCAAGATATTCTCATGGACCCACCGGCTGGACATTGGGTGCTCTATCATCAGGGAGATCCCGTGGGATTGTTAACCACTGTAGCCGAGGATTATCAAGCCTCGGCTGTAGAGTTGACCACAACCCTGTTGGGGCCATCGCTCATGGCGGTGAATAATCATGAGCAAACACTGCGTGAGTTGCGGCAAATGCACCTGCAAAATGATCGGCTGATAACGGCAGGTCGTTTGCTGCAGCACCTTGATGTGGAAGTCTTGCTGACCGAAATCATGCAGTGCATTCTCGATACCGTGCATGCGGACGTGGGGGCCATTCTCGTCGTCAATGAACACGGCCAGTTAGAGGTCTCAGTGGCCTGGGGTATGCATGATGAGCATATTGATGCGATTACGACGCATAGTGGTGAGCGCTTAGTTGACGTGGTTCTTGATACGGGGCAGAACCTACGGGTCCATGGTAAGCGTTTAGAAAAAGAATTACGCTGCACCCTTGAGGGGGTGCATCTTACCGGCGTTCTTGCCCTTCCCTTGGTGTCGAGTGAACGCAAGCATGGGGTGGTCTTTCTCGCCAACCCGCAAAAAACCTTTACCAAAGACCATGAGCGCTTGGTTACGGTGGTTTGCGACATGGCGACAATTGCCTTGGATAACTTACTACTGGTGCGCAATAAGATGGCCAATGAGCGCATGCAGCGCGATATGGAGGTGGCGAAACAAGTACAGGCACGAATGCTTCCCGAAAAAGTGCCCAGTGTTGAAGCCTATGTCATCGCTGGATTAAGCCAGCCTTCCGAAGAGACTGGTGGCGACTACTATACCTGGCTGGAGCGCGACGGGCATGTGGTCTGCATGATTGGAGATGTTACTGGCCATGGCCTGGGAGCAGCCTTATTTACCACCGCCGCCCATGCCATGACTCAGTATCAATTGCGCAATAGCCGCGATCTCGCCCATGCTATGGAAGCCCTCAATCAGGGACTGTACCACATGCGATCAGGTCGATTTATGACCGCGGCGGCGGTCGAGCTTAATCCTCAGGACCTCACCTTCACTTATGCCTCTGCAGGTCATAATCCATTACTGTGGCTGCATGGTGATGAGATGCGCTGGCTGGAAAGCAGTGGTACCCCCTTGGGTATTATGCGGCGTGCCAATGTTACCGCCGAGGAGCCGCTGCAGATGGCGGTTGGTGATGTCTTATTGCTCTATACCGATGGGATTACCGAGGCATTTAATCACGATGGCGAATGGTGGGGCGAAGAGGCTATGGCCACAAGTTTGCGCAGGGCGCATAATCGTGGCCTTCAGGGGGACGCCCTCATTGCGGCTCTTATGCAAGACCTGCGGGCATTTACTGGTAACCGTCCCCTCGGCGATGACGTCACCCTTGTGGCGATAACCGTACGCTGATTCCGATCCGATCGAGCTTGCTCGGGTGATCGTGTGGTCGGCCACGAAGGCAGCCGTGTTAGTTTCCACTCTGAACACCGTCTTCGGGCATATGCTGGATTTGTATCTTGAGCTGTGCGCCATGTGTCGGTGATCAAGCGGACGGTTGGCACGTGGCGAGCTGTCACTACAGTGATAACCGAAAAGGGGTGTCGCGGTGCCCCCTTAGCTGTACTCTGGACAGTTGTCAGTAACGGTTGCCGCGATATCGCAGGAGGAGAGATGTATGTTTGAGCGTAGTAAACTGCTGATGCCGCTGATGGTAGTGCTGTTGGCCCTTGTTCCCCTATGGGCACAGGACACAGAGGAACCCAAACCCTTTCCGCGGATGGCGGAATTTATCGGCGAAGTGATTCGCCAGCATTACTACGATCAGGACCGTGTGCAGCCCTTGCTTATGCTGGAACGCGGGTTGCGCGCCATGGAGCAAAGCGAGATCGCTTTGAAAGCAGCATGGGACGGTAATGGAGTTTCCCTGCGCGTCGCCCAGGAAACCAGTTATATTGAAGCTGCTGAGCCGACCGATTTGGCCGCCGTAGCGAGCATCCTCGAACAGGTCCGCCAGCGGCTTGAGATATTTGACTTTACTCCGCAGCAACGACGAAGCTTGGCCTACGCAATGCTCAATGGCGCCTTGATGTCCTTGGATCCGCATACCGTGATTATGCCACCCGAGCGCGCCACAGCATTTTCCGAAGAAATTTCGGGAGAGTTTTTTGGCGTTGGAGCATATTTAAGTCAGGAGCATGGGATTATTCGTATTGATCGCGTCATGCCTGGACTGCCCGCCGAACAAGCGGGCATTCAAGATGGAGACATTATTCTTGCAGTTGACGGTGAGCCAACCGTGGGGCTGAGTCTTTCTCAGGCGGTGTCGCGCATTCGCGGTCCTAAGGGTACCGAGGTCGTTCTGACTGTTGAGCGCACAGGCGAGGATGATCCCTTGGAAATCCGTCCCGTGCGCAATCTCATTGAGCCACCCACCTTGGTGTCCTATCAACGCGAAGGCGTTGGCTATGTGCGGCTTGATGATTTTAATCGCAACAGCCATCGGCAGTTAGCCGAAGCTTTGCTGCAAATGCATGGTGATGCCGATCATGGTTTACGCGGACTCGTATTGGATTTGCGCTTTAATGGTGGCGGCTTATTGAAGCAGGCCTACATGATTGCGGATATGTTTTTACCCCATTCGCTTGATGTGGTGCGCACCGTACGTCTGGGCCAATCGCCGCAAACCTTGCGCAGTGGGCGCCGTCAAATTCTGGAAGAAGTACCCATTATGGTCTTGATTGGACCAGGATCTGCCAGTGCTTCAGAAATTCTTGCTGGCGCATTGCAGCTTAATGAGCGCGCGGTTGTGGCAGGGATGTCGTCCTTTGGCAAAGGTTCGGTGCAGACCATTCGCCCTCTTCCTGATGAGTCGAATCTTAAGTATACTATTCAGGAGTATCAGCTTAAAGGTGGTGCCTCTATCCAAGGGCAAGGTATTCAACCTGATCTGATCTATTTGCGTCACTCAATGGACGCAGATGGCAACGTTGACCTTGTCCCTTATTCGATGAATACCGAGGCCGATAACGAGTTTGCCCTTTCGCCTCTGGCTGCCGAGCCTTTGCGCCAGGCGCCCTTGAGCTTGGGGTGGCTGGCCGATTTTCGTGATGAAGATGCCTTGCGGCGGAGCCGTATTAGCGCGCGGGATTTTACCCCAGATCAAGAGGCCGCATTGACCATAGACCTCCTCTCCCATGTGGTAAATGATGAGGACATGCGTACGGAGCTCTCCATAGGTTGGCTGGAGCAACGGTTACGTTCGGCGACCATTGATGCCTTGCGCGAAGCAGTTGCGCAGCGATCTACCCTTGAGTCGCAGCGCTTAAGCGAAGCCTTAGCAGCCATGGATCCGCCCATTACCTGGGGCGAAGCAACGGCAGTCGATCCTAGCGATCTTGCCCTGCGCTATCTTGGGCCTGAATCAGTGACTCCAGGGGAAGAAGTGCGCCTGCGCTTTGCTGTTGACAACCACGGCTCCGAAGATGTTGGTCGGATCTATGGCATCATTCGTGCCGATCCAGCAAGTCCCTTATGGGAATCTGAGTTGCTCATTGGCGCTGTAGCCGCCGGAGAAAGCACCGAAGGAACGGTGCGTTTTCGTGTGCCGCAGCGTCTCTATTATGGCCATGAAGCCTTTTCCATGGAATTGCGGCAGGATGGCAAGGTGGAACCGTTGCTTGAGAAGCCCGTGTCTATTCACATTGCAGACGCGCCACGGCCACATTTTTCGTGGGAGTGGTCGGTGCGAGATGATGGGGTTACCCGCCGCGGAGGCTTAGCACTTGACCAGCCCTATACCTTGCAGCTTACCATCACCAACGATGGCGATGGGTCAACCCTGCCGTTTATGGTCTATGTCTTTAAAGATGATGATCCATTTGTCTCCTTAGATCGCGGGCGCTTTCAGCTTGAAGCCCTTGAGCCAGGAGCATCGCGTACGGTTCAGGTTCCCTTTACGGTCACCAGTTCACCACCTCGCGGCTACCAAGTCAGCACTCCCCCCGAATCCATAGCCTTACAGGTTCACGCAGAGGAGGAAATGCCACGTGGCCGTGATGGACGCTTCCGCGAGCGCTTCCATTATAGTATCAATTTGCCTGTCGGTGATGATGCCTCCGATGCGCCGTTGCTTGCAGCTGTGTCCAAGCCATTCTTGGCGATCGAATCGGTGACTTATCATGATGCCGTTGCTGAGGTTGCGCTGCGTATTCAAGATGACAATCTGCGCTACCTGGCAGTATTTGAAAATAAACGTAAAACGGCGTTGACGACTTATGAGGATGAGCCGGTTGCCACTACCAAAACCTTGCGCATCCAGCTTGAAGAAGGTCTCAACGACATCAGAATTCACGCCCAAGACGCTGACGAGGTAACCAGCAGCATCCCCTTGCGTCTCTGGGGCCCCGAGATCACCCTGGCAGGCCGCACTGCTGCTTCGCCGCAGGATGTACGCAAATGAGCGAAACGGTGGGACGTCAACGGCCGCGGCGTAATCGTCGCACGTCTGCGTGGCGGAGTCTTGTGCGCGAGCATCATCTTCAGGTGAGCGATTTAGTGTTGCCGTTGTTTGTTTGTGAGGGGTCGCATTATCGCCAACAGATTGCCGCACTGCCGGGCCGTTGTCGTACCAGTATTGATGAAATGCTTGATGATGTGCAGGAGGCAGATGCATTGGGTATTCGTGCCGTGGCACTGTTTCCTGTGATTCCCGATGCACAGAAGGATGCCCACGCCAGTGCTTCAGCAGATGAGCAGGGGCTTCTCCCGCGGGCAATCCGTGCTCTCAAGCAGGCATATCCCCATATCCAGGTTATTGGCGATGTGGCTATGGACCCCTATTCCAGCGATGGTCACGATGGCATCGTGGGGCCAGATGGGGCCATTGAGAATGACGCCACTTTGCCCATTCTCTGTCGTATGGCCGTGGCCCAGGCGCAGGCGGGGATCGACTGTGTGGCTCCGTCGGATATGATGGATGGTCGCGTAGGCGCAATTCGAGACGCCTTAGATGCGGCCGGGTATCCCACGGTAGCGATTATGAGTTACTGCGTGAAGTACGCCTCAGCTTTTTATGGGCCCTTTCGTCAGGCCTTAGATTCAGCGCCGCGTCACGGCGATAAAAAGACCTACCAAATGGATCCTGCCAATAGCCGCGAAGCCTTACGCGAACTGGCTTTGGATGTGGATGAGGGTGCGGACATGGTGATGGTCAAGCCCGGTCTCCCGTATTTGGATGTGGTGTCAGCCGTGCGCCAAGCTAGCCCTGTGCCAGTTGCTGTATACCATGTGAGTGGCGAGTACGCCATGCTCCATGCCGCAGCGCAGCAGGGTTGGCTGGACTATCAGTCATGCCTTCTGGAGTCTCTCTTGGCTTGTAAACGTGCTGGTGCGGACTGTATTTTCACCTATGCAGCCTGTGATGCGGCTCGTGCCCTGGGGGGCAATGGGGGCTAGATCCCTGTGTCCTGGGCCTATCCTGCGCCCACACCTAGAGGGTGACCATTGCATCCATGGGATTGGTTCATTATGTAAGGAGTTTGTATTATGCTCATGCGAACAGTAACGGGTCTGCTCTTATGTCTTTGTGCGGTGACCTCGCTGCATGCTGTGAGCATGGAGGCGCGTACCCTTATTTGCCCCATTACCAATCGGCCATTTACGGCTGAAGTGCTTCAAGTGCGTTCGGCAAACGATTTGCGGCGGGGTATGGCAGATGCCGATATGGGGGCAGATTCAGATGGCTGTCGCCATACATCAGGCGTCAGTGAGTATGCCACATATGTGGTCACAAGCCCATGGAGCTATTTCTCGGCACTGAGTATTGAGTGGGATGAGCGGGGTCGTTTTCGCGGTTACTTACCACCGAATTTTAGCGAATGGATTCGCTCCCGAGATGGCTTTCATTCTGAATTGGTTACCGATCGTCAGCAGCGTTACCAAACCTATCAACGTGTCGCTCGAGAATCGGGTCGTTCGGTGGTGCCGTTTGAAGATTGGGAAATGCCACAACGAGATATCCCCGTTGAAAAGCGCTATCGTCTTGCCATAGCAACCTATCACCAACGCCGTTTCCCATCTTCGACGATTGCCAAAGTCGCTCTCAATGGGGCGTGGGCATTGCGCGTCCAGATGAACACGCCGATCTATCATACGCGGCTTTCTGGCGGCTATGAAGAGGTAGACGATCGTTTGCAGCGACATCTCAAAACAGGCGATACCTTCGACCTGGATAAGTGGACAGAAGTCTATCGTGAGATTTTCCATCGCGCCCGTCTTACCGATGCGGGATTCTTTGTGGCTGGCAACACTTACCTAGGCTTTCAGGCGCGTCTTGGCGATGTGGAGGGGATGCAGGAAACGTTGCGTCGTCTCACTGATCGTTTTCAAGGGCGTGATGGTGCTGGCTTTGATGTCTTGCGGGTGCTGACGCGGGGGCAGCGTAATTTGGTCCGGCAGAGTTACCTGCCGTTCCTTGAGCAAGCAGCCCATCATTTTACCCAGGCATTGCGCAATGAAGAAATACCGCGGCCAAGAATGCCAGAGGCTATTTTAGCTATCGCTGAAAGCCATCGGCGCATCGGTAATTTTGATCAAGCCATGGCCTGGTATACCGCTTTGGCGCGGATGGGCGAGACCCAGCCACGTATTCGCAGTGAGATTCGTGCGGCAGACGGTGTGCCCAGTTCCGAGGCACCTTACTTGCTGTCCCTGGGCTGGCAGGCGGATGAATATATTGCCAAAATGCGTGAAAGAGGCATTGAATACCACAGCGATCCAGAGGGGCCAGATGGGGAATTAATAAATGCCATTATCCATCAAGGCCTGGGTACCGAAGATTATGTGAACCCCCAATGGGAGCCTACTCGTGGTGGAAGTCTTGCCGATACCGAGCAGCTCTTGGATCAAACCGGCAAGGCCTTACTTGATTACCATTTCCGCGTCGGCGTCTGGCCCGATAGCCTTGATAGTATGTGGGTCGATGGCTATGTACGTAATCGTAATATCTATAACCGCTTCCACTGCCCAGTAACCGGAAAAAAACTGCGCTATTTACAGCCGCCAGATCCTGCTCCTCAGCGTACCGTGCTGGTAGCCACCGCCGAGGCTATACCTGGTCCGGATGGTGATCGCTACGGGGTATTTTTGGCAAATAATACCATCCATTGGTTGCGTGAGCCGATGTTGCCGGGAGAAGTGTTGACCACCGACAATCAATAATCGGTGATGTGTAGACTTCAATGACCTCAGCCTCCCTACCGCTTATTTCGCAGATCCCTTGTCTTGAGGATATTCCGCATCACGGGATGCTGGCAGCCTTGTGGTTGCGTCTGTTGCGGGCGCAGCGCCTAGCTCATGCCTTACTGATCGATAGCCCATCCAGCTCCACCAGTATTGAGTTGGTTATGGCCTTGGCTCAGGCCAGTCTGTGCCATCAGCCACGGCCATCGGGAGATGCCTGTGGTCAATGTGCTTCTTGTCGTGCCATGCGATCGGGAGTGCATGCCGATTGTCTGGTGCTGCCTGATGAAAATGAACTGGCAGAAATTCCGGTGGATATGGTGCGCGATGCTGTGGTTGCTCCAGCCACAGAGTCAGCCTTATGGGCTCATGGCCGAGTGTTTGTTATCCCCCAGGTAGAACGGCTGCGTCCAGCGGCGGCCAATGCTCTTCTGAAGGTTATGGAGGAACCGCCGCCTGGAACGCGTCTCCTCATGACCACACGGCACAGTGGATCATTGCTGCCAACCATACGATCTCGCGCGCAGCTCTACCGTGTGGCTCAGGTGGCCACCGTTTCAGGAGAGGACATTGCAGCTGTGCCTGTGGCCAGTTTAGCGGGCATTGTTGGCGTAGGTTATGATGCCCACGCTATTGCTGGATTGATGGATCAGTTACAGGATGCAGCACGCCAGTGTCCAGGTTCTACGGATGCCGCAAAGCAGCGTGTGTGTTTGCGGCGCTGGTTGGATGCCGCTGTCGAGGATCAACGGCGACAGCTGTCTGGCGAGCATGCCGCCAAGGCGCTTGCGGTGATTGCGGTGCTGCTGCAGGCGCGTCGTGATGTGGCGGTGAATATTGCCCCGCGTTTAGTGCTGGAAGGTCTGGCTTTGACGACCCTGTCCTACTGAGAATCGCAGTGTCGTAGGTGCAGTGTGACTATGTACTTGGTTTGAGGAGGGCGATCACTTCTTGCACAGCTTCAAGTGCCTCCAGGGCGTTGGCTGGTCGCTGATGCGGATCACGTGCCATTAAGCGCAGTAACAGTGCGGCAATTCGGGGGTCTGTTTTGTGGTGATAGTCTCGGATGTCGGGGGTGGGGTTATCAATAACCTGGCGCAAAATGGTGAGACTATTTTCGCCGTCAAAGGGCACCTTGCCACAGATACAGTGGAACGCGACCATGCCCGCAGCATAGATGTCACAGCGTCCATCGAGCTGTGCCCCTGGTTTGGTTTGCTCTGGTGCCATAAATGCAGGCGTCCCCACCACCGAGCGAGGGTTGGTGAGGTGGTTGTGATCGTCTATGTCGCGAGCTATTCCCAGGTCGCCAATGGTAATTCGTGAATCTTTGGCAATAAAGCAATTGGCCGTCTTAATGTCGCGATGAATTAAGCCGTGGTCATGAAGGGCCGAAAGCCCACGTAGGATATCGCAGAGGCAGTGTAGTGCCTCAAGGGGGTGGAAGCGTTCAACGCGGCGAAGCTGTTGTTCAAGATCGCCGCCGCTCATATACTCCATGGCCATATACACCGATGAGGGGGTATGGCCCACATCGTAGATGGTTGCCACATTAGGGTGACTGACCCGTGCCGCCATACGCGCCTCTTGGAGAAAGCGTTCGGCAAACCGGGTGCGTTCGGCACTCTCTCGTTGGTGATGCACTTTGAGTGCAACTTGACGCTCAAGAGATTTTTGCACTGCCAGATAAACGGTTGCCATGCCACCATGTCCCAGGCAAGACCCTACGCGATACCCAGCTTCCTCGAGTTCTTGAATGAGGCCAGGTTCGGCGCCGCTCAGGTGGGGAGGTGGTGGTTCGTTGGTAGTTTCATTGGTGCTGGCAATGGCGCTGCGCTGTGAGGGGGTTTTTTTAATGCGCAAGCCGCCGTCATGGGTCAGAGGGTCGGCGACTGGGGC
Organism: Planctomycetota bacterium; assembly: GCA_007693455.1. Lineage (GTDB taxonomy): Bacteria > Planctomycetota > UBA11346 > UBA11346 > UBA11346 > REDP01. The sequence goes on along the minus strand of REDP01000175.1, from coordinate 8 downwards.
AGGCGGTG
>REDP01000068.1 GCA_007693455.1 Planctomycetota bacterium | reverse complement strand
GCGCCATGAATCTGGGGCACTCTTGCGATTTTTACCGTTCACCCTAAGGATGAAGGAAGGATTTAATGGAAACCGTTGCAGATCCAGCGATAGCCGCATGGGGTGCCGTTAAGGATGCTCTGGCGCTGTGCTTGGATCCCATATCTGCTCGATGGCAAAAGCGTCCACTAGGCGCGCTACTTTCCCCCAATTCTTGCCCTTCGGACACTGCATATGCCGGGTGGGGCGAGGGTCTGCCAGTAAACATCATCCTCAACGGCTGCAGAGCTGTTGTTTGCCAAGGAGGTCCCCATGTCGGCCGCCACTTGTGCCCCTTCCCCTGCCCATCCCAGCCCGCAGCGGTATGCGCTGAGACGCTGGCTGGTCCTCCTCGCCGGCTGCGCGATCCAGACCACCCTGGGGGGCGTGTATGCGTGGAGCACCTTTGTGCCCTACCTGCATCGCGAGCATGGCTTAAGTAATGGGCAGAGTGGCCTGATATTTGGCGTCACCTTCCTCACCTTTACCCTGACCATGGTTGGCGCCGGTTGGGTGCTGCAGCGCTATGGCCCACGCTTGACCGCTGCCATTGCCGCCGTCCTCTTTCTTTCGGGATATGTGCTAGCGAGTTTTTCCGGCGGATCCTTTGCCATCCTTTTCTTTGGCATCGCCGTCGTGACCGGGGCGGGGATCGGCTTTGGCTATGTGGTGCCCCTCACCGTGTGCATGAAGTGGTTTCCCGAGCGAAAAGGGCTGATCTCAGGGGTGGTAGTCGCCGGCTTTGGGGCCGGAGCCATTCTCTTGAGCACGATTGCCGAGTGGGCCCTCTCGAATGGCGTGCCCATCCTCACCCTGTTCATGTGGCTCGGCTTAATCTGTGGTGCCATTGTCTTCCTGGCCGCACTGGTGTTGAGCAATCCGCCCGATGCTGGTACGCGCCCGGCCGGCCAACCCCAACACCTGATGCGGGCGCTATGGTCCTGGCCCTTTCAGGTAACGGTGGTTGGCATTTTCTGCGGCACCTTTGCCGGTCTTTTGATTATTGGCAACCTTACGCCGTTGGTGATGGAAGCCGGCTTAAGCGAGGCGCAGGCCGCCATTGGCGTTGCCGCCTTCGCCGTTGGAAACGGCCTGGGACGCATTGTGTGGGGGCGGCTGTTCGATCTCATTACCTATCGCTGCATTCCCTTATCGCTCCTGTTGCTGGGCGTCGCTTCCGCACCCCTGCTGGTGGTGAGTGATAGCATGGCGATCTATGTTACGGTTGTCGCTGTGGCCTTTTTCTTCGGCGCCAATTTTGTGCTCTATGCCTCGGCTCTATCGCGCCACTTTGGAACCGATGCATTCCCGCGGCTCTATCCCCTCTGTTTTTTGGCCTATGGGGTGGCAGGGTTGATCGCACCGGGGCTGGGGGGATTTATCGCCGATCTGACGGGCAGCTTCTTTGTGCCGGTGGTCATGTGCATGGTTGTTCTCGCGCTGGGGACGATTGTGACCGCGGTTAAGATATCTTGCTTCTCCCCTGCCGTGGCAGGGCATCAGTTGGCCAATCGCCTGTCGGGGAGGTTGGTGCCTTCGACCAGCTAAGCATTCACTGTTCACCCGCTTTCCAGGGATGGGACAATGCTTGTCGAAAGACCTGGGGTGCGTGCTTCTGCATCTCATTCCATCCTTGCCTCTTGCGTTCAATCCCACCATCAACTTTTTTTGTTCCAGGAGTTCCAATGCCCATTGCCCATAATGCTCTCAAGGCCAGCTTTGAGAAACTCGACCATGACTTGGCCTGGTTAATGGATGGCTTCGCCGAGGTATTGCGCGAGCTCGGTGAGGGCGATTTGGCTGATCGCCTGCCCTGGCGGGCCACGGCCCCTGCCATCGAAACCTTGCCCGACCATCGCCTGGAACGCTATCTCCAGGTGCTTTCCATCGCCTTCCAATTGCTCAACATGGTTGAGGAGAACGCCGCAGCCCAATCTCGACGCGGTATCGAAGGCACGCATGGGCCCACCGTCGAGCCAGGCGGTTTCGGTCATACGATAAAGCACTTGCTTGCCAGTGGTGTGGATGCTGAAGCAATCAAGGCCGAACTCCCCAGCATTCAACTCGAACCTGTGTTCACCGCCCACCCCACCGAGGCCAAGCGAGCAACCGTACTGGAACAACATCGCGAACTCTACCTGCTGCTGGTGTCCCGGGAAAACCAGATGTGGACTCCCGCCGAGCAAAACGCAATTCGCGAACAGGTGAAGGGTGTTCTCGAACGCCTCTGGCGCACGGGCGAGATTTTCCTCGCCAAGCCTGATATCGCTTCGGAGCGTCGAGGGGTACTGCACTACCTACGTGATGTCTTCCCCCACGTCCTGCCCAGCATCGATCGGCGCCTCGGTGATGCCTGGGCAGCCAGCACCGGTCGACCGGCGGAAGAGTTGGCCGATATCGACCAGCTCCCAACCCTCACCTTTGGCAATTGGGTAGGCGGCGATCGCGACGGACATCATTTGGTTACGGCTACCGTCACCGCCCAAACCCTGCGTGACTTGCGTGAATCGGCTTTGCAAATTCTGCGTAATCGACTCCAGCAACTGGGCTCATCGCTCTCATTGTCGTGTCGCCTGCAGGAGATTCCTTATGATCTGCGCACTGCTTTGGCAGCCGCAGGGGCTGGCGCCTTAGGTGAAGCCGGAGAGCAGGCCCTGGCACGCAATCCCCAGGAGCCCTGGCGGCAGTTTGTCAATGTGATGCTGGCGCGGCTTCCCGATGGCAGTCCCGATGCGCCGGGGCGCTATCGGCATCCCCGCGAACTCGC
>REDP01000009.1 GCA_007693455.1 Planctomycetota bacterium | reverse complement strand
CTTGATACCTCCCCATCAAAATCACGCTCGCGACCAAATGAAATATTCAAGGGGATTTCCGCCCCTTCAATGCCCGCAGCAGATAAGGCTGACTCCCACACGCTTTGCCGTATCTGGTCACGCTGTTCATCACTGAGCTCACGTCCACCACTGTAATCCACGTGCCCATAGTAGTCAGTATACACCGCAACAAAATTAGGTAGCCATGCTGAACCCAAGGATCCATTGATATACTTGCGCGCCATAACATTGATATGCTCATCGATTTCCGTGGGAATAGGCATATAGACTTCAGAAGAATAATCTTCGCCATAGCCCAAAGTAATACCCAAAGAAACCCCTTCAGCCATCAACAACTGATAAAAAGAATGGGTCAAACTGGGGCGTTGGTGTGCTGCTGGTGGCGGCAAATCTGGGTCATCTTGATGCGGCAACGCTTGTTTGGGGCCAAGAATGGGATGACTGTTGGTGAAAAAGTGCACCCATAAATTGGCATTATGAATGCGCGTCAAAGAATCCTCGATAATGCCAAGAAAGCGACTGCTTTCCAAGCGCTCGGGAATCACTGGTGAAGCATCAAACCCTGGGTTACTGCCATAGGGGTGCGTATGTGCCCAGCGAGCTCCACCCGAAGCACGCTCACCACTGATAAAGCGAATCGGCAGACGATCTACTGGCTGACGATCATGAATGAGGGCAAGGTAATAATCACCATCGGCAATGGCTGCCGAAGCGCTAGCAGGATAGTCAAAAATCACGGTTTGTGCCGCTGCATCAGCGCTTTCAATCCGACCACGAGCAATGGACATGGGCCTCCCTTGGGATTCACGCGGATACAAGGCCAATACCACATCAGCAGCAAAGCCTCCAGCTTGACGCCCTGACACCATAAAGCGAATTTCTTCGCCTGGACTAAATACTTGGCGCTGCCGTTCGGTATGCAAATAGAGCTGAGGACCAGATGTAACGTTGGTGACAGCAATCATTTGCCGTTGAATTTGATCACGTACATCCCGATCATTTAACGCCTCTGCCAATCCTGGCAAACGGCCATAATCATCGGCCATAACGATCACCATCTCATACCATCCACCAGGAAGATCGTTGGGAATCGTGACTCGCAGGGTGGTTTCATCAACACGCTCGGGCTCAACGGCAATGGATTGCTGAGCGAAAAGCACAAACCGCTGCGGCACCAGCCAAATAGCCGCATCACGATTACGCACCGCGTCGGTTTGACTACGACCTCGACGTATGGCATCCAGTGATAAGGTAAGGGCCTCACCGGCTCGCGCCTTATCATTATCCACAGTCACTTCCAAAGACCCCCGCCACTGCTCAACGGCAGCCATATACGGCAGCAACAATGCCGATAGAATCAGAGACAAGGCACACGCACGCATACTCACCATGAAAAACTCCTCACGCAATCTCGGGTACAAGGAGTCTCAGTTTAGCTCAAGAACACCAGCATCAACCGATGCTCTGCTCAGACTGCTACAAGTGGATCACAGTGACCGTTTGAGGCCTTGCTCTGATCGACCCCCTTGCACCTCGTTGGGACGAACACTTTGCACCGTTGATCTAAGGTTATGAAAATTAGGGGCTTATATTCCTGAAGACATGCCCCACTAAGCGGGTATGCTCAATCAGAGCATGTTTTGCGTCGCTCTGCCGCTCCCTGTTCCATGGATGGAAATTTGATTGTTTAATACTGTGAGCAATTGCATGCAATGAAGCCCATAATGACCATTATCCACTTATTGGGCGCAAAGCGACTCTAGGCTCTCCACGGAGGGCATTTTTCGGCATATCAGAAGTTGGCGATCCAGGAGCTATCTTTAAATCGCTCTGATCAGCCTTGAACGCATCCGGTTGACCCAAGCCAGGATGAGATATGTTAATCCTTAAGGAGCTGTATAGCATGGATGAGCCAAGCATGGATCCAAATCTCTTGACTGGATTTTTAGACGAGAGTTTTGAGGCGCTTTCTACGGCAGGGAGTTTATTTGTCGAACTCGAACAAGAAAAGGATAATATCGAACTCATACAGGCCATTTTTCGCCCTATTCATAGCCTCAAAGGCAATGCATCTTTCTTTGGACTGCTCAGCATTAAGAGGGTGGCCCATGAAATGGAAACCCTGCTTGATCTTTTGCGCACTCATTCGTTACCAGTGAGCAGCCAACGCATAGATGCGCTCTTAGCAGGGAGTGATATCCTACATCAAATGCTTGAAGCTGTACGGGAACAGCGCGGCGACGTCAACCACCCCGATGAACAGCAGGTACTCGCGACCATTGCTGAATGCATGGATGGAGAAAGAAACACTCCAGCAAAAGACCTTATGCTCTTGCGCTCCCATGTATCCGATGACGAATCCGAAGTCTTGGAAGCACTTCAGCGCCTCGCCATCGCCCTAGGATGCTCGGATGAAGCAGGCGTACATGATGGAGAAGCAAGTGCCAATTCAAATGACGATCCACTACTGTCACCATTAATCGCCCGCCTGGAGGTGGCCCGTGCTGGGCGTGACAGCATTACCGAGGATGAGCTTTATGAACGACTAAGTGCAATCCTGAACGAGTGCACAATGCATCCCAGGGCCGCCGCGATTCAGGAAGCGATCAAGGAGAGTCGCTTCCTCATTGAAACCATTGGCATCGAAGAAGTGGCCCTCGACTTTCTCCTCGACCAACTGCGGCCCTGCTGCCAGACCCCTGCTCCGACAGAATCCTCAGCTAATGGCAACGATGGGCCGATTGCAAGTGTCAGCAGCAAAGGCCGTGCG
>REDP01000332.1 GCA_007693455.1 Planctomycetota bacterium | reverse complement strand
TCTGGCCGCCGCGCCATCCCTCCACAGCAGCGCAAGCCCACGGCCCCCAATACGCGGCGACCCCCCCAGCCCAGAACACCGCCCCCCTGGATGCGCCTTTGCGCCGCGCTGCCCCCTCGCCGAAGACCACTGCCACCAACAAGCCCCATCCCTGATCAATCGTAATGCCCAACAAGCAGTATCCTGCTGGCTCCGCCCCAACGATGGTTCTACCACGAGTAACTTGTGAAATATCCGAGGGATCCGGCGTGGCTATGAGGTCAGGATTTCCCAGCTCAAACGTCGCCGACGAGATAGCTCCCAGCGGCGAGCTTTGAGCCGCCCCCATACTCTTACCCTGCCACGACCCGATTACGCTCATCCAAAACCACCACGATTGGGGTGTTCTGGGCTATTTCATCATCGCTCAGCAAAGCGTAGGCGATGATAATAATACGGTCACCAGCCTGGGCTAGTCGTGCGGCGGCACCATTGACGATGATTTCACCAGGTTCTCCTGGAATAACATAGGTCTCAAAGCGGGCACCATTATTGATGTTCACTACCTGCACTTTACCGTGAACAGGGATTCCTGCGCGCTCTAACAGTTCCACATCTACCGTCAGCGACCCTGGGTAGTCGATCTCGGTACGGCTGACCGTAGCTCGATGCAACTTTCCCACAAACATTTCACGTAACATAGCACCCTCCCTCGGCAACACAGATCTCAATTCACGGCGCACAACGCTCCACCACCTCTAGGCCAAAGCCAGAGAGGGCGGAAATATGGCGTTCGGCAGCGGTGAGCAACCGCATTTTACGCACACCACACTGGCGCAGAATTTGTGCACCGATACCATAATCACGAGGGTCCATACCCAACACCGTTACTGGCTGTTCGACATGGAGGATACCCCCCCGATCCAATAACTGTTTGCCCAAGGCGTCACCACTCCCATCGCGAATGTAGAGCAAAATACCTTCACCTTGCTCAGCGATAGAGCGCAGGGCAGCATCCACCCCGACTTCACTGCTCCCCACCCCACAACCAAACACATCAGCTAAAGGGCGCTCTTTATGGACACGCACCAAAACCGGCTCTGCAACTTCGCGACCAGGACCAAGACGATCGCCAAAAATGAGTGCTAAATGCTGTGCGCCATGCACGGTTGAACGAAAGCTATAGGCTCGTGCTGGGCCAGCGATTGTTTCCACGCAAGCTTCCGCCACCAATTCCACTAAACTTTCTCGGCGCTCACGGTAAGCAATAAGATCGGCTACGGTTATCATCATCAAACCGTGTTCCTGACAGTACCCCTGTAAGTCATCGCGGCGGGCCATGGTTCCATCGGCCTTCATGATCTCACAGATAACTGCAGCGGGTTTACACCCCGCTAGACGACACAGGTCCACCGACCCTTCCGTTTGCCCTGCTCGCACCAATGTGCCGCCCTCACGCGCCCGCAGGGGAAACACATGACCCGGAGAAACAACGCTTTCGGGGCCGGCATCATCGGCAATGGCGGCGCGAATTGTTGTGGCACGATCCGCGGCACTAATACCAGTGGTAATGCCTTCGGCAGCCTCGATCGAAACGGTAAATGCCGTCCCTAAACGCGAGCGATTGCGGCTGGTCATCATGGGCAGCGCCAAGCGATCAAGCAGCGGCCCATCCATGGCGAGGCAGATTAGTCCACAGGCCTTGGTCGCCATAAATGCTACCGCCGCCTCATTGGCATGCTCTGCGGCAACAATAACATCGCCTTCGTTTTCACGGTCTTCATCATCAACCAAGACCACCATCTCGCCACGGCCTATGGCTGCAATGGCATCGGGTATCGCGGCAAATTCCATATTCTTCATTGAACCATTCTCCATTACACGCTCCATCTCGGTTAAGCCCATGATAGCAGAGTGCACACGCTAAACACGAGCAAGTAATGACAAGGACCGCTCAGAGGGCGCGATGGCCAGGCAGGCCCACACAATTGCGCCCCGATCAGCCGTATTGGCAATGAGTTTAGCGATCATATCTGCATACCATCTTTACACTAGTGCCTAAGAAATGCTTGCTAATACGCGCTGGTACAGGTGGTAAAATGAAGATGTTTTCTCCCTTGGTATCGAACCCCCAGTAACCCTTAAATGAGATCTTGAGGTAGCGGTATTCACTTACAAACAGTTAAGGATTGATTTTGCCAAATAATCTATCTAATGACATCAAAGTCATACGTAATCATCATCAACTTCGTATGTTGAAAAGCGCATGACAATCTTTTCACCGAGAGATCACCCTCTCAATTTTCGACAAAGGATCGTTTATGCCTCCCGCAAAACGCAAAACCACTGCTAAGAAAACCGTTGCCAAAAAGGCTCCGGCCAAAGCAGCAAGCAAACCCGCGGCCAAGAAAACCGTCGCCAAAAAGGCTGCTGCAAGTAAGGCCCCTGCCAAGAAAACTGTGGCGAAAAAAGCGCCTGCCGCTTTGCCTACTCGGGCAGTCAACCCCAACAAGACTGGCCCTGGCCGTCCCCCAAAAATCCCCAATGTCCCTGTTTCGCGCATTAAGCTCGAGCTGGCGGCGGCCATTAATGCAGCCGAACGCAGCGTTGCCAAGCTGCAGCGCCTGCACGACTCCATCTAGGCATATATCCGGCTCAAAGCGCCGTCTCCAAGCTGAGACGAAGACAAGTCGCATACGTTATGCAAGGCCTACCTCAATCATGAGGTAGGCCTTTTTTATTCCCGCCGAGCCCAATCGACAGCAAACACAAGGGACCACCTGCGGTAACGACCGAGATCCTCGGCGCAAAGCTTAGGA
>REDP01000010.1 GCA_007693455.1 Planctomycetota bacterium | reverse complement strand
GGCAAAAGGGGAAATCAGCTGCGGTCCAACAAAGTGGCTACAGGATAGGGCCCTTGGACGAGGGGATGCGGCAACGCTGCGCACCAGTCGCCTTGCAGAATCCTTTCTAGAACGCTACTGAGGCTATGTTTCTGCACATTATTGCCCTGTACCCGGAGCGGGTATGCACCACGGCACTGCCACCTCTTCAAAGGAATTTATGGGACCCAACACTAGAGTCCGGAGACATAAATAGCTTTTACGATGTCAACCGTTCAAACTATAATTCACCCAATCTATACGATCATTGCTCAGTCATGGGAATACGTTCAAAGGTGAAGGAATAGTCGAGGCTTGCAGATAAAGCAGGAAAATTACCTTCAATGCCAGGATCTGTTGCCTCTCCATGCCCCGGACTGATCGAGATAATGGCGTCTGCTCCTGGAGTATTGATAATTATCCGACGCTGTGAGGGTTCATGGCCTGGTTCGTCAAGAATGTTGCCATCCAATGATCGCAAATAGGTCATCAGATCCTGGTGATCGTCGCTTTCCAACGACCGTACAATGCCATGCACAGAATTCGACTCACCCTGGATAAACACTTCTTCCAAAGACGCAGCTGAACCATCATGAAGAAAGACATCTTTATTCCAGATGCCACGCAAAGTTGGCGTATCAATACCCCAGAGATAACCACCTAGGCGCCCTCCCGAAGAATCCTTAATCGTTCCCACATCGTGCAACATGGCTCTTGCGAGCTGGCTATCTGTAAAATGCACTCCGCCATGGCAGTAGTTGCAGTTCATCCTGGCAAAGGTCGCTCGACCACGTAGTGCCGCCTCGCTGAGTGCACCATTTGCCTCGCGATATGGCGAACGTGGCAAATGCTCATAGTCAAGACTGGTTACATAAGCTGCAAGTGCATCAAGGTCTTCGCTGAGCCCTGCTTTGGGATCGCCCAAAGGATGGTTGCGCGTACCGACATTGAAGTCTTCGTCGCTCATAAATCCAGCACCTAAAAAGGCCTCGCGAATGTCATGCTCAAAGTCTTGTATCTCGTCGAAATTGGCCGACCAGTGCACTCGACCGTGAGCAGTTCCCGATCGGCCCCAAAGTTCGGTCGAATACCGCAGACCCTCACCGCGTCCGGTAAAATCCCACACTTGGCCATCGGTTCCTCCTTGAAAATGACAGGATGCACAGGATATGTAGTGGTCCATACTCATTCTCGGATCGGCAGCATTGTAAAAAATTTGTTTTCCGAGCAATACTTCTGGGGTCAAAACCTCCTCGGCGACAGTTGTTATAACAATGATTGGATCCTTAATATCCTGTAATTCACTGACTATATTTGAGATGTCAAAGATCGACACCTGGCGCTCATTAAAAGCATGCACAAATAAACGTTCACCGCTGGGATCGATCGCCATGCCATCAGGAGCAAGACCGACATTCAAAATCCGAAATAGCGTGGCATTGGCCGCGGTATCGATGACATCTATGCGGTTATTTCCCAAAATACCAACAAAAGCAAAGCTACCACTAGGACCAAAGGTCACCGACATCGCCAACGCGCTATCGTCAAAATCAATGCGTCGTTCAGGGTCTTCTGCCCCAGCAACTAAATCGAAATGGCCCACCATAGTGCGCACCGTATTTTCATGGTTAAGATCATTGCCAGAAAGTGATGTCCCACGTAAAACATTGGCTTTGGTCGCCGGGTACCAGAGGCTGTTACCGGTGGGAGACACGGCGATTCCACCAATATAATTGGGGACCCCACCCCCGGCATTCTCCGCATCCGATGACATATCAAAGGGAACCACCAGCGTTCGGTCATGGGCCAGGGGATCAGTGGAAAGGGCGGTTACGCGGTTATTGTGATCACTGGTAATAAAGTGCGCCACATACAGCACTCCATGCAGCATCGCCAAAGATCGTGGATGCCTGGCCACGCTGAGACGATCAGTGATTGCGCCACTACCACCGTCGATGGCAATCACCTCGCTTACCCCCGACAGACTGACGTACAGTACATCCCGATTAGGATCAGACAAAATCCCATAAGGCGCTGATCCGTAGGCAACATCTACGGTCCTCACAATGCTGCCATTGGCGGCGTCAATGGCAGTAATGACATCTCCCCCTTCACTAGTCGCCCAGACCCGACCTGCATCATCCAAGGCTAGGGAGCGGGGCCGAGCCCCGACAGCAATTTCCATGAGGATCTCACCGTTCTCGACATCAAGCATGCTCACAGTGCCATGATCTTCATTCACCGTCCACACACGGTTTCGGTCGGCGTCAATAATGATAGTACTGCTTTGACGCGGCGACTCTTCTACGGTGGGCTGCTCCACAAGTATACGCCGGCTCGCAACCTCGGGAGAACCACCATCTTCACGCACGCGCACAAAAACCGTATAGAATCCTGGCGAGCTATAACTGGCCTCAATAGAGGGATCAAGAGTCCACTCTGTATTGCCAGAGCCATCGCTCAGGTTCCACTGGTATTCCAGGACCCCCCCCATGCGGGGTCGCGCCTCGACTGAGGCGGTAAACGTCTCGTTCACTAAAACCGGATTCGGGGTCAGCAGCGGGCCTGAGACAATGAGATCGTCATCCACACCGCCAACTTTCTCAAACTCCATCCAGGTAATATTGAACTCAGACCCAGTGATTCGCAGACGCAACTGATGCTCTCCAGCAGGAATAAATACCTCTCCTAATTCTTGAACCTGCCAACTTTGCCAGCCGCCAGTGACGGGCACGCTAGCGGTGGCTATTTCGTTCTCATTGAGATCTATCGCGAGTGCGCC
>REDP01000084.1 GCA_007693455.1 Planctomycetota bacterium | reverse complement strand
CGTCATCGAGCCCGGCACCTGGCACGCCGTAATCCAAGTCCCCGGCACCATCTGCGCCTGGGCCGAAGCCTCAAGCATCCGCGAAGACCGCCACCCCCTCAGCCCCCAGCAGCAGGCCATCCTCCGCGCCTTCCTTGGTGTCTACCTGCCTCAGCACATCAGCTAGCCGCCCTGCGCCATCTTGCTCTGGCCCATATAGCCCCGGCACGCTGGCGGCGAGAAAGACTCGCATAATCGACTGCCCAGCCGGCTGTCGTTCTATCAAAAGGACATCAAGACAAAACAGATCCCTGCGGCGGGGCAAAAAGCGCTTGAGCGCGCCACCCAGAATGCCTATAGTAGGAGGCATATGGGAGACCATAGACATAACCGCCCCACCTGAATCAGGTGGGCAGTGAAACGCTCCAGCGCACAACCCCCTCTGTCCAAACCAGGGCCCACCAGCCCAGGTCAGACAGCCAGCCCCGGCCCCCAACGCAAACACCGGGGCCTCGCGAACAGACGGGCCGCCTGCGCCAAGCAAAAAAATCACTGCCCACGCTGCGCTCGCGGAGCGTTATGAGTTTTTTTTAGCCTCCGCTGGGCTTAAGGCCCCTTCGTTTTCAGGCTTCCGTGAGGCGCTTACGCATGGCCATTGGGGGGAGCATTTTTAACCCTCGGCAAAAGCCCTTGGCTTTAAAAAACCCAGATGTTTCATCTCACAGTAAGCTATCAATGGGTGAACGAACGCTTAATCCTGGGCGATTAAGGACATGGGTGTAGATCATCGTCGTGGCCACATCCTGGTGGCCCAAGAGTTCTTGCACGGTCCGAATGTCAGAGCCTGCTTCTAGGAGGTGGGTGGCAAAGGAGTGGCGCAGGGTATGGCAGGTGCAGCGTTTGCTGATGCTTGCGCGCCGCGCCGCCTCGCGGACTACCCGCTGTACGTGCGAGGCGTCTAGGTGGTGTCGTTTCACCAGGCCGTCACGGGGGTCAACCGCTAGGCGGGTCGATGGAAAGACATACTGCCAGGCCCATTGCCTGGCACTGGCGCCAAACTTTACGGCCAATTCGGGGCCCATCGAGGCCATGCCGTAACCCAGTTCCAGGTCCTGCCGATGCAGGGCGGCTGCCCTGGCGACTTGCTCGTCAATGGCTTTGCGACACACCTGCGGAAGGGGGGTGCGCCGGCTGGTTCCCCCCTTGCCAAACTGCACTTGGATTAGCCCATTAGCCAAATCCATATCCTTAACTCGCAGGCGAAGCGCTTCGCTCAGGCGCAGGCCCGCACCGTACAGCAGGGAGACCAGCAGTGCTAAGGCGGGTTCCCGCACTTGTGCCAGGAGAATTTTCACTTCCTCGCGGCTGAGAACGGTTGGTACCTGTCGTGGGCTTTTGGATGGTCGATAGTCACCAACGTCTACCTGCGATAGCCCTTGGCCTTCCCGCATGAAATCCACTAAGGCGCAAAGGGCCTGACGCTGGGTGCTGGCGGAAACACCGCGCTCGCCAACGAGAAAATCGAGAAAGGGACCGATGTGCTGAGGTTGCAAGCTAGCAGCTAATGAAAACCCATGAAAAAAAAGACAGCGCTCCACCCATTGTACATAACTCTGTTCAGTACGTATGCTGCGATGACGCAACCGAAGGCGTAATACAAAGCGCCGCATGATCGGATCCTCCGGAAGACGTCCACCCTCTAGCAAAGCCGCCTCTTCCGGGGTAGCCGCGGTTGACCACCGCTGCCGCCAACCATGCCAGTCAACACCGGCCACTGGGTTACCTCTGTCATCGGCGAGGTTTTGAGAGAGGTGATCGCGCTCTCCATCTGCCCCTTCTGCCCAAGGCAATCGAGCATAACGGCCAAAGCGCTCTAGGGCATCCAGGGCCTGCAGTCGCTGCCACTCGGCCAAATTCATACCGCCTAACGCGACCAAAAAAGCATTAATGTCAGCGGCCCGAAGGGCGCACGGATGAACCCCAGGATGTCTCTTCAGTAGCTGTCTCACCCGCCGCTGATACCAAGGCCGGGCACTGTCCTTAACCCCTTGATCTTTCAGGTGTTGATCGTAGATTTTCCACCAAACATGCAGCTCCGAAGATTCCCCCGGAAACCCCACCATGCCATGCCGGTCAGAATTAAAAGTGTTCATATAAACTCTATAATGAGTGCCCCCGAAGCCAGGTCAATAGGCGGTAACCACCAAACTCCCGCAAATGCCGACTCCCCCAATCACCCCGCAAACCAGACACCGACGAATAAGACTGTTGGGCACCATCTCATTGTTATATCCATATGAAAGTGGATTTATATGAATAGAATGCACCATTTGGTAGAACAATGGGATTAGATATCACGGAAATAATGATGGATATTGAGGAGCGCTTTGGTATCAATATGTTGGATGATGAGCCTTTTGATTTAACAGTGCAGAATATTATATCTAATGTAACCCAAAAGATTCGAAATATATCCCTCCAAGATAGATTACACGAGGTCTCAAATGCGCTTGAACGAAATGAGTTGCAGATTAATCGCAAGATTTACAATTTTTACGCTCTGAAATATGGTCTCATGACAATTTCATTTTATCAACATACAATGCTACCCAACTCTTTTGAAGAATGGTCAGAATTGATTAGGGAAAAAGTGTTGTCTACTACTGCAATGAGCGACTCTCAAATAAGTGAAGAGGTTAAAAAAATTATATGTGCACGATTAAGGTTATCATCAGTAAACGATGAAGATCATTTGATAAGAGATTTGAATGCTGGATAATTGGCCCAACAAGCCAATGCAGCGGGACCCGCTGACGCGGGCCCCTGATTGTTGACGT
>REDP01000011.1 GCA_007693455.1 Planctomycetota bacterium | reverse complement strand
CCAGCTGCTCCAGGCCCCAGCGGGCCAGGCCCTGGGCGTGGGGGTTGGCCTCGTCGGCGGCGGCGGTGTGCAGGAGGTCTTTGGCCCGGGGATCATCCAGGGCGACCAGGGCGCGCAGGGCGGCCAGGCGGTTGGGTTCGACGATTGCAGCCGGATCGCGGCCGGGGGCAGAAGAGCCGCCGCAGCAATTGGAGTCGGCCGGGGCCTCCCGCTTCTCCCGGGGTCGGGTGGCGATGGCATGGATGGCATCCGCCCAGTCCTGGCGGCCATGCGCTTTGGCTATGCGGCAGCAGAGATCGTGCGCCCAGGTGGCCTCGGCATCGTGGATCAAGCCTTCAGCCAGGGCGGTGACCTGGTCATCCCCCTCCCGGGCCAAGGGCCAGATGGCCTCACGGCGCACAGCCAGGTGCTCATCCTCGTCCAGGGCAATGTGGCGCAGGCGCGCCTCCACCGCCGCCGCCTGAGCCTCTGCCACCGAACCATCGCGCCAATCCTGGGCCAAATGCTGCACCGCAAAGGAGCGGAAGCGGTAGCCTTCGTCGAGATTAGCAATCACCGCCAAATAGTCATCGTGGCGCTCAACCACCTGGGAGCGCCGCAATAGATTGGCCGCCTCATTGCGCAGGGTGTCGGACTCCGAGGGATCCAAAACAATGCGCCGGATCAGCACCACGTCCTGGGGTTTATCGACAAAGGGAATACTGCCATCGACGAGAAGGCGGATACGATCTTTCCCATCCTGACTGCGATCGGCTAGGGCGGCAAGCTTTGGCGATATGGGATCGGGGTGGGTGGGGAGTTGAACAGCGGGGGCGACGGGGCTTTCGGGCTCGGCGAGGAGGGGATTGGTGGATGGGGTTTCGGCTTGGTTATTGAATGACGGGTTGCTGCCGCCAAAGCGCCATAAACCGCCGGCAATGAGCAGCGCCAGAGTCAGACCCAAAGCACCCAAGGTTAAGGTCCATGACTGGTTCATTACTTATCTCCTTGCATAAATCATTCGATGACACCTTTAGCATATTCTTTGGGTTATCACAGCCCCAGCATCAATAAGAGCCAAATATATTCTAGCCGGGTCACCATCACGGTTCTTTTGCGTCAAAGGTTAATAAAGTGGTTTGCGGAAGTTAGGTGATCAGACACCAAGACAAGACCAGGGCTGAAACTGCAAAGCTAGAGATGACGAAGTCGGACAGGCCCTCTCGCTCTATTCACCACGCAAAGTCTCCTTCACATTCGGGCATGCCTTTGCGAAACAAAAAAAACATCCCGGCACAGGAGGTTTCACTTATCGTCTTCAACCTTCTTTAATAACTCACGCAGGCGATCTGCCTCTGGGCCGTCAATCTCTAGGCGGTCCAAACGATTCCGGCATTCAGTCGAGACAACCAGCCTTTCCCGCCTAAGTCTCAATCGCTCCAGCATTACAAGGAGTGATTCCAGAATCTGATCTTGAACCTCAGGATTAGATTCCATCAACTGAACATGTGCATAAAATGCGTCGTTCATTTCCATGAATCGCAACAGGTCTAGGCCGTCGGAAACCCTTCCACTGCCATGATAATAATCAAAGGCGTTACGGTATAGCCTGAAATTATTGCGGATATATTCGCGCTTTATTAAAATTATATTATTATTGGCACGATGGTCATATGGATGTTTAGTGCTAAATACCAATTTGGCTATGTCAGCAGAGGGCTCCACTTGCGCAAGCTGAGCAAGCATCAAAACTGAAGCCGTGTCAAAATTCACCTGCCCCTTTTCAACACCACTTCCATTTTCATCTTGAATAGATGGAACAATATCCCATTCGTGATGCCTTTTAACTACGCTCATTGGCGGCATTGTGTATAATAAGTAGGCGAAGATATCACCCTCTACGGAACTTAATTTGGGCAACCATCTATCCATATCAAGCAGGGCATCAATAATATACCGATAATGTGTCGTGGGACGCACCAGGCGAGGATCACCCATCCTCTCAAACCAATCATTTCGCAATGTAGCATCTAACATGAGCATATCGTTTAGCGTTTGATCAATGACGCTCGTGTCGTCTGCCTCACCCTCCCTTAAATGAGAAGTTCGAATCGCCTGCACCGCGCGGATCGCTAGATTCTCAGGCCAAGACCGAGACACCTCTAAATATCTTTTAATGTAATCATCAGTATACCGATCTTGATTGGCAGCGATATCCTTCACGGCTTGCCATGCTGGCGGACCAACACCCAATGATTCATTTATCTTCACCCGCAATTCATGGAATATAATATGGTTATCCCTAGCCCTCCCCTCCCTGGGAACACGATCTAGCGATGGTTCCTGCGCAACAGAAATGTGCAACAAAGAAAAAACAAATAAGGTGAAAACGATTTTACTGGTCATCGAAAATCTCCATATCATTCCACCATTCAGCGACATCTTGGCCCTCTGGGTTGCGCAGTATGGAAGAAGAGCAATGCACCTCCCCCATGAATTCGTGCCAAATATACCACACATGAAGAAATTCCACATGATCAACGTGCGGCGTGGCAATTAACACATCGTCGGCCGCCTCCGCAAACGGATCCAGCCCGTCCATATCCCACCGATACGGACTCATTATAAAGGGATCCGGCATAACAAAAGTATTATTGATAAGATGGCCGTTGACTAAGTTTGAAGAGAATGCAGTCACTGCCTGGCTGCCAGGTAGAGCCCAAAAGAAAACAGGGAGTTTCTCAACGTTCAGACCACCTATCTGGCCCTGGACTTCACCCAATATATCATTTACTTTCTTCTGGACTTCCTTATTAGTCTTCATGAACTGCTCTACTCTTTTTGAT
>REDP01000127.1 GCA_007693455.1 Planctomycetota bacterium | reverse complement strand
CGAGGAAGATAATGAGTGCCACTGCTACCGCCAATTCGATATAGGTGACACCGTATGAGCGGGATTGTGAATGGGTTGTATGCATGATTTAGCGCCCCTTTCCTTTGCCTTTTCCTTGACCACCACCGCCGCCTCCACCATTATCATCATTACCGTTATTGCCTCCGCCCTGACCGCCCCCACCCTGGCCACCGCCCATGGCTACATACTCCGTTTCGGTAATCCATTTTTCATTATCGAAGAGGTCCCAAGCACCATCGGAGTGGGGATAATAACGATCGGCAAAGGCCACAATATTGCCGTCATTATAATAATACTCCAGGCGTTCACTTTCATCATCATGAATCCCCATGCTACTGGCAAGGATGATTACTGATGGGCGCTCAATGGTGCTACTGCCAGGGGCTGAACGACGGAGAATGGATATGGCAATAGGGTCACCAAAGCCATCAAGGATATGGGTGGCCTGCGACATACTGCTAGGGGTGCCTGGTATGGCTCGCCCGCGCACCCCTGGCAAAGGATCGTTTACATACTCGTAGCGCTGAGTCTCGGGGACGCCTGTGCTTCCGGCCGTTCTAGGAGTCAGGGTAAAGAGAGGGGCGAGGCCCACGCTTTGGCGACGGTGAACGAGATAGGCGACAGGGTTGGCGACAAAATCACTGCCATCACCAAGCTCGCCAAACTGCCCGTAGACATCCAGGTAGGTGGCGAGGGCCATGCTCAGTTGATTCATGGTCACCTGCGTTTCAGCCTGTCGCTGATTGCTGCGAATTACAGAGAGGGTGGCGAACACCATCCCCATGAGAATGAGGACAATTGTTACCGCCATCATTAATTCGATAAGGGTTAAGCCTCGAGAATGACGGTATTGATGGTATGGGGGATGATTGAGTTGTGTGTGTGGCATTAGCGAAACTCCACCGGGGCTGAGAGAAATACTTGGCGCTCACCACTCTCGTCAGAGGCAATACGGGTGCCGCTCCAGGGATTACGGTGGAAACTTCGTTCGTTCCACGTGGTCTCTTCATCAGGCATTGCTATATCACAAATATGATTCCACAATGCTGTCATATTAATATTCCAGTCGGCGACAAAGGCGTAGGGACTAATATCAGGTCCTGCTGCGCCAATGCTAACATAGATGCTACGATTATACTGATAGAGATCTTGGGCTCGCTGTAAATAATAGTCAGGATGCCGCGATTGATTGGTGCCGCGATATTTTGGCGGCTGATACAAGGCGTAGGCGACAATGAGAGGATGGCCCCAGGCGTCATTCCAAGCCTGCTTAGGACTGCGATTGCCATGATAGGTCTCCACATCGGAGACCACACCGAGATAGGAAAGCAGTTGAGCCGATCGCCGCGGCCACAATTCGTGGAGCCTATGACGTTCTGCGGCGGGATAGGCAAAATCCTCGTCATTGTTGACGTGCTGTTCGTAAAGATCCCAATAATAGGCGTCATCACCATCATCACCTTGCCAGGTGCCAATGCGATATTTGCGTTCCTGACCCCATGGATAGGCCATGATAAGGGGACGATCATCCGCTCCACTGACTACCGGGTTACCATAGGATACCGCATCTGAGTGAGGGAAGACATGATGCCACGGATCCGGGGATCCATCACCAGAACGGTCTTCGGGGAGGACATAGGGGGCTGCATCAACCCCCATACCGCGCTCAAAGCGACGCGTTCCTCCCAGGTCGGGGATAGCGGTCTGCAATTCGTATACTACTGATCCTGATGCGCCCATACCAATCTGCGCAAGACGATTGAGGACATGGTCCATGCGCTGGCTGGTTACCAGTCGACTGCGTCGATCTTCAATAATATCCAAGCCAACAATCATAAAACTTGCCAAGACAAGAATAATCATCAGGACAATAAGAATTTCCAGTAAGGTGACGCCACCTTGCCAGGAAGCCCGTAGGCAGGAGGAGGGGGAGAGATTAGCCATCATCTGTCACCAATACAATATTGTCCTGCGAAGCGTCCCAGTCATCGCCACTAAAATCACGACTGTTTGCAGGTGTATTAAAAAGGCCGCTGTCTCCAGGATGATGGGAAAAAGCGCCACTGGGACCAGCACTCACCAAGCGCACGACATTGCGGCGACTCAAAGTATAAAGGATCTCCGTACCCCAAGCATCGTATACCGCTAGGCCAGGGATGCGGTAGCGATACCAAGTGGTGCCGCCAGGCGGTTGACAAAATCCAGGACGCCAACGGTTGGCAGTTTGGTCCCCCTGACCAGAGGTCCATACCCGATCATGCCATATCATGGAGCCCATGTCTTCACTGGTAATCACTAGGGCTTCCAAGTCATCAAGATGCGAGCGCGCATCCATTTTCGATAACTCGGTGCGTGCCGATGTGCTTCCCAAAACGAAGGAGAGAAGGGCCACATTGGCTTCGGGACCATCACTACTAGAGACAACAAAGCGATCATCAGAGAGCAACTGCTCCATTGTTTGCGCAGAATGGTGCTGCGCGCTATGGGGGGGAGGAGGCAATAAATGGTAATGACTGGATGCAGCGAGATTTGCTGCCAGTAAGCCAATGCGCTCACGACGCAGGCCATACAATGCCGGGACCCCTGGATCGGCGAAATGGTCCGAATCCAATAACAGCTGATCTTGATAGGCTGCTGCTACCTGTGAAGGTTGCAATCCACGTATTGCAGGTGCGGTAAGCGCAGAAGTGCTATTGAGCAGCTGCCCTCCTTGGTCTTGGGAGCGTTGAAAGAGGGCGCGCGGCTGATGATCCGAACCAAATGACCCGGCGAGTGGATGTTCGCCAGGAACAATTGGCCCTCCACGCTCTGTGGCAGTAATTTCAATGGCCTGACGCATGGTTTCAATAATGGTCTCGGTACGCACTTTTTGGGTGCTGGCAAAGAGCCCTTGTGCACCAGCCATCAGCATCCCTGCCAGTGCTGCAATGATCACCAACACCACCAGTGTTTCCACCAAGGTAAAGGCTAATGGGGTTTGGCGCGTAGGCATTACCACATCTCCGGAATGGAATCGCCGTCTAGGCGCTGAATGTAACGAATAGTGCCAAGGTAATTGCGCGGGTGCGCGGGCGATGGTTGATAGACATTGGGAGCAGATGAGCTATCGCTGCGAACATCGATAAAACGGCTGGAGTTGGGGGGGAGTATTTCGTACCAGGAACCACCAGCGCCAGGTTGCGGTTGGGCAGTGCGACCTTCGGCTAATGGACTGGCGTAATGGCTTTCTTCGCCACCACCCACGCTTCCACTCCATTCCACGCGATACCAGTGGCGCTGTTCTTCACTGAGAAGGAGTGCGAACATATCACGATCATGATCAAATTGACTCTGCGCACCAAGCTGCACCACTTCGTCCCAGTCGCGATAGCCCATGGTACCACCGCTTCCCACGGTGATCACAAAGGTACTTCCAGGAGGGCCACTGTGGACAGGCCGGTCGGCTTCATATCCCGTTTCTCGGTAAATGCGAAACCACCCTCGCCCAGTAGACGCAGTAACAGGCTGTACATCGCCTTGCGCCCAGGACATCTGCCAACCTCCAGATGCTGGATCGAGGGGATCAACCGCCATTTCTGGCGGCACCAGGGGCATGGGATCAGGATTGGTGAAGAAAGGTATGTCGAATGTTGGTAGGGTGTGGTCGGTAGGAATGGGATTGGCCACTACCGTTGGCGCCACGGCAAAGGGTGGTCGCTGCTGGCGATAAAGGGGAACGCGGGTAATGGATCCTGGGGCAGGCCATTGTGGCGATTGGGTTGGGGCTGCGACAAAACGATAATTCTCCCAATTGCTTGATCCACTCCAAGCTCCCCAAGTAGCCACAGCAGTTGCTGGGCCCTCCACCTGGACGGTAGGTTGACTACTGTATCCCCAACCAGGCTCATCAATTTCAATGCGGACTACGCGCCCTTCGCGTACTACCGCACGCGCACGGGCTTGATGCCCATTGGCTTGAGGGCTGGAAATCGTTACTGTTGGAGGGGACGTATAACCACTACCGGCATTATCCACTTCTATGCGTAATACTGACTGCATACGACGCACGCGGTAAGGCCACAAAATGCGACCATCTGCCGCGCGGGGGCCAATTCTACGTCCAGTTATATGCTCAGTTAAGACAACGCCACTCGGCACCGAGACGGTTGATCCATTATCGTCGACAACACTTCCTTGATCAGCAAAACGGGTATAGCCACCAGCCGTATCAGCGTCGTTATCAAGTGGCACCTCGGTGCGCACATCTACCCAGCCATGGCCTTCGCGATGGTGATCGGTTAACCAGGGCTGCGATGGGTTCATCGTGGCATAGCCAAGTCGCGAACGCTCTTGGATATAGGTCATTGCTGAAACCAAATGGATGCGATTTTGTGCTACCGCAAGGACATCATCGGCAGCACCTGCAGTTGCTCGCATGCGCGATAAAAAGGCGGTGGTAAGCACCGCCAACATCACCATCACGATGGTAATCAGAATAAGTACGATTCCACTACTATGCGGCCGCTGGGATACAGGAGGAAGAATCATTGATCTAAACCTCGATTGAGGCGAGCTCCGCGCAAAGTTGTGCCAATAATCGGCATAAATAACTCTTCGGATCGTCCACTCATGGGGTCCACTAATCGCACAAAGGCATAATGTTGTCGAGCCCCTGAGTGCATGATTCGTCGTATTCCCACCTGAATGGTGGGCCAATCATCTGGGGGATGAGAAATGATCCGTTCTTCACGATTGGCGCTTTGCAACAGGGCGGTAAACGAGGATATTTGCTCAAGCTGATGACCGTAATTCCCGAGAATAGCGCGATTAAGGCTGGCGCGGTAGCGCTGCATAGTCTGGCTATCACCTGGCAGAGGGCCAGTCACGGCAGTGTGCAGATCAAGGACGAAAGATCCTGGGCTTACCGCCCGTTCACTGCCCGAGCGATGCGGAGTCATAATACCATTTCCCATGCCCCCAGAGGCATTTCGCGCCACTTGTTCGGCAATGCGTCCATGCCACTGTGGCGACACCTCCCAAACGAAGCGTGCATCGTCACTGATCGTTGCGTAGTCACTGCCGCCCCACTGACTTTCTTCCATGCGCCGTAGGCTGCGAAGCATACTCGGGCGTAGGGCGCGTTGATTCGTGTGTACAACCGTAAAGTCCACCAAAGCATGGGCGGGTAAATAATCGAGCCAGCCATAATAGCCCAGGGCATAGGAAAGGCCCAATTGCTGATGGTCCTGCCATTGTTCTATGGGATCAATGGTTGTGCTGCCATCACCAAAATAATCGATCGCTCCACCCGCCGCGCTGAGTAATGCGTAATTTCCATAAGTGCTTTGATCATGGTAGTCAGCTCCAGCAGCCAAATAGAGCGCCGGATCGCCCCGATACCATGAAGCTTCATGATGGGGGTGCCAGCGATCGGGATCAAAAGCAATGCCAGCCCCTGAATGCTGCCAACTGCTGGCGAGCGGGGTGAATGGCTGGGGAAGCTGCTGCCAGTCACCGCCATCAGCCGCAATTGAATTAACCAAATGATCAACGACCTTACTTGGGTTGGTGCGCAAAGGCTGCTGCTGAGGGTCGCCAGGAACATCAAGGTCGGTCCACTGATCCGCCTGCTCCATAACAATCATCACACCAGCAATAAGCAGCTGATTTTCCAGCGCTTTACGCTCGGTAAGAGTCATGCTATTGGTCGCCACGCGAAATCCAGAATAGGTGATGAGCAGGATAACCACACCCAAGGAGAGGGCTATTACTGCCTCTAATAAGGTGAATCCCTGTACACGTAGTTGGGCGAGGGTCGGTGAAGCGCTCATCGATGGAGCCCTCCACTTAAACGCGGGTCATAGAAGGTAAAACGGGCCACCGTAGAAGCGCGCAATCGAACAGAGGCAGGAATAATTCCCCGATGTAACGTAGCTGCTTGTTTACGGGCGGTGCCAGTCGATTCGCCAAATGATTCTCGCCAATTAATCCACTCAGCTTCGTTCTGGCCAGATCTATTGGCGCCATAGCGACCAAGGAAAATCATCATATTTAACCATTCTGGATTATGGCCATAGTAAGCATCTTGTACGCTAGCTGGCATATTTTGCGTGGATGCCGAACGCATGTCGAGCATCCTGGCTAGCGGGCTATCCCACAAATTGTCGCTGATACTGCCCACACTTAATCCAAAGTGCCCCAGACCATTGGGATCGATCCAGGTATTTATTTCCGACATAATCGGAATGCGATCATGCATCGGACCACTGCTGGTAACATTGGTATTGCTATACCAATCACTACTAAAATCACGACTAAAGTCTTGGCTATCAGGGTCCCATTGCCGTGAGGGAGCCAGAAAGAGAAAGGCCAGTTCTGGATTGCGACGATTGTTGGCCATGCTGCTTATTCCCAGAAGGCCATTGAGTTGTCGCCGATAATCAGAATGGGAAAGAAAGGGGTTCGACCAGGTCATGGGGTCGCTTTGGGGTGCACTATGGTTGGGGGCTGGCGCTGGAATGGGGTAGCGACTGGCATCGACAGCGGCGCTGGGGGCGGATTCTGCATCCACGTAACTCATCCAGTCAACAGCCCAAAACACCAACTCTCGGATACGTTCCTGGGGGGCAAAGGGAGCGGTAAGATTAAAATGACTCGCATGACCCACAGCGGCATCGGCATGGGGATTGCCTGGTGCTGGAATATTACGGTCATTATGGTCGATATACCCATCCCCATTGACATCGAGAACGCGACCAGGATACATCCAGGGTCGGTCACTGAGTCCAGGCGTGCGAATTCTTTGGGGGTAGAGCGCCCGCCATTGTTGACGCAGAACCGTATTATTGTGCACAAGAGGAGGAAAGGAGGTGCCTGCACTACTTGAGTATCCACGAGGGTAACGAGTCGCCCCAGACCCATGATTGTCGACGAAGGCTACTTGGCGTTGAATCACTGGTGAAAGAAGATCAAGCTGCACCAAAGGGTGATCCATCATTACCTGACGGTTTAACGGACGCGGTGTGGCCCAGTGATACGGACCAGCCTTGTCGCTATGACGCACTGCCAACTGTAGGGCGGCTTCGCTCCAGGCTCGGATATGCGATAGATGTATGGCGTAGGTAACGGTTATCGGTTCATCGTCTTCATCCAAGCGTTCGACTTCAATGCCGACGCCAGGGGGATCATCACCAGACAGATCATCGCGATGGTGGGAAGTAAACGTCATCGCCGCATGGGCAAGATAGCGCATGGCGAGCACCTGCCGCCAGTGATCAGGGGCACTGTGAGTGTCAAGAAAATCGCTATAGCGTGGGGGCCAGGCGGCAAAAAAAGCTTCCCATATTTCTTCATCCTCGACTTCCGGATCAAGGTCCAAAGATTCTGGATCAAGACCATACTCGCGAGGATCATCCTCGGGAAGGATAAAGCCATTCGGCGGCCAAGTCTCGGGGGGACGATCAGCAAGGGGCCGAGACGCCATTTCATGGAGGGGGAAGCTGAGGCCCAAGAGGAGAATGTCCTCATCGCTACCATCGCCGAATGTAAAGCCAACTTCTTCTGCATAGCGGCGAGCTGCCTGGAAATATTCCCGACTTGTTTCTGCTGAGAGGGTGGCTGTGGCAGCGCTTGCCGAAGTTCCTACAGCATTGCTGAAGTCCATAAAAGCTGCAAATACAGGCGCGATGTCCGGGTCCCTAGCCAGGGCATCGTAGCATACGGCTTCGGTCCATACGCGGCGATTGGGGTGAAAGAAGTCACTGTCGTAATAATTGGATCGCATAACCGATTGCCGTCCATGGCTTGGCGGCGATGGAATAAAATCTTGATACGGTCCAATTTTTACTGAGGGATGATAAAGAATACTATTGTGCTGAGACGCACCAATGACCGCAAACACGAGTTTACGTGACCCATCGATCCAGTTGAGATCCATAGGCGAGGAACGAACCCCTTCTACCGCCTGCCCAGGAACGCCAGGATAGAAATAATATAGGCGACCTCCGTTATTGAGGATGCCGCGGATTTCGTCATTTTCGCTTTCCAGACGCCGAGCAATGCGTTCGGGAAGTGGTTTAATATTGCCGCGCTGGTTCTCCAGCATCGATTCTAAATCAGGGGCCATGGATTTATAGGTAGTGGCCGTATCCCATGGGAAAACACCTTCCTTGTCCTGATTGCGCGCATCAAAGGCCATCCCAGGGGCATGCTGCCGCAGGTGATTGATAATTTCTTGGGCTTTGGCTGCCGCGATTACTTTATAACGAACTTCTGATTGGGTGCGGATGCCTTCGGGAATCATCAGAAAGATAGTAACCACCCCAAGTGCTACAATCGCCAATGAAAAGGCGATTTCGGCCAAGGTAAACGCTTTGCGTGATGGGGTGTAGGTCAAACTCATTGGATACGCTCGCGGTTGAAAAGTCCTACCTCAAAAATACGACATTGTACTCGTGATGCACCATCGTTCGAACGTATGGAGAGATTTTCACTCACGGGGCTTCCTGGAGTGCCGATGGCTATAGTGCCAGCTTGGAGCGCGCCTGCAGCCACAGGGAAGCCCTTAGCTGGTTGATAAAACCATACAAGATCGTGTTCTAATGGGCTCTCGCCATGATAGATCAAGACGCCTGGATTCAATGAGCGCGAAAGTCCGGTTAAGGCTGGAGCCGAGGAATCACTACCATAAATCACACTAATCCTATGGGGTGGTTGGCCCCCATGGAGGCGAATTCCGAAAAAACCATCATCACTCGAATGGCTTGCGCGGGCAAAGCGCTGGGCGTCGTTATTGGCCATATCTAGCATTGCTACCGCTTGGTTTACCCGACTTACCCGCAGACTGGACATGGATCCAGGCACGGTTACCGAGGTGAGAATGATTACCAAGGCAATCACAATGATGACCTCAACCATACTATAGCCAGCTATTGCGTGGTCGAGCCTAGTCATGG
The DNA here is from genome assembly GCA_007693455.1 of Planctomycetota bacterium. Lineage (GTDB taxonomy): Bacteria > Planctomycetota > UBA11346 > UBA11346 > UBA11346 > REDP01. The sequence goes on along the minus strand of REDP01000127.1, from coordinate 5,008 downwards.
GTTACCTGCCAACTGCGAATATCGTCAAGGCTGTCAGTGATCCCATCAGGGCCATCCGACCATACGCCGACCCGATTGGCGCCGTAGCGATGGGGGTGACGATCAATGCGCAGGGGTTGCTGCCAGCTGTCAATTATCTGACCAAGATCATTAACATGGCGCACAGGGATAGCCATTCCCACCGTATCAAGAAAGCCTTTATAGTCTGAGTCAATGATGGCTTTGCTGTAGGTTTCAGGGTAGGCTTGATTGATTCGCTGTGGATCGCCATCAAGAATGCCGTCCTGATTGACATCAAACATTGGGGCATTGCGTAATTCCCCATCCACGCTGTACTGCCAATACCGTGCCTGATGATTGACAATAGCGGTTGCTACACTGTGAACGATGGCTTCGGTCCCAGACACCAGCGAACGTTGACGAGCATAATCCATATAGCCATAGGTCATTGCTGCCATGGCAGTTATGACCACCATAACCACTACTAATTCAATCAGCGTGAAGGCCGATCCTGGTTGTGTATGGCAATAGTCGGGCATAGGTGGTAATCTTCTCATTGATGGTGTAAAAGAGCCTTAAAACTCTAATCATATCATACCATAAACTAATAGGCTTTGCAAGCCATGAAACCTCCGATTTGCATCTAATGCAATACAGTTGCATTAGATGCAAGGCCTGCTCGATGTTATTTACCTGTGCTGACTGAGGGTAAATAGTGGATTGAATATGTACCATAGAGGGTTTATTATGGTAACCTTAGTGACCTAGGCGTGCAGTCTTTCATTTGTCATAAGAGTCTAGCGCGATAGCATCACAGTATCTGAAAGAAAGGTGGCTGTATGAATGCCTCTGACATAAACACTGCCGCCATCGCCTTTATCCATGGTAGCATCACCATCCTTCCTGAGTCGCTATGTGGCAGTGAGGGGGCTTTCCTCAATGAGTTTTTGAGCTTAGAACCTGTGAGCCCCAATGATGTGAGTGAACTCTGTGTGCAATTGATACGTTGGCAGGAAAGTATTGCTGATGACACCTGCGCGGTTGGAGTATGCGCCCGCATGGTCGAGCTGGCTGCTTCTGACACCTTTCATCCTGGGCTCCACAGTGTTATGGAGGCTATCGATCAGCGTTGCTCTTCCGACCTCCCCACGATTGTCCTTGCTGAGCTGCACTTCGCTCAAGCTGCACTGGCAAGTCAGCAGCACGGAGAGTCAGCCTTTGAAGATCCTTTCCTCTGTGGGCTCTGCCTCTTGGTTGAGCATGACTATGAATATTCGTGGCGTTTGCGGCAGTACGCCCTGTATCTGGCTCTGCGCGGGCGCTTGTGCGAAATAGATGACTGCTTGTCCAGGGATCCTGCTGATGAGGAGGAGCTGGTTGATTTAGCTGCCGTGACCAGTGCCGACTTCGATGCTCTTCGCTTTATTGATGCCGTAGAAACGGGGCGGATCGATGATGCCCAGGCAATCGCTTATGCCACCAGCGAAGAAGCTCTTGACGGTCGCTTAGGGGCACTTATGGCGGCCTATGATACGGTCTTGATGACCTGGCAAAAGAGTGTGCTCGGACTCGTTCTTGATGAAGATGCAGGGAACAGTGATGACCCCTTAACCCTTAGCCTTGATATGCTTATGCGTCGCGATCGAGGGGGATTGCTACACCTTATTGAAACCTGGAATTATGAGGAAATTGATACTGCCTCAACGCTCTATGGCTACCAGTCGTTACGCCTGGCCTTGGCTCTGCGCGATGAGGAACTGGCCAGCACCTTACTGGAACGACGGCGCAGCGCTGGCCTCAAGCACTGGCTTGATGATGTCATGGAAGCGCGCTTGCAACTTTTGGCGGGGGATCTTGCCGCAGCAAGTCTGAGCTTTTGTCGCGCGATTCGCCGTGCCGAGGCCTATCATGCGCTTGGCCGCGTTGATATTGAACTTCGGTTGGCAATCGAAACAAGCCCGATGCAAGTTATGTATTTGGGACATCGCATCAGTGAAAAGGCTTCCTGGAACTATCCGCTCAATCCCTTTACTGCGGTAAAGAAGGGTGTGAGCCGTGATGATGCCATAGAAGCCTGGCGGGATTCCCTTTCCAATGACTGAAGCAGCTCCCACACAGTGCTACTGCCCTCATTGCGGCACGGCATATCCGCTGGTATCCCAGATCATGGGTCGGCCAGTGCGCTGCCGTCAGTGTCGACATGTTTTCCTTGTCGATATTACAGGGCAGGTGCGCCCCGTCATCACCAATCGCCTCCCCAAGCCCTCACTAGACCAGCCATCCGAGGACAATGCAGCCCTGGCAGCGCAAGAGCAGACATCCCTCGACACCGAAACTTTGGATATTAGCCCTGCGTTGCAGCGCAAACCGCGCCCTGCGACCCAACGTCTGCAAGCTCACTCAGCCACAGAGCAATCGTCCCCGCAGCGCAAGACCTCGCGGATTATTGCAGCAGCTAGCCCCCGAAGTCTAGACCCGCGTATTCAACAGGCGGCACAACGCCGTATTGATGAACCGCAACACGATGGATCTCAGGTGTACCACGCTGATGAACAGGTTCTTGATGTAACCCAACCTGCACACCATACCAAGCGCGCTCGGCCAAGCCAAGTATTCCGCAAACGCAATAGCACCGAAGCTATTCTCGGCGCCATGCGTGCGGGAGAACTCGCCAAACACCAACGCTCCGCATCTGGATCGCAGCCAAGTGGCGTCGACCCTAGGATAGCAGCCCGCTTGACCACTGAGGCAACATCGCATCGACAGGACGCATTGGAGCACGAGCCGGATCCCGATGATCTTGGCAGTGATTCCACCAATACGGCTTTAGCGGTTGTTCCTCCCCCTGGGGATTCACGGCATCTTGTGCATTGTCCGCATTGCGGTGAAAGTTACCCATACCGCGATAATCTTTTGGATCGTGCGGTTCGTTGCCGTAGCTGCCAGGGACTGTTTCGCGTGTTTGCCGATTGTAGCAGTGAACCCGTTATCGCTAACCGCACCCTTCCTCCGCGTCAGGGCCCAGAGCACAATCTTGCGCCTTCGCCACAAAGGAAACGCTCGGCGGTGCGTGCCCGCACCAAGGTGGTTCGTAACCATGAATTGGTACAAGCCATGTCGCGTTCTATGGCTAACGCCATGGAGCAGGCCGCTGCCCGCAGCCTGCCAACCGCGGTGCAGTCACGCAAGGCTGCTAGCACCTCGCCCCGCGAGGTAACCCCAACCCACGGTAACTACCTCCAAGAACATCGGCGTGTAGGGTGGCTGTGGGTGACGGCCTTCACGTTAGCTGCGGTGTGTATTTTCGGAATAATAACTCTCATATTTTCAGCCAGTCCGCAAGAGCACGCCCTGCGTGATTTTAATCGGGTCTCCAATGACCAGCGTGTGCCCCAACAACGTATTGCTGCCATGCGTGAACAGGCGTGGACCGGTACTGCCGCGGTGCAACCAATCATCGGCTTGCGTCGTGCCGACATTGGTGCAACCAGGAGCTATGCGCTTCCCGACATGGCCCATATTCGCAGTCTTTTAGGCAATATGCAGGCCTTACCCTATTATCCGCTCTATGTACCCCAGGACATGCTACAGCAAGCCCAAGATTTACTCGCCCAGCAGGGCTTGGCCAACGATGGGCCGTTGAGCGAGGTTCAGGAGCTCCTTGAGCAGAGCATGGAAGTGGTGAGCGTTGAGCATATCGCCAGAATGATTGACCATCTACCCACCCATGCAGACGTGCGCATGATTATCACCGGTGTTTTAAGCGAACCGCATTCCACCTTGGCGCACGATCTGCTTGACAATCCTCCAGAATCGATCGAGGTCGCTCGTTTTCGTGGTGATGACGGTCGCCTGCTTCTACCGAGCGGTGAATTGCGTCGCAGCAGTTACCAGGGTTTGCTTATGCGTGCATTTGGGGACGCAGAGCAATGGGATAATCAGTGGCGGGTTTTTTCTCTACGCGCTGATGACTTGGGCCGACACCTGCCGCCACGACCGCAGCAGTAAGCACTCGCTGAGATATGCAGCGAGTGAATTAGGGCTGTGGGGTGATGATGAGAACAATTGAACCATCATAGGGGGGGAGTTTGAGTTGCAGGCGTCCATGGCCATCGGCATGGAGGGTATGCGCCGCAACTACTGCACCAGAACGCATATGGATGGCCAACTGACTATATCGGCGACCTGGTGACATTGATTGGAGGGTCACGGCAAAACGTTTGCCGAGGTGAGGATTATTACCTGGCTGTAATAGTTGATTGTGCCAACTGCTCCAACGCGAATGTGGCCAGATAAGGGCCTGACGTGAAGACTGCCAGCCCAATATTCGCATATCACTACCAAGGTCCACAGGCATTGGACGCAAACCAGGGTCATCCCATTGAATAAGGGAAAAGGCTCGCTGCATTGGTGCGTAGAGACGCCACAGATCATTATCCTCAAGCCATGAATCCCACCACCATGACATGCCTGTGCCAGCGCCACCTAAAAGGAATCCAGCCCAGCTTTTTTGCAGCAGGGCTACCCCGCTGCGATCAAGGTGATTTCCTGGGACATCACTGTCATCATGGCCGTGATGACCTACTTCCATAAATATAAAGGGCCGTTGCGCATGGCGCAGATGTATGACATCGCTCAGCATTGCCGCTATTACATCACTATCCGAGGGGCCCACATGCTCAAGATGGGGGATATAGCGATGAACCTGTAGGAGTGTAAGATTGGGCAATGCAAGCATCTCAGGCCAGCGCTCGCGAAGCCAAGAGACGGTGCGCAGTCGCTGATAGGGGTCATGTTCAGCCAGGAAATCGAGGGCAGCTTCAGTCCACGATACCAGCTGCTCATCGGCGGCCTGGGTGAGGTCAATTTCATTGAACACTTCCCAAGCAAGGATATGGTCATAATGAGCATACCGAGCAATCATATAGCGTAAACGTGCCTGGTAATTTGCGGTGAGACCATTGCCAAAAAAAATCTCTTGTCGCTGCTGGTGGTGCTGTGGATAGGG
>REDP01000289.1 GCA_007693455.1 Planctomycetota bacterium | reverse complement strand
CCACGAGCGGCCAACCTAATTGTCGCTGACCGGCCAAGGTAATTGTCGTTTGACATAGAGCGCTTTTTGCGCCAAAAGCATACACCGCGAAGCGGCAATTCCTTACCCAAGGTGAGCTTTGAGCCGCCTTGTTGTGGAAGTGATGTAATGGCTTGTGTGCGGTTATCAAACATTCACCATGTTTTCACATGACCACTATCGTTATCCTTGGCGCTTCTCCGAAGCCAGAACGTTATGCCTATCAAGCCCAGCGGCGTCTGCTGTCTGCTGGCTATCATGTTCTGCCAATCAACCCAGGGCATCAGAACATTGGAGGGATCCGCTGTTATCCTGACCTGTCCAGCGTAGGTGCCCTTGGCCAAACCATAGCTGCGGTAACCCTGTATGTCGGTCCAGATCGTTTACGGCCGCTCATATCGGAGCTCATTGCCCTGCAGCCAGGATGTATCATTGCCAATCCAGGCGCTGATGAGCCTGAACTGCTTACTGAGTTGCGCAGTGGAGGGATGCGCGTCATCGCAGCCTGCACTTTGGTTTTGTTGGCGCGGGGAGACTTTTCGCATGTACTGGAGGGGGCTCGTTGATGGCCACGCTCGAGGCTAGGCGGCGGACGTTATCGCTGTTGGTTCTTGCATTGCTGATATGTGTATGCCTTAGTAATGCGAGCGCAAATGACCGTGCCGATACTTCAGTCCCGAATGATTTGCTTGCAGCTACCGCCAACCATCAGGAACTTATTGAACGCTTATTGGCAAACAATGATTGGCGATTACTGCGATTTGTAATGGGTCGTTCGGGTATCTCCACTGCCTGGAATGAAGAGCGTGTTCAGGACATGGCGCGTAGCATGCAACGCCGTGGTGTGGCCATAGCGCGGGCTTCTTTGCAACATGCTGGAATGATCTGGGATTCTGCATCGGTGATGGATCAGCGTTTTGTCCAATGGCAAGAGATCATCTCGGATCAGCAGCCCTGGCAGCATCGTTGTGGCCCAGTGCAACTATTGGGAGTAGAAGATGACCGCGAATTATTATCGCGTCTCGCGGCGGCATTGCCATTAGTTCAGGACCTGCATCGCCGATATTTCCCATTCAATCAATCCCAGGAACGTCCTGTACATATACGCATATTTCCTACTCGAGAGAAGTATGATAGCCAAGATTTCCGTGCTGGTAGCTATGCGACCTATCGACCACGTCAGGCCTTGGTTGCCTTATGGATTGATCATCAAGCCTATGCCAGCGATGCCGATGCTGAAGCAGTGCGTCTCATTCAGGCCTTATGTCACGAACTGTGGCATGCCTATATCCAATACCATGCCCCAGGAATGCCAGTGTGGATGGAGGAGGGGTTGGCGGAGATTTTTGAAAGTGCTGTGGTGCGTGGCGATCAGCCCTTGCAGATTGGTCCTGATATTATCAATGCCACCAATAAGCAGGTACTGCGTCAGAATCTTGATGCGGGTCGAGTTATTCCTTTGCAATCACTTATGGAGTTTAGTAACACACGCTTTAGTGAGGAGGCGCAAATCGCCTACCCCCAAGCCTGGAGCGTTATGCACAGCCTTTTATTTGCTGAAGACGATGCATTTTCCGCCATTGTTCCCGATGTGATAGCAGCCCTACGGTCAGGGTCTTTTGGTGTAGAAGCAGTGCGGTCGGCGGTTGTTGAGCTCGACTGGCAAACAATTGAAGCCCATTGGCGAGAGCGTCTTGAGCAACAACAGGAAACGCCACCACGCCCATCTGAGTATCCTCCGTCTCCACTGTAGCCCCTATCCCTCCTCGCCTAGTTTATTCATTACCTGAGGACGAGCGGGGTTTCGCCTATTCTTGGTCCTTGGTCTGCCAGGTGCTGTGCTTAGGCTTGTATGCATGAGTACGATACCATCAATTACTGCAGCCGAATTTGACGCTCGTGTCCTTGTGGAAAGTGAGCTGCGGCCAGTTTTGGTCGATATTTGGGCGCCCTGGTGTGGGCCATGTCAAACCTTGGCACCAATTCTCGAAGCCCTCGCCCAAGAGCAGGGCACGGCGCTGGCCGTGGTGAAGATTAATAGCGATGAAGAGCCAGAACTGGCTCAGCTCTTGGGCGTGAGCTCTATTCCAGATGTGCGTATTTTTCGTAATGGCGCTCAGGTCGATCGCTTTGTTGGTGTTGAGGGATTGGAACAGATTCGAGCACGCGTTGCTCGTCACCGTTCCAGTCCGGCTGACGCCGCAGCCCAGAGAGCGGCAGAGGCCTTGTCTGCTGGCGATGTGGATGCAGCGGGTCAGCACGCTCTCTCGGCCCTGGTTGAAGATGCTTTGCATCCCCTTGCCCTAGCAACCTTGGCGCGAGCGTGTTTGGCTAAGGGTGATCGCAGTGCTGCGCGTCAAGCCCATGAGCGTCTCTTGGCTACTCCTGGGGGAGCGGATCATCCCCAAGCCCAGGCCTTGAATATCGCCTTGCAGCGCGCCGAAGAACGGGCGGCATTGGTAGATGCTCCTGCGGGTAGTAGCGAGGCCCGCTACGCGCTTGCGTTGGACCATGCTGCAGCTGGTGACTATGAAGCTGCCTGTGAAGAGCTCTTGGCAATTATTGCCAAAGATAAACAGTGGCAGGATGGAGCGGCACGGGCACGGTTACTCGAAATATTTGACGAACTGGGGAAGGGGCATCCCACTGCAGAGGCAGCTCGGCGACGTTTAGGAATGCTGCTGTTCTAGCACCTCAGGCAGGGCGACTCAAAGCTCGCCTTGGGTAAGGAATTCCCGCTTCGCGGTGCATGCTTTTAACGCAAAAAGCGCCCTATTCAGGGCGTTTTCGCAGGCCGATCAGGAGATCGGCGATCCCGGGGGCAAGCTTTGCGCC
>REDP01000152.1 GCA_007693455.1 Planctomycetota bacterium | reverse complement strand
CCGAATCAGGCGGCAAAAGCGCCCACGAGAATCAACCGTAAGTGCTTGTTTATGAGGAGAAAGGGAGTGGTGGCTACGGGTGGACTTGAACCACCGACCTCAGCATTATGAGTGACTTAATTAGTGATCACTTAGTGGAGTACAAAAATGTCCCAAACGACCTTATGAGTTCTTATCAAATACTTGACAATAGCCATTATTTCAAATGGTTACTCTCTTTCCGGCTTTCTTTAAAAGACCTTAATCTACGCTAAGCAGCGCCAACAATCCCGATAGACGATCGCCAATCCCACGAATTAATGTCCCATTATTGGCATAGACTGATTTGACAGGAAACGACCTCAGCACTACCCTGCGGAGATGAGGACCTATACTGTAACGCCGGTCCATCGGTCGATCTCGGCATTGATCCATGCCGCACCCGGGCTGGCACGCTATCGGCAGTGGCTGACCCAAGCCCGCGCAATCCTAGGTCCACCCAGTGTCGCCATGCTGCTTCCTGGCCTACAGCAGCTGCGGAGACTCGCCAACACCGTAGGCTGGGAATTACCCCTTGTTAGCAAAATCCCGGCTGACGAGCTTGACTCGAGGCTACAGCAGTTGCATGCCGCTCCGGGCATGGACGTCCCCCGCATGGACACCCGTGAGCTCGGCAACGCATACCCCACGTGGGTCACGCTGATCACGCATGAACCCCAACCAGGCGCATACAGCTGCATGCATGCCCTGTTCATCCAGTATGTCTGCAGAGCCCGGAGCCGGTCGATACCCATTTTTGCGTCCGCCATCCGCCATCGGGGTGCTGTCCGTCGTGCTGCGGGCGACCCAGAGAATCTGTTACAGATCCTCGATGACGTCGAACCGGCCGAAAACGCACAAGACTATTTCGATCACCTCTACCTGCATTCAGAGCGAATTAAACGGATCAAGCCGCACTTTGCACGAGTGCTTTTCGAAGAATTACCGGACGCACTCGGCTTGGAGGTTCCGGAGCCTAATGAGCCAATTGAGTGGCAGCCCCCTACGCCTGTTTCCTTTCCACGGTCGAACGAAACCTCAGAAGAGACAGCCGACGAGCAACTCTCGCCTGATATTTTCATCACGCCGGAATTGCAGCATCCGAGGGAACAGCCGTCTGCCAGAACCGAGCTTCTACGGGCAGAGCAGGCGATCAGAACAGGAAATGGCCTTTGGGTTTCCAGTCATATAAGTTGCCTGACCCTCCTGGAAGCCAAGCACGTGGCAAATTGGCTGACGAATTTCGCATCGGAAGCAACTAGCTTCAACCGCATGGTTGAGCGTACAGGTGCTGTTCTCCTTCTCCTGATGCTGGCCACCGGGCGCGAAGTCAAGCGGGCCGCATCACTGCTGGCAAGCATCGACCAAGAAGACGCCCTACCCCGGATCAGCGACGATTGTAAAAAGCTGATCCAACCGGTACTGATACCCAAAGATGCCTATCGGCCCAAACCACCCGCTCGACGACATTTGCGCAAGGTGCTCGGTCACTTTGCAGTCGACTTACCCCCGCCCCTGGCCGAACTGCTTAGATCCTGGAAAGCCACGACGGGGCGACAGGTTCATCCACTGGAGCAGACCGCCTCCATTTACATAGTCCTCAGGAAAATGCGCGAGGATACTGGCATCGATTTCACTGCGGGGCGAATTCGCCATACTCTCGCCTGCCACGCCTATGACCATTGCAGAGATCCCATTCAGGTCATCTGGCTTACGATGGACAACAACGGGCACTCACTTGCACCGACCCACTATTGCGCAATTCCAGAGTCGGCACTCTCCACAACGTACTCGCGCGTCTGCTGGCCGATCTTTGGCCAAGATACCGAACCAAAGGTCCGGCTCTCCTCCAGACTGATCGGCTCACGGAACCAGCCGGAAGACCAATTTCTGTGTGATGGTGTCAGTTTGCTGCTCAGACGCTTCAACGATCCGACAACCAAAGCCACTGATCCCCGGGGAATCGCAAAAAAGCACAACACCATGGTTCGATATATCACTGCCATGCTGGTTGTGATCACGGGTCACAGACCTGCGGAAGCTCTATTTCAGCTAACCCGCTGGGACTTCAACCTGGAAGAGGGCCTCGCCATTTACCATGACAAACAAAGCGATCCCTCCCACTTCTACCGGCCCGTTGCACTCGGCAGCAAGGTTTCTCAGCAACTGCGGCACTATGAGGCACATTTGCTCGCGCTTGAGGATCGACTAGCCGAACAAACCGGAACCGCCGATCTGCGCAGCCAGATAGCCCAGGCTGTTGCCGGCAAAAGCCCTTGGTTCTTTATGCTGACCGACGAGCTTGTGCAGTACTCCCCAACCCTGGCGCAATGGCGCAGGGACTTCGAAGAGGCCTTCCCGGATATTCAGCCAAATTTCGGGCGATCGGTCATCGCTTCGGAGTGGAGGAATCCATCGGGTGGCGCTGAATATGCGCATCTTCAACTTGGCCATTTCTCAATTCTAGGGCTACCCTTCGAAGGAGAAGGCCCGACCATTCCGCTTGCAATGGCTCGTAGGCTATCGAAGTCCGTAGACACCTTGTGGACAAAGCAGGGCTGGCGACTCCGCAAAGGGCTGGGATCCAATCTGGCCGAATCAAAGCGTGACCATGGGCCACGCCATCCTGCCGTGCTGCGTTCCTGGGAGCCCGAATTGACCGCTCTCAAGGAAAAAGGGAATCAATACCGCACGCGGGTTCGCGAGTCCCGCAGAAAAATGAAGGCAAGAGCCCGTCCAGTGGCTGAGGAAATCTTCTTCAAGCGGCTGGACACCATCCATCCGGAGCTATCCAGACGTATTCGGGATTATGGCAGCCGACGGGTGGAGGGCGAGGCATCCGAGCGCTGCCGGCTCACCCCCGACCAGATTGACCGGCTGCTCTACGGGGAAAGCTTCAATGGATCCGGAGAGGAAAGCCAGCCGAATGAAGCAGTTCAGATTGCGCTAGAAAACTTTGCCAACCAGACCCTTCGCCAAGCCAGAAAGGCCCGATACTACAGTGGGCCCATCCCCCGCCGGCACGTGATCGCCCGCCAGCGGGGCATGACCCCCTTCTTTCCTGGAATGTTTGCTGCAACCAACGCTCTGGACGAACTTAGACAGAGCTTCTTTAGAACGACCTGGATCGTCCCGCCAACGGCCAACTTCACTCAGACTGACTGGGAATTCGGGCGCCTCGCATTAGCGCTAGCCATTTTCGCTGGTGTGGAGTCAGAGGTGATCCTGAACGGCCTATTGACACTACGCGGCAAATTTGAGGCAAATCCCGCCGCAAATGACGGAATACTGATCCAGATTTCAGATGACCCGCCACGCGTATGGGGATTGTGGAACGTGGCCGCCGCAGTGTTTCTGCGGGCCTACCGGATTATTGGGGAACCCCATCCCCCTCCCAGCCGGGATCGGCTGAACGCGATACTCGCAGCCATGATTCCAGACAGGATGGTTCCAGAGCAGAAGACCGACGTCCTGGGCGCCCTGCTTCAAACCGTGTCGATCGAGAATCGGATTCATCTTTCGAGCCTGGCTCGCCAGGCCCTAGACCCAGAACTCGGATCCTGGTCGCTGCCTCTGCAGCGACACATCGCATTGATCCGAAACACACCTGATCCATCAGAGAAGTCAGCTAGCGCTTTCATACGCAACGAAATAAACCGGCCAATGATCGTTCAAAATCGAAAGGCCGTTCGAACCACCTATGAAACCGTTGTAAACCAAATCCCCTCGCCAGATCGCAAAGTCAGAGATGAACAAGGCAACCTCCTTATCCCTCCGGCCACTTGGCGACGTTACCGACGCCGGGTCATGTCGCGACTTCGTCGCACCATCGTTGAAAACGAGGACGCACCCGAACTAGGACGTGCGTTCGCACTCTGGGCGATCTGGATGCTTAGTCGGGCAAGGGCCCCGGGAGACTATGTGTTATCGGAGGGAACCGTGCGGAGATATCTCGCCCTGGTTGGTCCTTCGCTTCTGAAGCGGATGAAAGCGCTTTCTCCCACGGTACTCGATGATGAAGAATTTGTTGATCTTTACCAAGAGATCATCGCAGAAAAATCTACGGGTATTCAAAGAGCCGCTGCCAGGGAGTTGATCAATTTTCACAATATTCTTGTGCGAGACTTCGGCGCACCGGAACTCGATACCTCGGAGTTCGCAGATTACCTCACAGACGTTGAGAGCCGGGTCCATCCGGAACTGGTTTTGCCCATTGAGGCGCTCAACGCCATGCAACTTTTCTCCCAGACGCCGACAGGGCCGACTTCCAGCCGAGAATACGATTATCGTCTGTACACCCAGATTCAGTTGCTGTATTTCCTACTCCTCGTGACCGGCGCAAGACTGGGAGAAATCATCGGCCTGCAGTTTCGTGACATATACCATTTCGACAAGTCTGTACATTTGCGAATCCGTCCCAATGATTTCCGACCAACCAAGTCCACGGCCGCAAAAAGAATACTGGAGATATCATCGGCCCTTACCGAGAGTGAGCGGGACTTACTGCTTGACTGGGTTAGCACCGAAAAACAGACACGTGGATCAGGCCATGCGACCAAGCTGATATTTACAAATCTTCTGGATGGCGATCCCGTTAACCGGGACCAACTGAGAACTCCTATGCAGGTTGCCCTGCGCAGCAACTCTCCAGTCCCCCTCGGACCAAAGCAATTGCGGCACTCGAAGGGCTCACGCGTGCAGTTGGACTGCGCCCTCGGTACCCGCAATGCCTCTCCCTCCAGCCGGGCCGATCAGCCATTGGAATTCCCTTCGGATCCCGAACTGAGTTTAGTGCTCCCGAGAGAACTGGCACCCTTCCGAATCTGGTTGGGCCATGCACAGCTTACAACCACCAATCGATCCTACGGACATATGCCATGGGTGTATCTGTGGCCGAGTGCCCACCAGATGAAAAAGCATTTGGACATTCAGGCGGTGATGTGTCTAAGAGACACAACCTACGAAGCGACTAGGAAGTACTGCCAGCGCAAGGCAGAGGACCTCTCCGCGGCGGTCGTGCAAAGCTTTCTTGGCAAAGACCGGCATCACTCTGCGGCGATGCCCGTTAAAAACAACGAACCTGAGAATCTAGCGCCTGGTCCACCGCACCATCTGCCTGCGGCCCGTTATCTTATGATGGCGCCTCGGGCCGAGAATCATCATCAGCTTTGGAAATCATGCGGACTCCAGCAAAAGGAGGCAACCGCACTGAAGGCAGCCGCGCGAATGATCGCACAGGAAACGGGCATTGCCTTCTTTCGAGAGGATGTTGGATTGGCAGGCCGAGCCCGAAGCTCCGCGCCACCAAAGATGCAAAACTCAATCGAAAGGTTGGTCAGCCTCATCGACTGCACTTACGAAGAGCCAGAACAGATTGCAGGCATCGTCAAATCATACATCGCTGCGGCACGCCCCAGCAGACGCCAACAGATACGACTCGAAAGGGCCGCCGCCTTGAACCTCAAACGCCTCATTGAGCGTCGGTGCCCAGGATTTCATTTGGAAATTGATCAAACCGACCGGATCTCTCAGAAGTGCACGCTTCGCGACAGTGATGACAAAGAACAGAATCATGTACTCGCCTGGATTCTGGCGGTTATCGCAACGATTTATTACGCTGAGCTCCCTTCAGAGACCATTGCTATTGCATAGAGCTCTATGACTGCCACTTCTTCAACACATCGCCTCCTGTGAGGTCGATTATGGCGTTTGGACGAGATGGCATGTAAACGATCAGTTCATCGCCGACCTTTCGCCCTTTCAAGTCCGTAGGATACACCTTGACGCGTTCGTTATTGCTGGAAAGAAATTGGTCAGGCCCCAGAATTTTGACCACCCGAAATATCTTTTTGACCTTTTCTTTTAACAAGGATGGATCCGTCATGGGCTCATCGGTCTTCTGCTTATAATCATCATTATCGCCCGACTGACTTTTGTCGGCACCAAATCGATCACCAGAGCCAGAACCTCCCGAACCAGATTGATCCGCCAAACTGAAATCTGTTCGGTCAGAGCCTTCTGATGGGTCAGTTGTCAAACGCCTGGACTCATGAGCACGGATCAGCGCTTTTCCAGGAAGCACCAATGCATGATCTTTTCCATCAAAATGAAAAATCCATTTGCATGGAGATTCTTTGGTGTCATGCGCAATGAAGTCAAGTGCTTTAATGAGCTCTTCGTAGCCGGTCCTAGTCAGTAGCTTCACCGTTGAATCATCTGAAGCCACCATACCATTCGGACCAGGCCAGATAGAGTCCAGATGTTTTGACACCCAACTCAGCTCTTCATGCAATTCACCAATGCTGCCAGCACCATGACCATCAGAGTCAACATTGGCGATAGGCAGTGCGCCGGACTGCATCAGCCGAAACCCCCGATGGATTGGTGCAAAGGCCGCTTTTAGATCCATTCGCGTAGCCTGTTGAAATATCCCCAGTACCTTCTTCTTCTCTCTGATATAGCGCTCCACTTCAGCCTCCCAAATTATATTCGAGGTCGACCAAGCGCAGCTATAGTAGATGTAGTCGTCGTCTGTTTGCATGGCTGCCGTCCCTGATTAATATCGATAGAATTATCAAAGCCGTGATGAGATTGTCAAGCCTCAAATTTGCTAGCAGGACAGTCCAAGTTACCGAGCAATAGTCAATTTCGCACAGAAGGCCTTGAAACTTCTCAGATCAACGAACTAAAGCCATACTTTAAAAAAGACGAACTTATTTTGATGGGGTGATGTATAACTTTGGCAGTCGTTACGACTGCTCTCATTTAACTGCTCAAATAGCCTGTTAGGCGGAGTGATGTATAAGTTGGCCATCTACATGCATAGTCGGCCGCATGGGTTCTGTAAATCACCCGATGCGTTCATGTATTCTGACGCGTCGAACGTCCCGCTCCCACGAGCTATACAGTTCCTGTTCTGGCCAGCCTTCCCATCATGGATTATGTCGGCCTGCGACATGGTTACATTCTTGCACTACCTCACCGTCTCAAATATATGCCACCTCCGTGTGCGGAGGTGCTGCAGTTACGCGAAACGAAGGTTGCCAAGAAGGCGCCGGTGAGATCGTTTCTGAACCGCCCCGAGGGCTTCTAAGGCAGGATCAAATGATCGCATTTTCAAGGTTGGTAGGTCGAAGGAGATCGGCGCCCTATCAAGCCGACGCACGGCAGGGAAACCTTGAGTTGCAAGCCCTTGCATATCCGTGAACAGGAGCCCTAGATCAGCATACTGGCGTACAACGTCATCCGGTTGCTAATGGCGCAGACTGGAATGCAAACCGGTGTGTTGCCACGATAGCTAGTCTTCAAACAAACACTCAAGGTTTGGGTTGTTTGGAGTCAACGGCAGTTCGTCTCCAATGCGCAAGAAGGCACGACAGTTCTGTTCGATTTGATTGCGCAGATCGGGGTTGGCAACAGACCTGGCAGACTTGATCCCCGCCATGTGAAGCGAAGACCAAAGCCTTTTCGACGGCTACAGACCATGCTGGGACAGGGCGGGAAAACATAAGAATGCATGGTTGATCTCGACAGGCTGCGGATTAAACCAAGGCCGTTCTAGTCTACGTTAGAATACCCATTATCATCTGGCTAGCAGATAACTCTCATCTTCAGACGAAGGAAGAAAGCATGCAATCCTATTTGTTTGTGCCGGCAACCCAACCAGATCGGTATCTTAAGGCTCGCGAATCCGGCGCCGATGCGGTAATTATAGATCTAGAAGACGCAGTTGCGCCACACGAAAAGAACCTGGCCAGGGACCACCTGAGAGAAGCCTTGAAATCAGATCGCAACTTTCTAGTTCGGATCAATTCCCAAGGCACAGAATGGTTTGAAGATGATTTGCGTCTAATCCGGTCCTGCGCGCCCCGTGGCATTATCATACCAAAAATAGAATCCGCCTCTCTGATAGAAACGGTGATACTAAAGGAGATACCTGCCCGTACACTATTGTTCCCTCTCATAGAGTCTGCAGAGGGCATGAATAACTGTCAGACGATTGCGAGGGCCAAGCAGGTCAAGGCCTTAATCTTTGGAACTCTGGATTTCCAACTAGATCTAAATCTCAAACTGAGCAATGAGTCACTCAACCCATTTCGGCTCGCCCTAACATTAGCGTCGCGTCTAGCAAATATCTCACCACCAATTGACGGGGTATGCACTGATATTCACAACACCAGAGAGCTTGAGGCGCAGTTGGCAAGTGCTATAGCAGTTGGCTTTAGCGGAAAACTATGTATACACCCAACCCAAGTGCCGGCAACGCGGCGCGCATTTTCTCCAACAGAGAGTGATCGCGCTTGGGCACAAGAAATCCTTGAAGCTGCGGCGTCTTCCGGCGGCGCTGTTATTGCGTTCAAGGGCCAAATGATCGATAAACCCATAATTCAACGCGCAGAACAAATCATGGGCATTACTCTTGAAGAAAATACTAAAGACAAATAGCAATGGCCATTTTGGGAGACGTCATTTCAATACGCGAAGAAACGACAGAAGTATGAGGATATTCGCCCGGTCCGTGGAGACTGCCCCTTAGTCAGAGACAATAATTCCAACGATAGTTAAATCTAGAAGATCTGATTGTTGGAAGGGTGGGCATATCGATACCCACCCTTCCAAGACTGACATAACAACTGATATTACGCCTGATTTCTTATCATTTCAGCGCATTTCCAACCAATCATGATTGAAGGAGCGTTTGTGTTGCCTGTAGTGATGTTTGGCATTACCGACGCATCCGCAACGCGTAGATTCGAAATACCATTTACCCTAAGCTCTGGATCGACAACAGCCATATCGTCTACTCCCATTTTACAAGTTGACGTAGGATGGAAAAAAGTGTGCGCGCATTTACCTATAAACTCATTCCAAGCTTCCGTTCCGGGCCGAATGTTGTCGCCCGGCAACCATTCCCGAGCACGTACCGAGTCAAACGCTGTCTGAAGTGCGGTTTCCCTCGCGAGCTCAGTTGCCTTCGAAAACACGCGCCGATCGTGTTCTGTACCTAAGTAGTTAGGATCAATAATTGGCAAATCCGAGATCCGGTTCGAACGTAATTTTACAGACCCTTTGCTAGTCGGCCTTGCCAAACCTGAAAGAATCGACCATCCATTTTGTATTCCGTCCATCGGAAGAGCCGGAGATGAGAATGGAATACTGAGATAAAGTGTAATCATATCCGGGGCCTCCAACGTACTGTCGGACTTCGCCCACATGTAGACTTCTGAAGCATTGTAATTGGACTCAGGCAACGGTGTTGGCGACTCGTAATTAGGGCCGCCGCCCAGTAGATGGTCTTGCAGGTTCTGCCCAACGCCCGGCAGATTCACTACTACGGGGATACCCACTCGCACCAAATCTTCTTTGGGACCAATCCCTGAGTGCATAAGTATTCGCGGGCTATCGATTGCGCCAGCTGAGAGAATAACCTCTTCACCCGCTCGCACTACGGTCGGCTGGCCATCATGCAAATACTCAACCCCTACACAACGGCCAGATTCAACCAGTAACCTCGTGACGGGCGCCTCTGTTAGTACGGTTAGATTATCACTCGCCATAGCCGGCTTTAAAAATGCAACTCCTGTGGACTGCCGCCGCTGGTCTTTAATAGTGAAATTCACCCAAGCAGGCCCTTCCATCTGAGGTCCATTGAAGTCCTCTGTTTCCTCAAACCCCATAGACGTGGAGGCATCTATGAACATTTGACCGCCAGGGTGTCGGAGGTCGGGCTGTGGGCGAGTAATTGATAAGGGACCTCCTACAGCCCGATACTCATTTGCTCCACCCTCCCAATCCTCAAGGGCCTTGTAGTGCTTCAATACAGATTGGAAATCCCATCCCTCGCAACCGGCCGCCGCCCAACCGTCGAAATCAGTCCGATGGCCTCGAGCATAAATCATGGCATTGAGCGCGCTTGTGCCACCAATTACGTTCCCACGGGGCCACATGTGCTCCTGGCCGGCTGTATTTTCCTGAGGTGTAGTCGGAAACCATTTCGTCGCGCGGGTACTTAGCGTTGCACCCCAGAGCCTCGGGTCATGTATCTCCGGCAAATCGTCCATTCCACCTGCCTCGAGGACTAGGATTGAGGCATCCGTAGTAGTCGCCAGCCGATAGGCCAGCGAAGCACCCGCAGACCCGGAACCAACAATTATGTAGTCATAAGGCCCCGTCTTCTGCTCGGTCGCTCTTGTAGTCGAAGCAAATCCATGATTTGAAAACGCGACTGCCAGTGAGCCGGCCATACTAGCCGAAACTCCGAGTAGTCCCGCATTTTTAATAAACTCTCGACGTCCAAGATTACCGTGATGGTAGTCTCCAATTAGTCTCGACAACTTAGATTTATCTAATGACATATTGATCGTCCTTTTCACCATAATCCCTTCCACGGAAGGATTTTTCGGCCTCAGAAAATACGGAGAATACGCAGGTTGACGCGCCCGTTCTCTTTGAGGAGGTCGTTATTTGTGCTGAGATCCCGGCCCGCGATTGCAACGATTTGTGTTTTATCCCCGATGAAAAACGAACCACCAATACCAATTTTAGTCGTACTTGACTCATCATCCAACTTCAGCCCGTCGACGCTTGATTCGCCGCCCCAGACGTGCGAGACGAGAAATCGGAAGTCAGAGGTCGGACTAGTGTGATATCGCAACCAGCCCTGAGCCTGATAAAGCGGATCCTGCGAAAGATTTTGACTGTCAGGACCGAAGTCTTCATTGTCGCCATGGAACATGACATCGGCCACCAAATCGACGGAAAACCGTTCTGAAAGGCGACGAACATGAGCGACCTGCAGATTAAATTTCCAGCGGTTTTCGCCCAAGTTAAGCGGACTATCCCGATCATACTTGCCCGTTGGTACGTAGAGATATGGAGTGAATCCAGTCCATACACCACGCTCAGGATCATTTTGTGGCCAGAACGTAGATGCGAGGATTACATCCCCGACGCCTCTTGTTTCACCAAGCGCATCAGCCAAAGTCCCCCGCCCTTCTAAACTACCAAACGGAATTAGAATCTGCGGGTCGGCAGTCATGCCGCCAATCTCCATAAAATGGACTGCGCGGTAAATGCCAATATTGGTATTTAATCCGTCCCGGCTCGCATGCTGCAGATACAGTAATCCTAAGTTTGTGCCGGGTGGCGCAGCTTCATAATCCCCAGCATCAACGTCAATCGCAGAGACGCTTGATGTCATAAATAGCATCGCAGCGCACACAACACCGACAACAGTACTCGATGATCTAGATTTGAATTTATGCATATCCCTTCTCCACATTATTAGCATTTGATTTAAGTTCACGTGGAATGTCACTTGTGAAACATGTAGGTTTTGGTATTTGTGAATTCCTTTAACCCTTCCGAACCATTTTCAACGCCGACCCCCGACATCTTATGGCCGCCGAAGGGAATATCGATGCCATGGATATGGATTTCGTTTACCCAAACGGTCCCAGCCTCTATAC
Organism: Planctomycetota bacterium; assembly: GCA_007693455.1. Lineage (GTDB taxonomy): Bacteria > Planctomycetota > UBA11346 > UBA11346 > UBA11346 > REDP01. The sequence goes on along the minus strand of REDP01000152.1, from coordinate 2,512 downwards.
GCTTAGCCACATCAATTGCTTTCTGTCGATCGCTACCCCAAACGGAACCAGCTAATCCAAAATGAGTGTCGTTTACTCGATTAATCAGATCATCTATGTCATCAAATGCGATGATAGGCACTACCGGTCCAAACGGTTCTTCTTTCACAATACGGCTATCCTCAGGGGGGTTATCAACAATAGTGATGGGAACAAAGTTTCCCTTCTGGCTCTCATCAATGTCCCCACCAAGCACTATCCTATATCCTTTTTCCCGTGTGTCTTTTAGCAAATCTTTCAATTTGTCATATTGCATCTTGTTTTGAATTGGGCCTAAATCCGTATCCGGATCCATCCCATCTCCAACTTTTTTGGTGCTTGCATATTTAGCGAAAGCAGCGACGAATTCGCTGTGAATGCTTGAATGCACATAAAGACGCTTAACAGCAATGCACCACTGCCCGGAATTACCGAACACTGCATCAAAAAGAGTAGGAACAATCTCTCGCCAATTGGCATCCGGTAAAATAATTGCTGGATCGTTCCCTCCTAACTCCAGCGTAATTCTCTTTAAGTTGGCCGCTCCGCTAGCCATAACTTTTTGACCGGTAGCGATAGAGCCAGTAAAACTTATCTTGGCAATATCCAGATGAGAAGTCATATACTGGCCGATCTCATTTCCACCAGAGACGACGTTTAGTACACCAGGCGGGAAGACTTCGGCCGCAATTTCCCCGAAAAATAGAGCGGTAAGGGGGGTATACGGGGAGGGCTTGAGGACCATAGTGTTGCCCGTCAGCAAACAAGGCGCTATTTTCCATAATGAAAGGAGTACAGGGAAATTCCAGGGAGTTATTGCTCCCACTACACCTAGAGGCGAGTGATGTACCTCTACGGTATGCTCATCAGTGTCCTCAACTATCTCAACATCCAGGCGGCGCTTAGATACCTCGCGAACCCAAAAAATACTAGCATCCACTTCCCCAGTGGCCATACTATGGAAGGGTTTGCCCTGCTCAAGAGTCAGCAGTGTGGTCAGTTCCTCCTTATGCTTATCTAAAGCATCGGCAAACTTGGCGATATACTCCGCCCTTTCGTCGGCAGAAAGGGCCGACCAAGAGCGGAACTCGCGCTTGGCTGCTTGAATCGCTTGCTCGACGTGATCGACAGTTCCAGATGGAGCTTGTGCAAGAACTTCGTTGTTGGCGGGATTAAAAACGTCAAAGGTGCTCTCTGCGCTTTTTAGTTCACCATCGATCAACAGTTTGAATGAGCGATTCAGTACGTTAGCCTGGGGGTCAGTTTCGATAAAACTTGGGTAACTAGTCATGGACTACCTCTCTCAAAGTGATCAGCATTTCCGCTCCATCAAAAGTGTAGAGGGAAGGGCTTGTCAAAAGGAATTGCGATGTGATCACACCAGCCTTCGAATTTCACGAAGGATAGGTTATGTCGTCTGGAAGCATCGAGCTCTTGGATTTTGGGAAGGTCTCTCCGTGCGCCCTGTAGATGCATCCAGTCTAAATGCGGTTTAGTGTTTTTGTCTGTTCCTTTTCGGAGCAGAAAATCCTTGATGTCTGTCAAATCCTCACCATTCCGCCGATGGGACGGTCCGCAACTCCTGTTACGTCTGGCGCGCAAAATTGTGAGCATGAACAAACAATTTGATGCTTTTCCGGCGGAAGCGGTTCACGTTGCGTGATGGAGGGGGTGGCTCCTCCCTCGATCACTGGGCTCAGAAGTTGACGGCTGCGATGTGTGAGTGAGCTGGCGCTTTGCTAGCTGTCGACGATGGATTGTCGGGTTTTTTGAACCAGGCCGAGAACGGCCTGATCAATATAGCCGTCCTGGTACAGTCTGGTCGCTTTCTCGACCGCCAGATCGCTGAAGTAAAGCGCTTCTTCAAGGCGATTGAGCTTGGCATAGACCATCGCCAGACCCTCGTAGCCATCGAAGTTGTCCGGCTGTGACATGACGAGCATCTTGAACCGCTCTTCGGCCTGCTCCAGTTTGCCCTGATCGATCAGTTCCAGTCCTTCATTCCACCACTCCAGGTCATCTTCGCCATGTGCGGTGATATGGGCAAACTCAGCTTGAATTCGTTGCAAGTAGTCGGTAGACAAGGTGCCTGCTCCGGATAGATCGTCGGTCAATGTCCCATAAACTCCTCTCCAATGCCAGTCTTCACGAGGCACTTTTTGTTCTGGATGGGTTATTGGCCCATTCCTGCCGGCAGTCTGGTTGCTGGCATTGCGGGGGCTGCCTGCATGTCAGCGACTATCCGCGCAAGCCCCGTGGCGTGCCGCCGGCGTTTCGGGTGCACTACGCTGAGCGCTTGAGTTTTACCTGTGCCCGGTGCCGCTGCCGCTGTACGCCGCCGTCGGTGCGCTTTTTTGGCCGGGTCCGTTTTGTTGCCGGTCTGGCGATTTTGATTGCGGCCCTGACCCGGGGGCCGAGCGAGCGGCGTTGTGGGCAGTTGGAGCGCTGCTTCGGGGTGCGCCTGTCGGTCTCGACCTGGCGGCGCTGGCGCGCC
>REDP01000085.1 GCA_007693455.1 Planctomycetota bacterium | reverse complement strand
GAGTGCCCTTTTTGCAAGTCGATGCCCTTACCAACTATGGCAATCTGGGCGGTCCAGTGATCACCGCCGATGGTGTAATTGTTGGCCTAGTAACTCTGATGGGACCACGCGCACCCTGGTTAATCAATAGCGGAGTCGGCATAGCCAGCGATAGCGCCAGCATTGCCCGTTCCCTCGATCCCATGCGGCACTTAGGCGGTGATCTGGGACGTCCTCGTCCTGGATTGGGGGTTTTACTCGATGATGAAATGCGCGTTCTGCGCGTTGTCGATGAGAGTGGTGCCGATGTTGCCGGGGTGCTCCATGGCGACATCCTGCTCGCCATTGACGATGCGCCCATGGAGGACCTCTACGACTTACGCGGCTTGCTGGCGGGCCGTGCCATAGGTGATCAGCTGACCCTACGCCTCCAGCGCGATGATGACATTCTGGATCTTGAAGTAACCCTGGGAGAACTGCAGTGAGCATCACCGCACCGCATCCCATCTTCGTCATTGTGTGGATACTACTCCTCACTCCAGGAGCACTACACCCCTCCCAAGCCGCGGAGCCCAGCGCCGCTACCTATCACAACGGAGATGCTTTACAACGCGCCCTGGATGCCTTTGTCTTTATCCGCCAAGGGAGTGGCGTTATCGTTTCCAGTGATGGACTGATGGTAACCAATCATCATGTTTCAGGGGAAGATCGTGACCATGAAGTTGCCTTTCGTGATGGCACTACGTTCTCGGCAACCCTCCTAGGGACAGACCCCGTGGGCGATATTGCCGTGCTTCAGGTGCATGCCAATGATCCCAATCATATGTTCACCTACCTTTCTCTAGCTGAGGCGACTGATATTCATGTGGGGATGCCAGTGTTGGCCATCGGCAACCCCTTTGCCTTGGGGGACCGCGATCGCATTCCCAGTGTGACCCGCGGCACTCTGAGTAGTCTCCGCGTAGTACGAGACAATTATGCGGACTGCCTGCAGGTCGATGCAGCGGTCAATCCTGGGAATTCTGGCGGACCACTGATCACTCTTAATGGCACACTCCTCGGCATTAACGGACAAATTCGCACCCGTTCGGGGATGCGCGTTAACTCAGGAATCGGCCTTGCCATTAGCGCCATGCAACTGCAGGAATTCATTCCTGCACTGGCCCAAGCTGATGGCGGCTATGTCCACCACTGCGCACTCCCCGAAGGCCTGGAGTTACGTGATGATCATGGACAGGTGGTCGTCAGTGCGACATCAGAGGACATTCCTCTTGCCATTGGCGAACGTATTCTCGCCGTTGAGGGGCGCCCCGCCACTAGCGCCGAAACTACGCGCGGACTCTTTGCCGCGCCGTTGTGGTTTCCGCAACGACATCTCAGCGTGGTAGTCGCCAACGATACACAAACCCACATACGCAAAATTCCTGTATCGCGTACGCCCATTGAAGGGAGACCATGGCACGGAATGCGTATTCGGGTACGCAAGCTCCCTGAACCTGTAACCGTACGACATCCAGACAGCGGACTGTTGAGCGAGCACACGAGCCTCGGCGTTATTGCTGAAGTGGAGAGTGACTCTCCAGCCCAGCAGGCTGGTCTTGAAGCCGATAGTCTGGTTTATGCCATAAATCAGCATCCCATTCGTCGTAGCCTTGACATTATCCGTAGCCTCGCTGGCTACGAGATCGGCGATACCATCACCATAAGTACCGTTGAGCGTGAAAGTGGCATCGTTTCGGACACCACGATATATCTCCGTAGGCAACCATAAAAAGCCTTACAAAAGCAGCAACTGGGCACACAACCACTTTATTCCATACTGCGAATGGCCTCAACGATCGCCTTTTGGAGGGTTATGGCCATGGTATCGTCTAAGCCAGATCCTTCGTTGCTCACATACAATACGTCTGCGGCCATATCTCCCATGGTAACCACTTGGGCGAAATCAATGCGCAGTGCTTGCTCTGCCACAACGGCACAGATAGTAGCTAAAAGTCCAGGACGGTCTTTGGCGAGAATGTCCATAACCGCAGTATTTTCACAGGTATGCGTGTCCACGCTTACCTGCAAATGCTCAAGGCCTGAATCGACTGTTGGCTGCGGTGGGATCATCTGGCTGCGGCGATTGAGCCAGCGTTGTCTGTCAGCTTCTTCATCACGAGCTGCTGCCAATGCCTTTTCTATCCCCCGCCACGCACCTTCCTCATGCCATCGAGCAGGGATCATACCTGTAGCCAGCATAGCAATAATAGCACAGCCATCATCACTGACCCACACTCGGCAAGCATGAATATCCAAACCATGACCAGAACAAATACTCGCTATATCAGCCAATAACTGATGCCGGTCCGGCATCACGGTCACGATTTGCCATAATTCATCTTGCGGCGTGTGGGAAACCGCATGACCATGGTACCGTGCGTCTTCGAGCAAACGCGCATGTAAAACAGCCTCTTCAGCCGAACCAACTTGGTAACAATACTCACGGGGCATCTGCGCCATCCAGGCATCACTGGCCGGTGCCGACCAGCCAAGGCCTTCCTGAAAAGCATTGCGTAATTGCTCACGGTGATGGCGCATGCTGACGATACGCCCCTCCAATTGAGCGCGCAGGCGAGTATAACATTCTTCGAGCAAGGCTTCTTGCCAACCACTCAACACTTTGGGCCCTACCGCCTTGGCATCACACCAGGTAAGCACATAAAGGGCATCCAAATGACCAAGCGAAGGTAGAGACTCGGCTAGTTCTTGAATGAAATCAGGATCACTCACATCACGCGAACGTGAAGCCTCACTTAAGAGTACATGCTCGCGAACCAGAAAACGCAGAAAATCCTCATCCTCGTCGGCAAGTCCCAAACGCGCCGCCACTGGGCCTACCATTAACTCACCGCGTGCCACATGCCCTCGACCAGCATACTTACCCACATCGTGCAACAGCAGAGCCAAAACCACCAAATCATGGCGCAAGACAAGAGCATAGGCTTGTTGAAGCAGCTGGGGAATACTCGGGTCGCAGCGGGCTATGGCATCAAAATAATCTATCGCTAGGAGGGTGTGCTCATCAACGGTATAATGGTGATAGGCATCAAATTGCATATGGTAGGTGATGCGCCCAAACTCTGGCAGATAGGCACTGAGGAACTTCGCATCATGAAGATCGCGTAAAATTGGTGCGGCACGGCCCTGGTGATTCAGGATGTCCATAAATAAACGTGCAGCGTGACTGTCTGAGCGTCGGACGAGGTGTGCTTTGCTCGAAAGGCTGGCGGCAATGTCGCGCTGGAGGCTAATAGAAATACGTGCGTGCCGACGTTGTGCAGCACGAGCCATGGTCAAAACCTGAATGGCAATATCATCACCCTGTAAACGATGACGCTCGCCAATATAGACCAAACCGTCAATCACTGAAAAGCCAGGACACAGCTGCCTACGGGTGGCAATCAGTGGCTTGATTCGTCCCAAAAAGCCGAGTGAACGCACGCGATCTACGCTCAGGCGCACAACCTGATCGACAAACTTCATCTTACGATAATGGTCCAAGAGGAGAAGCTCAACGGCCTTAAATGATTCACCACCACCATAGCCCAATTGCTGAGCACAGCGCATTTGATCAGCAAGTAAAAACTGATCATGCTTGCGGCCATGATGAAAATGCATAAGGCTGCGCAGCCCTAATAAATGATCATTCGCGGCAAAAATATTGAGCACATCATCAACGTCTACCGTATCCAATTCACGCAAGGCATGCAGCGATCGTGATGAAAATAGCATAAAGGCGATATTGCGTAGCAACTGGATATCGCGTAAGCCACCGGGACTGGTTTTGAGGTTAGGCTCCATCAGCAAAATCGAACTCCCCACGTTCGACCGCCGTTGCTGCAACTCTTCCAATTTATAATTCAGAAACTGGCGCGAACGCCGTTTACGAAAGCGCTGCAAGGTGTCGTATACGGCAATGGTAATATCCGGACCAGCAAGCAGCGGGCGATGTTCAAGGGCGGCGGTAGCAGTGACGAAATCATCGCTGATAATAGAGTCAAATTCGCTCACACTGCGCATACTTGCGCCTACCTGAAAACCCACATCCCATAGGAGGGTCTGCAGTTCTGCATTGGCGCTGCGCAACCATTCGGGAATCTGAGGGTCGCGCGATAAAACCACTAAATCAAGATCGGAATAGGGATTGAACTCACCACGCCCATAGCCGCCAAGCGCAAAAACCCCCGCCAGATCTTGCCAGTCTTCTGGAGCCTTGGCGCTTACCATTGCCCGACGTACCAGAGTTGCGATCAAAGCGTCCACGACCGAAGTAAGACTCACCGCCATATCAAAGCCAGTGATTTCGTTGATGCGCTCGAGGTAGCGGGCCGAGAGTCGCTGCCACTCATCGCGTCGCAAGGCTTTGACCGTTTGCACCACGTGGTTGCGCGGAGCTGTTGGCAACTCGTGTAAGATATCAGCTAAATGCTCGGCAATGGGAATATCCACCACCGTACCTATGGCTTGGTCCCGGTGATTCTGTGTCGTGGCTATAGTACTAATCGCAGCCGACATGCAGGCTCCTGCGGGGAAACGAGGGTTGTGTGCTCAGGTAATGGAATGCGCGGGTAACGACACCTACCTGCGTCGGTTATTTACCGAGATCCCACTCCTGGCCTTCATACGCAGCCGATAATGACCACCTGGCATCCGGGGCAGCTATATCTTTATAGGATCTGGCAGACCGTAACAGTTGGGTGACGGCGGCATCATCGGCATTGGGATCATGATGGAAAATAACCAACTCACCAATGCGTGAGTCCTTGAAAAAGTCGATCCAATTATAAATGGTCGAGTGCCCAAAATTGATCTTCTCGTGGTATTCCAAGAATCCATACATGGCATCAACCACCACCACATCCGCACCTTCAACGAAGTCTGCATAGGGCTTGGCAAGTGCATTGGGATTTTTGGAGACCTCAGTGTCGGTGAGGTAACAGATACTGCGCCCATTACGATCTATACGATAGCCAAAAGCTTTATCAGGATGTATCATGGAGAGGATGCGTACTTCTGCACCAGCAATCTGCTGTGCGGGGCCTTCCTCCAAGTGATGGCAATGAATGTCTGAGGCCAATTTATCCCATTTCACAGGGAAGTGTGCACTCGACATCTGCACCCGCAACAACTCCTCAACATCTGAACGACCAGACCAAATATCTAAACGGCGACCTGGCTGATAAATGGGAACAAAGAAGGGAAACCCGCAGATATGGTCCCAGTGAAAATGGGTAAGGAAAATATGCAGATTGGAGGTTGTCGCTCGTCCATCGGAAAGGAGCTGCGTAGCTAAATTGCGGATACCTGTACCCGCATCAAGAATGAACACACTGCCATCAAAGCTTACTTCAAGGCAGCTGGTATTCCCACCGTAAGTGGCGGCGTGCGGGCTACGATCGATCAGTGACTGAATGGCTTCTGGCGATGAGAGGTCGCCTGGACTTGCTTCCTTGAGCAAGGACTGCAACTTCGCCTTGAGATCTTTCGTTGTCATGGGGGTTGCCAGAGACCCTCTTACCCCCCATATACGAATATGCATAACGTCCCTCTCAGCTCATTTACACCCTTGGCCGTAACCAAGCTTCGTCTATTCAGTTCTCAAGGCTTGTGCTTGATGCAGATAGTAAATCGCAGTATCCATCTGACGCAACACTGCAAACAGTGAAGCACCGTGTCTCACACGCTGCTTCACTGGGACATGGAAAGCTTTTCCTCTCAACGGAACGAGAGGGCCGTGATGATACATATGGCCTTTGCGATGACCGCCATCCCCCTTCGCCAATAAACAGTTCAGGGCACCTACATGTGATGCAGGTGCCCTAAACGCCTTACCGTATTGGCTGCGCGAGAGATTAGCTTGCTGCGCAGGCCGCACAGGCAGCAGCTTCTTCTCCTGCACCGTCATCCTCTTCCTTGGCCTTATCGCAGTTCGCAGCGTCTGCGCTAGCGGCTTCACCGCAGGAAGCTGCCGTGTCGCCGTCCTTCTTGGTATCACAGGCAGCAGCAGTACAGGCTTCGCTGGCAGCACCGCCACATTCGCTGGCGGGTAGTGCGTACAAGCTCATGGCAAGAACCATAACGGTAGAAAGAATGCCTAAGGCAATAAACTTCAGTCCCATGGGGTATCCTCCTTGTGGATATAGTATAGGTGTGAACGGGATTGTACTGCCTTACGTAAAGCACAAGAGGGCGTTAGCATTCCGGCTATGCAACTCAAAGCTCTCCTTGGGTGCATAACCTCTCAGGGTAACGCAAAGCTCACCCTGGGTAAGGAATTCCCGCTTCGCGGTGGATGCATTGAGCGCAAAAACGCCCTATTCAGGTCGCTTATGCAGGCCGCTCGGGAGAGCGGCGGTCCCGGGGGCAAGCCTTGCGCCGCCTTAGGGTACATAACCTCTGTGATGAACACTATCCCATTGCACCCCCATACGGCCTTGCCCTGGGGCGTCCTCGACTGAGAGTCTTTAAAATGCACAGTGTCATTCTATCGTCTTGCCGCCCCCTGCTTGCAAGTGTGGCCATGGCCGCAGTTGCCCTATCCATGGTCGCCTGCGGTGGGCAAAGCCGCAGCAGTTACCAAGGTCCTGTTGATAGGAGCGCAACCGTTGAGCGCGACTTGACTTGGCGTCCGCCAGCAGTGGGACAGGTGCATTATCCGCGCAGACAGGCACGCAATTACCTCCCTGGTCGAGCTGATTCGGCAACATATCACAAAGGTGAACAACATATTGATCAGCGATCGCGTGCTGGGCGGCATCGTCTACCAGTATATCCCGGCCATTAAGTTACGCCCAGGCAGCATCCCCCTACTTGCCACCTTAAAACTTGTGCTGGTATACTATCCTGGGCTTGTGTCTCCAACCCCGCAGTAAAACTCCTGCCGCGTGCGCCAATCATCCTCACCATCTCTGATCTCGTGGTTTATCTGCATCCTCGCCTTGGGCATACTCGTAGGTTCGGCTTGCGCCCTGTTTCTAATGCTTTTGGATGGAGCGCAGGCCAACCGCAGTAATAACCCATGGATTGTGCTCCTGCTTCCCTTTGCAGGCATCGGTATCGTGGCATTCTCTCGCTGGTGGGGTGGCTGGGCAGATGCAGGGAATGCGGCGATGATGTATGCCGCCGAGCACCCCCAACACCATCTTCCTCGCCGCATGGCCCCGCTCATTCTCCTCACCACGGTCGCCACACACTGGTTTGGTGGTTCGGCTGGCCGTGAAGGAACAGCTGTACAAATGGGGGCAAGCCTCGCCAGCCTGGTGCAAGGGATACGACGCACATGGCAACCGCAGCATCGTCAAATGCTTCTTCTGGCTGGAATGGCTGCGGGATTTTCCGGCCTCTTTGGTACACCACTTGCCGCAACCATTTTTGCTCTGGAGGCTGTGCGGGTAAACAATCGCCGCCTCTCTGCTGCCATCCCCTGCATCGCTGCAGCACTTATTGCCAATAGCGTCTGCCATGCTTGGGGCATCGATCACCCTCCCTACCCATCGATTCCCATCCCATGGAGTTGGTGGTTGGGGCCAGATCTCATTCTCCTGGCAGCTGCCTGCGCAGCCGTGGGTGGCGCTTTTATACTCTCTTTATATGGTCTACGCCTGCTTCTGCAGCGGATTACCCGACACACTCTCCTCTACCCCTTTATTGGTGGCTGTCTGGTGCTTGGCCTGATCATCGTCAGCGGCAGCCAAGACTACCTTGGCCTGGGGGTGATGAGCACAGACCCCAATGCCGTCACTATTATTTCCAGCTTTACAGAAGATGGCGCCAACACCTGGAGTTGGCTATGGAAACTCCTCTTTACGGTTGCCACAGTAGGCTCGGGTTTTAAGGGAGGGGAAGTGACTCCACTCTTCTTTATCGGCGCAACCCTCGGCAACACCCTGGCCTCGTTCCTCAGCTCGCCAACGATGCTGCTCGCGGCACTGGGAATGACCACTCTGTTCGCCGCAGCAAGCAAAGCCCCTTGGGCTTGTGCGGTAATGACCGCAGAGCTGTTCTCATGGACACTCTTTCCTTTCGCAGTACTTACCTGTCATGCGGCATGCATGCTCAGTGGTAAACATGGCATCTATGCTGGACGACAGCCACCGCCAATAGCCAACGAAAAGCCTACTCCCACATCTCCAGCCTAGCAGCGTTGTTGCGTTATCTGCGCCAACGACTTGGTGGAACACCTTTACTGCGCTTGAATACCCGGGAAAAGTGAAATACATCACGATAGCCACAGGCCGCTGCAGCATCGGCTACACGCTCACCGTGGGCGAGTATGTGCTGGGCATGACGGAGGCGGCGGCGCTGTAAATAGCGTGCTGGACTATATCCTACGGCAGCAGAAAAACGGCGACTAAAATGCGCACGGCTCAATCCTGCCGCCGCTGCTAAGGTGGCTACCTGCAAATCAGGGTCGGCAAAGCGTTCTTCAATAAGTGTCAATATCGGTGCCACCCAGTGCTGATCGGCAATAGGAACGGGAGGCTGCTGACGATACCAACGCATAATCAGCGCCTGACCAAGCCCCTGGGCTTCTAAAGATGCTTGTGTATCCCCTGCCTTCCAGGTCTCTGCTGCTCGCACTAAGGCATGGGCAATGGCGAGATTCTCTGCGCCATGCTCTGGGGAATGCAGCACCTCAATACGTTCGGGCCATGGCGAAACCCCTCTTCCCTGGGCATGCACCACGCACAAATCCACCCCTACACCAAGGGGCCCATCACGTTGACAAAACCGCAGACCTATAGGTAAAGCGACCATGGCACCGGACGAAGCACTCAGCGACTGATCATACCATTGATAGCAAACGCTTCCCGCCATCACCACATGCAGATTAATGTCTGCTGCAGCCTCACGATCCATACGAAATCCAGCGGGATGCACAGCCGAGCCGCTACGAGGAGAAATGATAATCGAAGGCTCAACCATAAGCAACAGGATAGCTCTGAATGCCCTCAGCCAAGCAAGAGCGACTGGGCAGGATCATCCATCCCGTAGGGCCGAGAAAGCAAAGACGCGGCAAAAGCGCGTTAGTGCTCGGTAGCTGGGGCCGCTTGCAGCGTATCCTGGGGCAAGCGATCAGCACCCCAGCTCTGCTCGACCGCGGCACGCACACGGGCAACCTCCTCGGCGTCAACGGCGCTGGGGTCGCTGTGCTCAAGCGGGTCGTAATGGAAAATATACAGCCGCGAGGCGAACTGCCAAAAGGGCAAAGAGGATTCGCCAAAGCGTTCGCCATGGCCTGCGGTTCCCACCATCACCTCAGCACCCCAATTTTGCGAACTGTCATTATTGGGGTTAAAGAAATAGAGGCGCATAATATCTTCCTGGTCCAAAGCCACGCGCAAAATGGTAATCGCATGCCAGCCAACAAAGCGCGCCGCGCTATCCGTCACCGCGATACCGGCTGGCTGGGGATGAATCAGGGGTTGGTTGCCATTGTAGTAGGGATGGAAACTGGCGTAAAAGAGACGCACAAAGGCTTCCAGCTCATGCAGTTTGCCGGTGGCCACATCCACATTGATGGCAAAGCCGCGGCCATTCCACCACCCGTGAAACTCGGGATTCACCCAACGGTGGGGATCCCCCTCTCGGCCCACACAGCGCCGCCCCATGGCCGCGTAGATGCGATCCAAATGCGGAACCACCAACAGCGACACCGGGTCGAGATCGACCAAGGGCGCGGTGGCAACTCCGGATCCTTCTTGCCGCGACGAAATGGCCTCCCCCTCAAAAGGTAAGATGATTTCATCATCGCGGGCCGCCCAGGCAATCATTTGCAGTAAATAATCGGGATCATTATAGGCCCACATGGATAAGGCGCGGGCCGCCTGGCAGGTGGGGTTATTGCCCTGGCCCACTCCCAAGGGCAGGCCTAATAAACTCAAGGCCCCCGCCAGCAATCGAGCCCGAGGAGCAATCGCATCGCCGAAGGATTGAATGAGGATGGATTCGGCAGCAGGGCTCAAGGGTAGACGTAATTGCCGCCACAGGGATGGCGCCAATGGCGGCTGATAGAGCACCCCGCGCTCTAAAAATAAGGCAAGGCCGTAGATGGCCTGGGCGGTATCCGGATACACCGCCTCGGCAATTATGTCATGAATTAACTGATTATAGCAGAGCAAGCAATCGCGGCCGGTACTGGAGAGCCCCAGGGCTTCGGCCAGCAGACGATCGTCTTTACTCTCAAGCAAAAAGCGCAGAAACACCGCGTGGTAGGGTGAGACCAAGCCGGTATCGTGCATGGAACGGGCAAAGCCGCTGGCTTCATTGGCCAGGGCCTGTTGATCCAAGGCGCCCAAGCGCTCGGCGTAGACATCCACCCCCGGGTCTTCGCGGGTGGCCTGAGTGGGGCCAAAGAGGCTACTCACCAAACGATCAGCCCCTTGTCCGCAGGCGCTGAGATCAATCTCTGGATTATTTTGGCACACCGCCACCTGAACCACCATGGTTTTAATACTGTCCACCTGCACTGGGCGCTGGTCCAAGAGACGCCAGATCTCGGTAATCAATTGATCGATAACCTGATGGTAACCAATTTCTTCAGCGATATAGCGCAGTAACGCCCACGGCACCAGGGCCAGACGCCCCTGCGTTACCCGTTCGGCTTCACTGGGGGCCGAAAATAAGAGTGAGAGATTGACCGATAGTGCCTGAGACAGAAAGTGCTGCGCCGCCTCGGCAGAAATACGCGGCGAGGCGTAGTCGCCCATGGCAATGGCTAAAATCCGCAGTTCACTCAAGGCCTCCACCACCACCAGATCGGCGCTGGGGCTGCGCCAGGCCTGGGCGGTTAACGATGGCACCAAGGTGTGCGGATGCTCCCAGTCGCTATCGGTAAACACACCTGCATCCTCGAATGCCTTGGCTCGTTGTCGCAAGAGGGCACAACCGCCCTCTTGCAACATGAGCCGCCGCGCCAGATCAAATACTGGAGCCAATTTACCTGGCTTGGCAAAGGCAGGGGCCGCCGCCAATGCCGCCACCGCTGCATCGAACTTTTTCACTAAGCTGTCAATCAAGACTGCGTCCATTGGGTCCTCCAGGCAGCATTGCGAACAATGACTGCGCATATTGCAGCATGGGTGGTAATCTGAGTCTCAGCTTGTCCACTGCTGCTCCAGGGCAAGCGCAGCGCCAGCACCCAGTTACCACAGCACCCTACACACAGCAGGGGCACCAGCTAGAGCTAAATATAGAAGTCCAGATCTTCCTGCTGCTTGAGGAGATCGCGCATGGTGCGAGGGTCGTCGCCAAAGAAGTAGACCAAACCCCAGTGGGTGCCAAAGGCGGTGCGTTTGGTGACCATCTCTTCCAACGGCGCGGTAAGTTCGTGGGAGTCGAAATAGGGATGATTTTCCGTTTCCTCGGGGATCTCCAAACGACTCACCACGCGGCGACGGGGATATACGCCAAAGCATCCGGCGCAGCCCTTAGCATCCACCACCTCACGGGGGAAGAAACTGGCAATCTCTTCTTCACTCGCCTTAGGGTCAAAGGAGAGAATTAGAGCCTGGTACGCATTAAAGCCATAGGCCTTTTCCAGTAATTCAAAGACCTTAAAGCCCGGTGGACGATAGGCCACTTCGCCAAAGTACATTTCGCCATCGCTGGTGACAAAGTACTCGGGATGCACAAAACCGAAGTCGATATCAAAGGTTTTAATCAGTTTTTCAATCTGTTTGCGAATCTCTTCACGATAGTGCTCCAACTCTGGCGTGGCCGGCACAAACACCGAATAGCCCAAGGTGACGTATTCGGAAATATTCAGGAAGCATATTTTGCCATTGTGAATCCAGGCTTCCACGGCGAATTCCCAGCCATCAAGATGGGATTCCATGAGCACGGGGAATTCCTCATCGGGGATAGCATCCACGTCATCGGGGGTACGTACCACACGATGCCCCAAGCAGCCCGCTTTATCAAAGGCCTTAAGGTGAATGGGATCGTTGGGATCGCCATCAAGCTTGAGCAGGGTTTGGTTGACCCGCTTGAGAAAGCGCACCACATCTTCTTTATCATGGGCCTCTTCAAAAATACCCACACGAATGCCGCCCAACTGGGCGCGGCGCTTCATCAGCGCCTTATCGCGCATGAGCATGGCTTGACCGAATAAACGCGGATTATCGAGTAATACCGAATTAATCGCCCCCGCCCATTCCACCGTTTCTTCAAACAAGGGGATGGCCACATCAACCCCCATGTCTTTGAGCGTTTTAGCAATCTCGACTGAACGATCATTGAGACGCTCAAAATCCCATAACACGTAGGGGATATCATGCTTTTGACAATATTCTTCAGCCCAACTCGGGGCCACCACCACATAACGCCGATCAAAGGCCTCCGCCGCCTCCACCGCATTGAGACACCAGCCCAGCAGGGCCACATATCCTTTATCTGGATTTTTTTTCCATAACAGAACTCCTCTTTTTAAACCTTGATTATAACTCCCTACCCTCATGGGCAGGTCCCATGGCCGCAGTTTCCAAAAAACCACATGGATACCATAGGCAACGAGGCAGGAGCAAATAGTGTGCTCAATCCCCAGTGAACCTTGCGCCCTAGCAGGCTTTACGGGGAGTATTCCCGCCACACCACAAGGCGCAGGCAAGCACCGCTAGCAAGGGTCTGCAGCGACCTTGGAATCGCGCCAGGCCGGTATTTGAGGCGAAGATATCATCACCTCGCACTCCATACCGTACAATCCACATCGCCATGCTTTTTGCGCTCGTCATTACTTTGAGGATAACAAATGGGTGTCTGTGGACAAGGGCGCGTCATTATTTACCGTTAAAAACCCTTGGTTTATGGCTGCCATGCGGTATAGAGCATCCTCGTATCAAGCCATTGATGAGCACGTAGAAGGCTGATCTCATTTTACCTACACCCTGCGCTCCTTTTGTATACTTGCGCATGTATGCAAATAACACACACCTCTTCTGAAGACAGTCTGCATATGCAGACAAGCATATTTAAAGCCCTGGGTCAGCCCATACGCCTACTCCTCGTGCAGCATCTGCGCCATGGACCCGCCACAGTCGGAGCGTTAACCCGGCAGGTTGACCGCGATTTCTCTACCGTCTCGCGTCACCTCGCTGAATTAGAACGAGTAGGTATCTTAGCCAAGCAGCGCCAGGGTACTAGCATCTGCTATTCGGTGCGTCTACCGTGTTTGGGCTTACTGCTTGACTGCTTGGATCAGCAGTACCCAGATCAGGGAACCTGTCATGTCTGAGCGGCGTTTTGCCATGCTCATGCTACTGGTGTTTGCCGCGGCATTCTTTGTGCCCTGGCAGCACTCTCGGGTGAGCGAGGCCATCCTCGAAGGGATCTATCTCAGCCAATGGTATGCCCGTGAACACGTAATTTTATGTGTGCTTCCAGCGCTCTTGATTGCTGGAGCCATTGGCGTGTTTATTTCTCAGGGTGCAGTCATGCGCTATTTGGGGGCAAACGCCCCGCGCCCACTGGCCTATGCCGTTGCCAGTGTTTCGGGGGCGGTGCTGGCGGTATGTTCGTGCACTATTTTGCCCCTGTTTGCCGGAATTTATAAACGCGGAGCTGGCCTTGGTCCGGCGATAGCATTCCTCTTTGCCGGACCAGCAATTAATGTCCTGGCTATTATTCTCACCGCGCGACTACTGGGCTGGGAACTGGGTTTGGCTCGGGTTATTGCGGCTGTGGGTTTTGCCATAATCCTTGGTCTCATTATGCACCTACTCTTTCGCCGCAGCGAACAACAGCGCCAAGATGAGGCTGCCGAAGCGGCGCAGGGTAACCCCGAGGTCGGTAGCGACGATGGTCCATCAGGTGGGCGCACGGTAGCCCTCTTTGCCACCATGATTGCCATTTTGGTGGCGGCCAATTGGGCGCAAAGCGACGACAGCCCCGTCTGATGGCAGGCCATCCACACGGCAAAATGGTGGCTCAGCGGGACATTTGCCTTGGTACTTATGCTCATGATTGAGCACTTTGATTTTGCTGTTTAGTTTTAAGGGCGATGTCATCTTGAGTAAT
>REDP01000301.1 GCA_007693455.1 Planctomycetota bacterium | reverse complement strand
TTTTGCGTTAAAAGCATGCACCGCGAAGCGGAAATTCCTTACCCAAGGTGAGCTTGAGTCGCCCTGGAATTGGCCCAAGGTGCGGCCTTGAGGCGCAGCAGGGCAACGGTACGCTTGGCAGCATCAACCCAACAGTCCCTCGTGGCGGGTGGTGCTTGCAATGGCATCCCTTCGCCCTGTCCCTATAAGAGAGTTGTCCATTATGTCGAGCCGTCCACAAATGTTGCTCCCCTTGGGGAAAGATGTCAAAGCCGTCGATATCGAGACCCACCTTCTGCAAGATCGCACCGTCTTTTTTGGTGAAGAGGTCAATAACGAATCGGCTAATGCCTGTGTGCAAAAATTATTGGCTCTGGCCGCATTGGACGGCAAAAAACCCATCACCTTGTATATCAATAGTCCTGGCGGCAGTGTTGTGGATGGCATGGCGATCTATGATACTATTCGCCATATTAAACCCGCAGTGCATGCAGTAGTCTGTGGTATGGCGGCAAGCATGGGCGCAGTCATTCTTAGTGGCTGCGAAAAGGGGAAGCGCGGCATTATGGCCCATGGCGAAGTGCTGCTGCATCAGCCCTTGGGTGGTGCCCGCGGTCCCGCGACTGATATCAAAATTGGTGCCGAGCGCATCCTCAAAACCAAGGACACCCTCTTGCAGGTATTGGCTGATAATTGCGGCCATAGTGTCGACAAGCTCCGCGAGGACTGCGACCGCGACTACTGGCTTGATGCCGATGAGGCTGTGGCCTATGGCATCTGTGATTTTGTTGTAGGCAAATAATCGGGCCCGAATGGCGCACAGCTCCTCCCGCCAAGCGGGTATGCCAAGCCAGGCCAAGCCAAGCCAAGTCTTGCCCTGATCAGCGGCCCTGATCATCCAATGATCAGGGCAAAGGAATCGCGTGGCGAATAATAATTCCCAGAGTATATCCAGCCGCGGCTACTTTTTTGCGGCAGCCTTGCGTCCGTAAGTGGTATCGGGGAAGCGCTCGGCTAATTGGGCAAATGCGGCAGGGGCTTGTTCGCGTTGACGGCGATTATTGCTCCCCAGTAGTTCGCTGTGAATGCGTTGGTACGCTTGGCGTGCCGTGAGTTCATCGCGTAGGGAACGTTCGCGTAGTAATGCTCGTAAGCGTTGCTGCGCGTCATCCATGCCGAGGGCCTGGGCTTCTTCCAGAAGTGCTTCCAGGCCTTCAATGGTATCCATGCTGGGTTCCGCAGCCACCAATGCCGCTTCCCGCTGGCGATAGAACGGTTCCACCACCTCACGAATGCGCTTGGCATCTTCCTGGAGAGGATTGCGGCGAGTGCTTGCCTCAGCCAAGGTAGCAATGGCTTCAGGCATGCCGCGTTCTACCATCCACCATAATTCCTTGGCGCGTTCGTGCTGCAAACCTTCAACGGGAAAACGATAGTGGGTGTCTTGCTTGGCGACATATGAGACGAGATTTTCAGGAGTAGGGTTAGGGCGAAGACGCTGACCTTTAAAACCTGGGCGCATCTGCCAAATATTTTGCAGGCCTATATTGAGCGCATTGGTCTGGTCCTGAGCGAAAAGTGCGCCATGAAGATTGTTGTCCTGGGCAAACGTACGGAGATATTTAGGATCGCGGTCGGGAGTAATAAGTATGATTACTGCTGGTAGCTGTTCGGCCTCAATAATATCATGCATCTCCTTCATCATTCCACTGACCCGTGAGCGTGCAGTGGGGCAGTTTGCACAGTAAAATGCGATGATGTGCAAATAGCCATCGTGTTGCATGAGGGCATCAGCACGGGTAGGATCGGCAAAAGCCAGTTGCGGTTCGCTTGCCGTAAGGACAGGGCTGAGCAGTGCGCAAAGCAGTGCACCCAGAAGGCTTGTGCGAAGGTGATGCTGGGCCATGGGGAGTGTTCCTTTGCGAGTGATAAGCGCAGCGTGTTTCCTCGCTCAATAAGAGTGAGGAAGTCGCCAACAATGCCGCGGGTTAACGCTGGCGTAGGGTTGGTAGCTCATGGCGCCATAAGTGTTCTAGGGCCGTGCGTTGCTTGCGCGACACGATGCCAATGCCGGAGAGTCCCACTTGGGCAAGATTGCCTTCAATCATCGGCTTGACCTGCATCCAGTCATGATGGAGATCTTCCGATGGTCGACCCGTAGCAAAGCGTTGGCGATGGGTGTTGAAAAGGAAGTGGTCTAGACGTTTGCTGCCACGGCGCTCGCTGATGCGTGCGATGGGCCCCATCAGCCAGGCGGAAGCGATCAAGGCCACTGCCCCACTGGCTAAGATTCCCAGCACAGGAAGAAGGCCCATGTCAAAATGGCGATGGCCGATGAATGCGGCGCCGCCCAATAGGAGGGCAAGGATCATCCCAATCAAGAGGGTCAGCCAGCGACTACGCCGCACCGAACGACGATACGCCTCCACCACCACTGAACGTAAGTGGAGCTGTCGCGCTTCATCGATACCCAACGATATCAGTGTATCCACCCGACGATTGGGAAGATCAGCAATATGTGCCTCTAATTCACGCAGAGCAGCGTGAAAACCATCGAGAGGTAACTGAGGATTGGCGCGGGTTAGGGATGGAATCACGGTGGTGTAGATATGCGGCAAGTCTTTGGTGGGCAGATTGCGCGAGAGATTCCAGCACAAGGCGCCATAGGTGCGGGCAAAATCACGCATGCCCTCAAAGAGGTCCATCTTATTCATCACTATGCGTAATTTGTGATCGATTCCCGTAAGTGCTTCGGTGAGAATGGCGATGGTTTCACCAGTAGTACCAGGTTTTTCAGGATCAAAAAACAGCAGTACCAGATCAGCCTGGGCGGCAAAGTACTTCACCACCTGGGGAAAGTCATAGGGACGCTTGGCTTGGGAATTGCCGCTATCAATCATGCCGGGGCTATCAATCAGACGTACATGCTGCAGGAGATTGGCTGGTAGGCCTTTACCGCGCAGATGCTCGCCCAAGCCAGGGCCATATTGGGCCAAATCGGCAAAGGGCATGTCTTGCCGGGTGATCAAGGTACGTCCTTCGAGGTTACGCTCTTCCTCGCTATAAAAGAGTACGGTAAACGCATCATCGGTGGGAGCGATACCCGTGCGCTGCACGCCTTTACCCAAAAGGTGGTTGATCATGCTCGACTTACCAGAGCTATGATTGCCCAACATGAGAATGGTTGGCGGCGAAGTGTAGCAAGACTCCGGAGCCAAGGTATGGAGGTGGGCTTGGGCGGCGGGCACTATGTGCTCGCGGCGTAGATCGAGGAGGCGGGAGATGACGTGCGGCGTTGACATGGCTCTACTATGCCAGCCCTGATGCGGCCAGGCAAGGGGCGCTTATGCTATAGGCAATGCTCATTTGCGAAGGCCCTGGATCGGGAGTGCAGCTTGCTCCGGGAGGCAAGTCGCAGAGGCTGCCGCCCATGAGTGCGAGTGAGATTACTGCCGCCGTTGCCCATCTGGAGCAAGGTGGATTGGTGGTTATGCCGACAGAAACGGTGTATGGTTTGGCTGCCAATGCTGCCGATGATGAGGCCGTGGCGCGCATTTTTGCCGCCAAACAGCGCCCCGCCTTTGATCCCTTGATTGTGCATGTGGCTGATGCTGATGCTGCCTGGAAACGGGCCTTCGATACCCCCGTGGCTCGACGCTTGGCGGCGGCATTTTGGCCTGGCCCGCTTACCCTTGTGCTTCAGCGGCGTCCTGGCTGTGTGTCTGACTTGGTGACCAGTGGTATGGAAACGGTTGGCCTACGTTGTCCAGATCATCCTCTGGCTCTGGAGCTTTTGCGCCGTAGTGGACTTGGCTTGGCCGCCCCCAGCGCCAATATCTTTGGTCGCACCAGCCCCACTACAGCAGCCCATGTAGGCGAGCAGTTTGCCGCATATGGGGCACTGCTTATGGACGGTGGGTCGTGTCGGGTGGGGCTAGAAAGCACCGTGGTCGCAGTGCAGCACGAACAGGTTGTTATCTTGCGTCCTGGCGGCATTAGTCGCGAACAGCTCCATGCCGTCCTTGGACATGAGCCAGAACTGGCTAGCCGTGACACGCGTGCCCAGCATCTTCCCGCTCCAGCGCCAGGCATGCTGGCCAGTCACTATGCCCCCAGTAAACCGCTGCGCTTGCGCGCTCCTGGTCAGGCCTGGCCGCGGGGAAGTCAATGGGGCTACTGTGCTTTCACTGGTGCGGATTTGCCCGATGGCGCGACAGTACAAGAAGTCCTTAGTCCCCATGGCGATCCGATCCAAGCCGCGAGCCGTCTTTTTGCCGCCCTGCGGCAGCTCGATGCCGCGCCCATAGCCCAGATCTGTGCCGAGCTAGTGCCTGATCAGGGATTAGGCCTGGCCATCAACGATCGCCTCCGCCGCGCCGCGGGGATGGGATAAGGAAAGCTGCCCAAGCGTGCCCCGGAGCAGACCGGCGGCGAGCTAGCTTGCCTGACCGGCGTCAAGACGTTCCCGCACTCGGGCTACGGCTTCGGCAAGGGGGATGCGAATCTGCTCAGTGGTGTCACGGTCGCGCAGGGTAACGCTACCATCTTCGAGGCTTTGCCCATCAACGGTGATCGCGCAGGGAGTGCCCACTTCATCGTGCTTGGCGTAGCGCTTGCCAATGGAGCCTTTGCCGTCGAACTTGGCGGGAATGCCTGCCGCCAAAAAGGCGTCAATGACTTCACGTGCCTTTTCTGGCATGCCATCTTTTTGCACCAAGGGTAGCACCGCACATTTAATCGGACTGAGGCGTGGATGGAGTTTGAGTACCGTGCGGGTGACGGTTTTGCCCTTGGCATCAGTGCGCTGCTCTTCGCAGAAGGCATCGACTAAATACACCAGTACACCACGAGTGGCGCCAGCTGCAGGCTCGATGACATAGGGGCGATAGCTCCACGGGGCTTTTCCTGTGGCGGGATCGCTCTGTTCGGGATCGGTATAGCGTAGTTTGACTCCAGAGCGTTCTTCGTGGGCATGGAGGTCATGGTCGGTGCGCGAAGCAATACCTTCTAATTCATCCCAACCCCAGGGGTACAGGAATTCCACATCGTAGCAGTCATCGGCATAGTGGGCCAGTTCGTCCTCGTCATGCTTGCGATAGCGGAACCAATTGGGGTTATTGGCGTATTGGCGCCACCAACGCATGCGTTCATCTTTCCAGTAAGACATCCACTCTTTTTGTGATCCTGGTTGGCAGAAGAATTCCATCTCCATCTGCTCAAACTCGCAGGAACGAAAAATGAAGTGTTCGGTGGTGACTTCGTTGCGGAAGCTCTTGCCCATTTGGGCGATACCAAAAGGTGGTTTAAGTCCCAAGGAATCCATGACATTTTTATATTGCACAAACATTGCCTGTGCTGTTTCCGGGCGCAGGTAGACCATGCTCGGCCCAGTAACCTGTTCGATCAGGGCGCGCATGAGGCGGGCACGATCGCCACTGGCCAAAGCTTTGCCCAGAGCTGAGTCGGCCTGTGCAGCTTGTTTGGGGAAGTGTTCACGCACTGCCGTAGCAAGATCATCGGCAGCAGTAAGCGTGGCCAGGGTTTCGGCAGCGTCCTGCATGGGATCAACGGCGCCTAGGGCGGTGCGGAACATGAGATTAAATTGGCGCTCTTCACTCAAAAAGGGTGATCCAATAAGGGGGGAAACATAGCCCCGGAAGGGCAGTGACCATTGCTCGTCTTGCCGCGCCCGCACCGTGCCATCATCGGCTACCCGCAGGCCGAGGAGTTGCGTGCCTTCACGGTCAAGGTTAATGCCAAAGCGTTTGGCGATAGCTTCCTGATAGGTTTTGGCCTGTCCTTTGTCAGCGCATTGAATGGGGAGTTCTGCGCCGATGGCAGGTTGTGGAGCTTTGTCGGCGCGGAAGCGCTCTTTGGAGATGAGGCAGTCCACCAGGGGATCGGCAAAGCCAGCAGCGTGCCCCGAGGCCTGCCAGACTTCTGGATGCATGATCACACTGGCATCAATACCCACCACGTTTTCGCGGCGGTGCACCAGATCACTCCACCATTCATTCATTAGATTGCGCTTAAGTTCCACACCCAAGGGGCCGTAATCGTAGGCGCTTTTGAGGCCGCCATAGATTTCTGAACTTTGGTAGACAAAGCCGCGACGCTTGCATAGAGCTACCAGCTTTTTCATCACATCTTTAGCGGGTGCGTTACTGGGGTGAGACATGTGAAACTTCCTTGCTAGGGGTCAGGGCCCGAGCGAGCTCAGGGCATGGCAGGGCATTGATCCCTGCAAAGGGGGAGACGCTATCACAGTGGGCACAATCGCAAGGCTGGTGATCATCACCAGCCCCGAGCGATGCAAAGCTCGCCAAGGAAAGGCATGCCCGTTTCGCGGGCATGCTTTTGCGCGCAGCAACACCCTATTCAGGGCCTTTTGCCGATTGATTCTGAGCGCTGCTTTCCCAGGGCCGATGTGCCCAGTGTAAGCGTATCATGGCTTAGCTTGGGACTCGCTCCATGGCAAAGCGCCAGGCAAGGCCATCAATGGCTGGAGCCTGGTCAGCTTCAAGGTTGTTGCTGGCGACAAACTCGCGGGCGAGGATTTCGCCAGCAATCCGTTCACTATAGTGACTGATGGCGTCGCTGAGATCTTGATCTGCAGTATAGCGCACGCGAATGCGGTCGCTAACTGCGAAGCCATGCTGCTTGCGAGCATTTTGCAAAACGCTGATGACCTCTCTGGCGTAGCCCTCGCGGCGAAGATCATCGTCAAGGGTGGTGTCCAAGACGACGCTGATTTCGCCATCGGTGGCGACTACCGCTCCTTCGAGTGGTTTACGCTGCAGGAGCACATCGCCCAAGCCCAGCTCTTCATCACAACAGGAGATGCTTTGCCCAGCTTCAAGCTGCTCAACTTCAGCAAAGCCCCATTGCGCCAGGGCCTTGCCGATTTGTCCCAGTTTGGGGGCGCAGCGCTGGCGCAGAACCTTAAAGTTGGGCTTTACCGCGATGCTGGTAAATTCTTCTTCACGATTACTGGCGTGAACCATGCGTACATTGAGTTCATGGCTAATGGCAGGGGCAGCGGTTTCCACGTCACTGCGTAATTGCTCATCGCGGGACACCACGGTTGCCCCAGCCAAAGGCTGACGCACGCGCAGGCGATGCTCTTCGCGCAGTTTTCGGCCCAAGCTCACTACCCGCCGTATGACCGCAGTGCGCCGCTCTAAATCTTGATCAATGAGATCCTCGTCAACCTGAGGATAGTCACACCAGTGAATGCTTCGGGGCGCTTGCGGATCAATGCTGCGCACCAGACGTTGGTGCACGTCCTCGGTAAGGAAGGGCATAAAGGGGGCAAGTACCCGAGCAAAGGTGCTCAAGACTTCGTGTAGGGTATGAAACGCGTTGCTTTGATCGCGGCGTTCCTCAGTTTTCCAGAAACGCGGACGATTGGAACGAATATACCAATTGGTGAGGTCGTCAATAAAGGATACCAGACGAGGAATAACCGTATCTAGACGGTATGCCTCCATGCCCGCATTGACATCACGGATAAGACTTTGCAGAACCGAAAGAATCCAACGGTCGGCCTCGGGTCGCTGCTGTGCGGCGTCCGCCTGCCAATGGCGCGGATCGAATCCATCCACTTCGGCGTAGGTGGTGAAAAAGGACAGCGCATTCCAGTACGGTAATACCACTGCCCGTACGATCTCGGAAAGGCCATTTTCGCTAAAGCGCAATTCTTGCCCGCGTACAACCGGCGAGTTAATCATATAGGCGCGCAGAGCATCAGCGCCGTATTGATCAATCACCGTATTGGGATCGGGGTAATTCTTTTTGCGCTTGGACATTTTTTGGCCATCTTCGGCCAAAATCAAACCGTTTACAACCACATTGCGGTAGGGGGCGCGGTCAAATAAGGCCGTGCCCAATACCAGGAGAGTGTAAAACCAACCACGAGTTTGATCTAAACCTTCGGCAATAAAAGAGGCGGGGAAAATACTGCCGATGTCACTGCCCTCGGCGAAGGGAAAGTGGGCTTGGGCGTAGGGCATGGAACCAGACTCAAACCAACAATCCAGCACCTCTGGCGTGCGCCGATAGCGCTTGCCATCGCGTTCAATGACAATCTCATCAAGGGTGTGCTTATGGAGGTCATTGATACTGGTGTCGGTGAGCGCTTCTAGTTCTGCCACACTACCGATGCAGAGGATATCTTGAGGATCGTCTTCATTGATCCATAATGGAAGACAGGAGCCCCAAAAGCGGTTGCGCGAGATATTCCAGTCACGGGCTTCCTTGAGCCAATTGCCAAAACGTCCCGATCCCACTGCTTGTGGCACCCAGCGAATCTCCTCATTGAGTTCCACCATGCGCTCGCGTAGATCTTCCACACGTACATACCAGGCATCAATAGCACGGTAAATAAGTGGCGTATCGGTGCGCTCGCAAAATGGATAAGCGTGGACAATGGTGCTGTGGTGTTCGAGTTTGCCCTGCTCCTTGAGCCAGCGAATAATATCCGCATCAGCTTCTTTGCAGTGCCGTCCAGCAAAGTCAGTGACTATGGGAAGGAAGCGTGCCTCTTCGTCCAGTCCGTCTACCAATGCAATATTGGCATCACGGCAGATGGCAAAGTCGTCCTCACCATAGGCAGGAGCCAAGTGGACAATGCCCGTGCCATTATCGGTGCTGACAAAGTCGCCGCTGAGTACACGGAAGGCATTGGCATGGTCTTGCCAGTAGGGAAAGAGCGGTTCGTAGCTGCTGCCCTGCAACTGTGAGCCGGTCAGACGCGCCACTTCCCGATACTGCTCGCTATCGGGAAAGAGGCTTTCCACCCGGGCGCTGGCAAGGATAAGGATTTCTTCGCGGCCCACGACCTGAATCGCGCTATAGGCAATGTCGGGACCAACGCACAGGGCGAGGTTCTCCGGCAGGGTCCAGGGCGTAGTGGTCCACGCCAGCAAGTAACTGGGGAGATCCCATTGGGCGGCGGCACCCTCACGCACGCGAAAGCGTACCGTAATCGCCGGATCTTGTACGTCCTTATAATTGCTGTTGGCCTCAAAATTTGATAGCGGCGTGGTGAGCTTCCACGAATAGGGCATAATGCGGTGGCTTTTGTAGATTCTGCCCTGGTCCCACAGCTGGCGAAATACCCACCACACCGATTCCATAAAATCTCGGTCCATGGTTTTGTAATCGTTATCAAAATCGACCCAGCGCCCCATACGGCTCACCGTGCGACGCCATTCATCCACATAGGTCAAGACCATGGAACGACATTGCTCATTAAAGTGATCAATGCCGTGCTCTTTGATCGCTGCACTGCCTGCCAGTTGCAAGGCATCCTGGGCCAAGGCCTCAATGGGGAGGCCATGGCAGTCCCAACCAAAGCGCCGCGGAACATGATAACCGCGCATGGTCCAGTAGCGCGGCACAATGTCTTTAATGGTTCCAGCGAGTAGATGACCATAATGCGGCGTGCCCGTAGCAAAGGGGGGACCATCGTAGAAAACAAATTCAGGAGCCCCCGCTTCCTGGCGGCGCTGATTGCTCTGGGCAAAGGCGTCAATACCGCTCCAGTGCTCTAAGATGGCTTCTTCCAGTTGTGGGAAAGAAACCTGATCGGGAACCTTACGGAATGCTGGTTGTGTATGACTCATGACCATCCTCGCCTTACGCCCATGTCCAGGCAGTTCACTCTTGGGGAAAGGCAGGATGCTGCCCGATAACGCCGCAGGTGCAACGCCGTGCCTGGCGCGGGCGTAGTAAAGCTTAGGCAAGCGTTGCCCTGCAGATGGGGGCAATGCTTGCCACCGGGATCGCTGATCTCCTGATCGGCCAGCACAAACATCCTGTATCGGGTGTTTGTGCCTGCAAAACCATGCCTCGCGAAGCGGGCATTCCTTCGTCTATGGCGAGCGTTGAATCGCCATGCATATGGGGGAACATACCGCATTGGCTGTGGCCTGGATCATGGCATGCTTAGGCAAGTGTGGCAGTACCAGTCCACCATTTGCCTCGGGCATCCCAGATCAGCCCTTCAATGGGGCATTGGTGTCTCCCAAGCAAACTGGGCCTTGCGTTAAAATGTCTACGGGAAGGGAATCGCTGTATGTTGCAGGCACGGGCCATTGGCTTCTTGGCGGTGAGCGTGGTCGTTGCTCTCGCCGTAGACGCGGCTGCAGAGGAACGGAAATCTCCCGCCTACATGCCCCTAGAGAATGTCCCGCCCAGTCCCAGTACAGCCAGTGGAGAACGTATTTGGCCGGATCCAGGGCTGAGTCATTGGCCGGCGATCATGTACCGAGGCGAATCACGCAACGCATCCCTACGCATTCCCCTGCGGCAGCCCGGTGCCTCAGGCGCCATGGGTTGGAATGATGCACTGGTGCCCTTTCAGCTCCCACGAACTGGCGCCAGCGATGCGGTCTCAGGGCTTATTCCTATCCCAGGTGATCTGGGTTTGCATCAGGGTGTGGTGGAGATTGGATCCCAGCAATGGCCCTTACGCTTGCATATTGTGAGTGCCACTGATCGGCAATGGCCTCATGCCGATTTACATCAGGGTTTTCCCGTCGATGCCGATGGTATGCCCCTGGTAGTGCGATTGTCACCGGATGCTGGTCGCGATGATCGTCGCTGGAGTTTTTTGCGCCCATCCTTGCCCCGCCCCGAGGGCCGGCCCCTCTTGATTGGCGACCCCCTCAAAGCCATGGGCCGAGGACTCTGGGATGATGACGATCCAGCCTGGCAGAGCCATAGCTACCAAGGCCCATGGGCCCACCATGCGGCGCTACTGGCCCTGGCCCAGCTCCCAGATCAGCTTCCGCGCACCCTAGTGTGGAGCCCTGGCAACGCCGCCATAGAGCAGCATCGTTGGAATCAGGAGGAACTGCGATTTCTTGAGGTGGTCAATCAGCGCTTTGCCGCGCGTCAGGTCATGCCACGGCGCATTCTCCTGCTGCCACCGCTCCCAGTGGCAGAGCATTTGCACCCCAGCGCCCAAGAGCGTCGGCGCGCCCTGCGGCAGCACGCCACTAATCATGGTTGGCGGGTGCTTGATGCCGAGCGGATGAGCGGCGGCACCCCACAAGCCCAGCGCTGGGCCACAGGCGCCTATACCCGCTATCCAGTGGGCGAAGCCCAAAAACGCATCCGCGCGGCATTGCTCGACGTCTTATAAATCGCAGCCTTGCTTATGCCGGGTCCTCTTAGGCAGCAAGAGAGACATGGCCCACATCCACTTGCCAGTGCTGAATATCCAGTGAGGCAGCGGACGATTATCTTACCCCACAGGGGCCCAGGGCAGCGCCCTGGGTAAACTGAGTGTTAGGTGTAGCGCGCCTGGCCCAGGGTGTGTGAATTGGCGAAGGCGGGGATGTCATCCATACCTTTGCGTCCAGTCCATAATAAGCGCACTTCGTGGGCGGCGGCCTTGGGGCTGCGATCGCGGGTAAAGACCCCTTTCCAGTTGACCACAATGCGCCCGGTATGCTGACCCACTTTGAAGTCGGCGAGATTCCAAATATGTGCGCCGAAGCACTGGGGGCATTGTTCGGCAAAGGTGATAATGCGGCGCAGCACTTCGATTTGATATTCTTCGGTCCACATTAAGGAATATTCTGAGTGTAGGCCCGGAACCGTGTCGGCGCCAAATTCGGCAAGAATAATCGGTTTGCCGAAGTGCTCCCAGAGGCCCTGGCAATGGGCCTCAAGCCAGCCCTGGATGACTTCGGGTTTACCCTGATCAAAGTACCAACTGGGATAGACATTATAGCCAATAAAGTCGCATTCATCGGCTTCAATATCGGCGATCCCTTCAACACTACCGCTGGCCATGGACACCAGGGTAAAGGGCCGAGTGGGGTCCAAGGGTTTGCAGGAGCGCAGCAAATCGTTGAAATAGCCCTGGCTGAGCGAGCGCTGCATTTCGCATTCATTGCCTAGCGACCACGCCACCACACTGGCATAATTATAATCGCGTTCGATCAAAGCCTGGCAGTGATCGCGATGGCGCTGATAGAGACGCGCTCGTGCCTGGGGATCATCTTTGACCGCATTCATGCTAATGGTGTTGGCCGCCGTCTCATCAATCACCATAATGCCTTGGCGATCAGCCATACGCATTTGCTCTTCTGAATAAGGATAGTGCGAGGTGCGGAAGCTATTGGCGCCGATCCAGCGCATGAGATTATAATCTTTGACCATAAAAGGCAGATTTTCGCCCTTGCCAATGACGGCTAAATCTTCATGCCGACCAAACCCGCGCAGGAACACAGGCTGCTCATTCACCAGGAATTGTTGACCGGCTATGCGCACGGTGCGAAAGCCGTAATCAAGGGGGTAGTGATCCACCACCTGCCCATTATGGATGACGCGAATATCAATGCGATAGAGCTGAGCCGCTCCTGGCTGCCAGGGGATGACTCCCTCCAGGGCAAAATCCAGTGTGGCAACACCATCCACCACAGTGGCGCTGAGGCTGGCGTCCAAGTCTTCAATGCGCGCTTCAATCTTTTCAGCAGGACCCGAGACATAAAACTGGGCGCTGCCTTCGGCGCGGCCATCGGCCACACGGGTGCACGACCAAAATGTCTTGTCGAGTCGGCTGGGGCCGGTGGCCACCAGGGTTACCGGGCGATGAATACCGGTAAAAGGAAAGAAATCATAGTGCACATTGGGCAAGTTGCCCACCCGCCAGCCCGCCACGCCGCCAGCAGATGCGGGAACATTGCCCTGGGGAATGGTATCAATACTTAGGCGATTATCCACGCGCACCGCCAGGAGATGTTCACGGCCTACGGCGATATCGTTTGCCAGATCAAAGGCAAAGGGGGTATAGCCGGTTTCATGGCTCCCCAGGGAAGAGCCATTGAGAAACACCTCCGCGCGATAATTCACCGAGCCAAAACGCAAACTGATGCGCTGCCCCTGCCATGACGGCGGAATGCGTAGCCAACGGTAGTACCACACGGTCCCCATATGCAGATACTTGCGGCGATCGGTGCTTTGTTCGTTCAGCGATGCGGGAACCGCCACCTCATCGCATCCGGCTGGAATGGCATCGGGGCCAATATCACTGGGCCCATCTTCATCGAAGACATAGGCAACCTTCCAGATCCCATCAAGACTGTGACAATCGCGGGTTTCACTGACGACTGGAAACATGCTTGCTCCTTATGACGCGGATCAGTCAGGAGACTAGGTGACGCTACCAGCGATCAAGGAGGGTACGCTAAACCCTTACAGAAAATATCATTGGGAGTGGCTCGGATACAGCAATGGCAGCTCATGTCCCCAGACCCGATTAACGAGGACGACTCAGTCCGTACTTTCCTAATGGGGGCATTATTGCCGAGGCGTTACCGTTGTTATGTCGGGAAAGACAACGCCGCCGTTTGTACGGCAGTACCTACAGGCATGTATCAAACGTTGCAATCAATATCTACTTTGCGCTCTGTTATTTTAGTGCTGGCCACCTTGGTCTTCCTGGTTGCCCTTGGCGGCTGTAGCAGCGAGCGACAAAGTACTGTAAGTACAGATTCCCAAGCGGCTTGGCCGAGGGCGGTTGCTGGTCATCAGCCTTTGGCCCCAGGTGAGCACCCGCGCTTATTTTTCCGGCGTAGTGATTTGCCGGAGCTGCGGGCCCGGGCTGAAACCCCCGAAGGGCAACTGATTTTGGCCCGCCTGCGCTTTCTGCTCAATGGCTCTGACGGTCGTTCTCTGCCCGAAGAGCGTCGACCTTTGGATATGGAGTTCGGCAAGACCGAGCACCGAATCGATCTGCCGCCTTGGGCCTTGAGCCTCTCCCATCCCATGGGTTATGGTTTTTTGTATCAACTCACTGGGGACCCACATTACGCCGATCTCAGCCATCAGGCCATGCAGCTGTTGCTGATGGGCTACCGCGACAAGGATCCCACTGGCCGTTATAGCTTTGTGCGCCCGGCTGGCCCTCTGCGTGCTGGCCCCAGTTTAGGTCTGGTGGCCATGGGTTATGATATGTCTTATGATGGCTGGACCCCTGGTTTTCGTGCCCGGGTGGCCCAGGCCCTGGAGTATTACGAGTACGAACATCAAGATCGCCCGCGCAGAACTCCTTACACCCT
>REDP01000111.1 GCA_007693455.1 Planctomycetota bacterium | reverse complement strand
GCAGAAAACGCCCTGAATGGGCGCTTTCTGCACTCAAAGCATGCCCCGCGAAGCGCGCATTCCTTTTCCTGACAAGCTTTGAGCTGCCCTGGTGCTATTGCTGTTTATGGGTTGATTTGCAACGCGGTTGCAGAAGCTATGCCGCCCATGATACATGCCCTTGATGTTCCGTTATTGCAAGTGGAGAAGGTGTGGATGCGCTACCGCGAGTCCGCTGACTGGGTCTTACGTGGTTGCGATTTATCTCTATTAGCTGGTGAGCGCGTGCTTATTCGTGGGCCCAATGGCAGTGGTAAGTCCACCTTGCTCAAGTTACTTGCAGGGCTCTTGCGGCCCCAGCAGGGAAGCTGTGATCGTTGTGGTCACCGTCCCTGCACCTGTGCTTATTTAGCACAAGAACATAGCGTAGATTGGCAACTACCAGTGACCGTAGAGGACTTGGTGTGGAGTGGCCGCAGTGGTCATTTGCGCTGGGGTCTTCCCGCGCGACGCCGCGATCGCGCGGTGGTTGATGAAGCGCTCAAAGCAACTGCCACCAGTGATCTGCGACGTCGTTCCATTGCCACCTTGTCAGGCGGCCAACGGCAGCGGGTTCTCATTGCCCGCACTCTTGCTCAAGAAGCGTCGGTACTCCTTTTAGATGAACCACTCTCGGGCCTAGATCGCGCATCGCGGCAGCAGCTCTCCCAGGTTTTAGAACACATTGCCGAGCGTTATGGCATGAGTGTGGTGTTGACTGCCCATGAATGCGCTGACTTTGCCTTGCGCATTGATCGCCATTTGGAACTGCAGCAGGGACGCCTTATTGAGACGGTCGCAGTGTGCGATTAATCTGAGTTATGTGGACTTGGCTGAGCGAACCATTTGCCCCAGAATTCATGCGGATGGCACTCTATGCGGTGATCATCACCGCAAGTGGCTGTGCCGCTCTGGGGGTACAGGTGGTATTGCGGCGCATGGCCTTTATGGGTGATGCTATGGCCCATGCCACCCTTCCTGGGGTGGTGATGGCGTTTATCCTGAGCACCCATCTTCTTCTCGGGGCCCTTGCCGCGGCGCTTTTGGCTGCGCTGGGGATAGCCTGGGTATCACGTCATCAGCGGGTCAGTGAAGACTCGGCAATTGGCATATTATACACTGCCATGTTTGCCGTTGGGGTGATTATCTTACAACGCGTGGGTACCTATCGCGATTTGGCCCATGTCTTGGTTGGCAATCCCATGGGCGTGGATAATGCCAGTCTGGTGTATATGTCGGTGGTGGTGGCAGGGGTGTTGGTTACCCTTCTCCTGCTGCGGCGGCAGTTGGCGGTAACCCTTATCGACCCCCATTATGCAGCATCTCTTGGTATTTCTCCCCATCGCATGCGCGCCGTGGTCTTGGTCTTGTGTGCGGCTATGGTGGTTGCGGCCATGACTTTGGTCGGGGTTATTCTTACTGCGGCACTGATTATTACCCCTGCCGCAGCGGCTCGCCTGATCTGCCGGAGCCTTTGGTCTACCACGCTGGTCTCCATGGGTATAGCGGTTTTCGGCTGTGTGGCTGGGATCATTATTGCCTACCATGCCGATCTGGCCATGGGCGCTACTATGGTGGTGATGGTGAGTGTGGTCTTCGCGCTGGTATGGGGGGTGTCGTGTATACCGCTCCCACGCCGCTCGTTGACCCCGAGCGAGGGTGCGAACACTGCTCCTCCATGAATCATTCGCAACCATGTGTATACTGGGCTGGTCCACTCTTTACCGATGCAGAGCGTGCCTGGAATCTTACTCAGGCGCAGCGCCTGCGCCAAGAGCTGCCCCAGGTAGAACTGCTTCTGCCACAAGAATTCTGTGCCCCCCACGAGGCGGCCCATACCAATGATCATGGTGCGGGTCGTGTTGGTAAGCCCGACTTTGCCGCCATTTTTCGCGATTGTCGCAGCCATCTTGAACGCGCACAGCTGGTGATCGCGGTCCTTGACGGGGCCGATGCCGATTCAGGAACAGCCTGGGAAATGGGCTATGCCCATGCCCGTGGGATTACCATTATTGGTTTGCGCACCGACTGGCGTCCAGCCGAAGACGGCGGCGGCAATGCCATGCTCACGCGTTCGTGTGCTGCGGTGTGTCCTGATCTGGAGGAGGTATGTGTACGTGTTCGCACCTGGTTGCGACTAGGGTGAACGTTTCACTGCCGCATACCCGAAGAAGATGTGAGTTACAAGAAGGAAGATAGAACTATGAGTGAAGCGGTATTGCGCAGTCATGTGGATGATATTTGTCAGCGTACGCGTCCGGCAGCGCAGGCCTTGGCGGCGGCCGATGATGCTCAGCGGCAAGCGGCGCTGGAATCATGTGCGCAGGCCATTGAGCAGCAGCACGAGGCCATCTTGACAGCTAATGCGCAGGATATGGCGGCGGCCGAGGCGAATGCCCTGGCTCCCGCCTTATGTGATCGTCTGCGTCTGGATGCTGGGCGCATAGCCGATATGGTGGCAGGAGTTCGTGCGGTGGCATCGCAGCGCGACCCCCTTGGCCGTGTTTTGGATCAACGCGCCATTGCCCAGGAATTGCAGCTGGAGAAAATAACCGTTCCCTTGGGCGTGGTGGCGGTGATCTACGAAAGTCGGCCCAATGTTACAGTGGATACTGCTGCCCTGTGCCTGCGTTCGGGTAATGCCTGTATTTTACGTGGTGGGAGTGAAGCGGTGCACTCCAACCGTGCTCTCGCTGATGCCTTGCAGGAGGGATTGCGCGCAGCGGGGATGAATCCGGATACGGTGCAGCTCATTCGCAATCAAGACCGCGCCTTGGTGCCGGTACTGTTATCTCGCGATGACGCCATTGATTTGGTGGTGCCGCGTGGGGGCGAAGGCTTGATCCGTTCGGTGGTTGCGGTGAGTCGTATTCCTGTGGTCAAACACGATAAGGGCGTGTGCTCGTTGTATGTGCACGCCGATGCCGATGTGGCAATGGCCGTGGAGTTAATTGTGAACGCCAAGTGTCAACGGCCTGGGGTGTGTAACGCCATTGAAAATCTTCTCATAGATCGCGCTGCGCTTGCAAGTCATCTCCCCGCCATCGCTCAGGCCCTGCAGGCTCAAGGGGTGGAACTGCGCTGCGATAGGGAAGGTTTGGCGGTATTACCCGATGCCCATCCCGCCAGTGAAGATGATTGGAGTGAAGAGTATTTAGACCTCATCCTTGCCGTAAAGACCGTGGAAGATTACCAGCAGGCCATCGCCTTTACCAATCACTACGGCAGTCATCACTCCGATGGTATTATTACCAACAATGGCAGCGTTGCTGAACACTATTTACGTTTGGTGGATAGTGCTGCTGTCTATCATAATGCCAGTACCCGTTTTACCGATGGCGGTCAATTTGGCTTAGGTGCCGAAGTGGGCATAAGCACCAACCGCCTGCATGCGCGAGGGCCCATGGGTATTGACGAACTGTGTACCTATAAATTTGTTGTGCGTGGTGCTGGTCAGGCGCGAAAGTAAGATGATGGATGCGGGGACAGACTATGCCCAGCGCTTGCTGGAGGTTATTATGGCTCCTGGGGTGCGGGCCAAGGCTGAGCTCCTGGAATCCTTGCCTATGGTTGAAGAGGGCTGGTCGTGGCAGGTTCCCGCTTTGCCCCAGCGTCCTGGTCGTGAAGCGGAGGTGCGTGAGGGGCGTCCACCTCGTCGCCGTCGTGGTCTGCACCACGCTCTGGCGCGCGCGCAGTTTCTCCATGCCATCTGGCATATTGAATGTTCGGCCATTGATCTAGCCATCACCTGTAGTCTCCATGGCCCAGTCATGCCCCCAGCATTTCACCATCAGCACATTCAGGTTGCCCGAGAAGAGGCCGAACATGCGCGCATGGTGGCGGAACTGCTCCAGGCCATGGGGCGGCCCCCTGGACACGACCCCGTGCATCATCGTTTATGGGACGCGGCCCTAGCCTGCCGTGATTTGGGCGACCATTTAGTGGTCATCCCCCGGTTTTTAGAGGCTCGTGGCTTAGATGTGAATGCGGATGTTTTACCGCGCCTACGTGATCACGACGCTGCAGCACATGCAGTGCTCGAACGGATTTATCTCGATGAGTTGGGGCATGTGGGTATTGGCACCCATTGGCATCGTGTGTGGTGTGATGAGCGTCGAATAGATCCCGAACAACACTTCCATGCGGTTTTACAGCACCATGGTCTCTTGCGTTTCCCGCATCCTGCGCCACTGGATTATGCTGGTCGGCGCCGCGTAGGGTTTAGTGAACAAGAGCTCATTGGTCTTGATCCCGTTCAGTATCGTGCAGTCCATGCCAAGGGGCCTGCCGTATAAGGTTGCCGTAAAAGTCTCTCACCCAAGAAAGATGGTACTATGGGTTCTATTACAGGATGGTTTCTCAAAGGATTAGCCACTATTTTGCCCCTGGCTGTGACCGTGGGGATTATTGTATGGTTGGCAAGGGGGAGTGAGCGCTTCTTTTCAGGTCTCCTGCAACCACATCTAGAAGAGTGGTATTTTCCTGGCCTAGGCCTTGCCATTACTGTCCTGCTGGTGTTATTGGTGGGGATTCTTGCCCAGGCCTATCTTTTCCGTCGTTTGGTTGCTGTCTTTGAAGGGCTCTTTTTACGTATTCCATTAATCAAGACGATTTATTCGTCGGTTCAAGATCTTATGGAGTTTATTCAGGAGACGCGTCAGCGAAAGGGTCAGCAGGTAGTGATGGTTGAGATTTCATTAGGTGACTATCAGGCGAAAATTATGGGTTTTGTCACCCGTGATGATTATTCAGGACTTCCCGAGGCCGTTGGCGGGGACGATATGGTAACGGTGTATTTGCCCATGAGTTACCAGATCGGCGGCTATGCTGTGGTGATTCCCCGTGATCGCATTACTCCCGTGGACATGAGCATCGAGCAGGGGATGCGCTACGCTGTTACTGCTGGACTGACCACATCAGGCATACGCAAGGATCGTCGCTAAAAGCCATTTGCCTCGAGATGTTTCGTGCAATATCCCCTATTACCCCATCAGAAGCCCTTGCGCGCTTCTCTGAAAATAGGGCTTGCTTATGGGGGTATGGAAAAGGTGCGGGTGGAGGGTCACCGGTAAGCCGGGTTCTGTTGACGACGATCATTTCTCTCGACCACGGCGTTGCCACCGCAGTTCTAGCGCTACTTTCCGCACGGCGCAGGCGACGCCATTGTGCGATTCGAGCTTGCTCCAGGAGGGGTTTACCATGCCGGGAACCTTGCGGCCCCCGCGGTGGGCTCTTACCCCACCCTTTCACCCTTACCTCTGCGGCACGATCCGGTAGAGGCGGTTTGCTTTCTGCGGCACTTTCCCTGCCCCGTCACCCGCCAACGGAACGGCTGGATTTACCAGTCTCCTTGCCTTGTGGAGCCCGGACTTTCCTCGATGCCTGAAAGGCGTCGCGATCGTCCAGTGACCACGACTAGCAATCCTAGAGCCATCCTTGTCGGCGGCAAGGCCGAGACATGATGCCAAGCATGCAATCAGGGCGTATTCTGGCGTTGGATTATGGGCGGGTACGCATTGGCGTTGCCGTGTGCGATCCCCTGGGCATTAGCACCAAGGCCGTGGGCTTTATTCCGCGGCGCAGTGATGATCAGGCAGCACGAACGGTATCCGCCTTGGCGCGTCAAGAGCGTGCGCAGGCCATAGTTATCGGCCTGCCGCTTCATGCCCATGGGGATGCTGGTGCCAATGTTGCTCAGGTACGAGCATTTGTGAGCAAACTGCAGCAGCATTGTCCGTTGACCGTGCATGAAGTGGACGAGCGCCACTCCAGTCAAGAAGCCGAGGAAGCTCTGCGTGCAGAAGGACGTTGGCCCGCCGCCCCTGGTGATGTGGATGCCAAGGCGGCGGCAATTATCTTACGACGCTATCTTGATGGCGAACGCTAGCGAGGCATCTCATGTACGTAAAACATGAAAGTAACGGCATAGCAGAGCCCTCAAGAAGGCGCTGCTATGCCGTCGACTTTGGCCAAGAACCTTGGCGTTAAAATGCTAGACTAAGGGTTGGCCGTTGATCCGTTGCTTGCGCAAGGCCTTCCAGGCACCGGCAGGAAGATCGGAAGGCATATCCACGGTGCTGTGATCCTGATCAATGGCTATGCGGCCGATGGCCTTACCACTGAGACCGCTGGCATTGGCGATGGCTGCAAGCATCCGAGCCGGAGTTGCGCCGTGGCGCCGACCAACGCTAAACTGGCAGAGTTGACGCCCCCCATTGCTGGGGCCAGGGTGAGCCCCAAGGCCTTTGCTGGGACGTTTTCCTGATGGTGGTGCCTTGCTGACTCCCTTGCCGGCAAGTTGCTTGCCTGGGGCTTTGCCAATCGGTCCTTTGCGGTCATGAAAGGGCTCGGCATCGCCGTGAATTTCACGTGCCAGGCAGGCTGCAAGTTCAACGGGGTCATTGCCGGCGGCAATAAGGTCGCTGATCAGAGTGCGGTAGCCATCGAGTCCCTGTTGTTTACTGCTTGCGGCGACGATTTGTTCACCGATGCGCTCGAGACGACGGTTGTTGACATCTTTGGCGCTGGGTATTTCCCAGCGCTCAATGCTGCTGCCGCTACGGCGTTCTACAGCAGCGAGGAAGTGCCGCTGATGGGGGGCGGCAAAGGAGATGGCTTCACCACTGCGCCCTGCTCTACCAGTGCGTCCAATACGGTGGGTGTATTGTTCCAAATCATTGGGGAGATCGTAATTAATCACATGCGATACGCGATCGACATCCAAGCCACGTGCAGCGACATCGGTTGCGACGAGAATATCCACGCGGCCCTTAATAAAACGATCGACGGTTATTTCGCGGTCACGTTGGGCAACATCGCCACTGAGTTGGGCGGCACGGTAGCCATGGTCAAGGAGGGCCTGAGTGACATCATTGGTGGCCACACGGGTGGCGACAAAAACAATAATGCCATCGTAGGTTTCCATGGCCAAGAGACGCAGCAAAGCATCGGTTTTATTGCGAAAGGGCACCACTGCTGCACGCTGACGGATCAGCGCTTTTACCGAATGATCGGTGGCGATGGTGATTTCCACAGGATTGCGGAGGTGGCGATGGGTCAGCCGGCGAATGGGTGGAGGCATGGTGGCTGAAAAGAGGGCAGTTTGCCGTTGTTCAGGACATGCTTCGGCAATGCGCTGGACATCGTCAATGAAACCCATGCGCAGCATTTCATCCGCCTCATCAAGCACCAAGGCTTGCAGACGGCTCGTATCGAGAGTGCCGCGATTGAGGTGATCAATAATCCGGCCTGGGGTACCCACCACTATCTGGGCCCCACTGGAAAGGGCTTTGAGCTGGGGTACGTAGGAACTGCCGCCGTAAAGACAGGCGACTTTGATGCCACCAATCCCAGCGCCATAACGCTGCCACGATTCAGCCACCTGGCCTGCAAGCTCACGGGTTGGCGTGAGCACTAAAATTTGCGGATGCCGCTGGGCTGGGTCGAGCCGTGCAAGCAGGGGGAGGGCAAAGGCGGCTGTTTTGCCGGTGCCCGTTTGTGCTTGACCTAAAACATCCTGTCCAGCCAGCAGTGGGGGGATGGCCTGGGCCTGAATCGGTGAGGGCTCAACATAGCCCAGGCGATCGAGGGTGGCCATAATGGTATCGGGAAGCCCGAGGTCACAAAACCCCTGGGCCGCTACGGGAGTGGCGACTGACATGTAGAATCCTTGCTTGATGCGGGCAGTGACGGGGTCACTGAATATCCTGCGCTGGTGAGTGATCGCCGTACAGAGGGGATCACAGAAAAATCCGCGCAGGAGGTACATTACCTCACATCCTCAGCAGTACCCCTTGAATCCGGCAAGGGGAGGCGGCCATGTATGGGCCATGCTGTCGTCGCGGCGAGGGGCACTATTGCAACAGTTCACAAAAAGCAATGGCCAGTACGCTGTTGTGTCCATGGCGAGCTTTGAGTCGCCCTGCTCTCGCGTCATCCGGAATCCCCAACATCGCGCGGAGTCCCAGTGCATACCCTGCTAGCTCAAAAAACATTTTTCAAGAAGGGTCTCCAGTGTCAGCCAAGGGATCCCGGGGCGGTCGAGGGATAATGAGCCAGCAACCCTACGCTTGTATCGCCACTATAGTGCTCCAGCATAGAGCGTGTTCCCCAATGAGATATCTTTCCGCAGGAGCAGGTGATGACTCAAGCCCAAGCCTTAACACGTGAACAAGCTGCACAATTGAGTGGGCAAGTACGCGAAGAATTAGCCAACGTCATTGTCGGTCAAGATATGGTTGTGGAAGAAATCCTCATTGCTTTTGCCGCCGGTGGGCATGCCCTGCTCGAGGGGGTGCCGGGATTGGCCAAAACACTGTTAGTGTCGAGTCTCGCCAGCACCACGCACCTGGACTTTAATCGCATTCAATTCACACCCGATTTAATGCCTGCCGACATCACTGGCACCGAACTCATTCGCGAAGACAAGAGTAGTGGTAATCGAGAGTTGGCTTTTGTTCCCGGACCTATTTTCGCCCATGTGATTTTGGCGGACGAAATTAACCGCACGCCACCCAAAACCCAGGCTGCTATGCTGGAGGCTATGCAAGAGCGGCAGGTGTCTGCCGGCGGAACCTTGCGCCCTCTGCCCAAGCCGTTCTTTGTCCTGGCAACGCAAAACCCTATTGAGCAAGAAGGTACCTACCCTCTGCCTGAAGCCCAGTTAGATCGCTTCCTGCTCAAGATTGTGGTGCGCTATCCAAGTGAGGACGAAGAATTAGAGGTGATTCGCCGTACCACTGCCGCTACTGCGCGGCAATGCCAAGCCGTGATGAATAGCGAACAGCTTCTTGCCCTGCAGCACCTGGTGCGAGAAACCCCCATAGCCGAAGGCGTCGCTCGCTATGCTCTGGCCCTGGTGCGAGCCACTCGCCCGCCTGCTGATGGTGGCTTGGAATCCCTGCAAGCCCTCCTGCGCTGGGGTGCCGGCCCGCGTGCGGGGCAGAGCCTAGTGTTGGCTGCCAAGGCCCGTGCGACGCTTGCTGGCCGTGGCCATGTTGCCCTTGAAGATATCAAGGCAGTGGCTCCTGCCGTA
Source organism: Planctomycetota bacterium (assembly GCA_007693455.1). Classification (GTDB taxonomy): domain Bacteria; phylum Planctomycetota; class UBA11346; order UBA11346; family UBA11346; genus REDP01. Next base: position 5,045 of record REDP01000111.1, on the reverse strand, counting down.
CTTCGCCATCGCATTCAAACCAGTTATGAGGCAGACGCCCGCGGTATTGATCGTGACGGGGTCGTGGCGCAGTTACTGCGCGAGGTGGAAATCCCTGCAACTGCCATTGAAAACGATCCGGCCCTGCAGCAGGTCCTGTGATGGTATCTGCAGCGTAAGCACATTTGCCACATCAACCTCTGCCAGGGCAAGCTGTGGGGCTGACCTGATTATTGGGAGGCGTCATCGCCATCGTTGCCGTCATTGTTTTCCTGGGCATCCCTGTGCCAATGCAGGCTGGCTTCTATGCCTTGGCGTGTGTCTTGCCACTGCGGCCAAGCGGCATCTAAGCTAGAGAGCACCACGCTGTAGAGCTCAGCCGGCATGTCGGGATGTGGGTGTTGCAGGGTGAAGAGCCAAGATTGACGCCAGGTCAGGGTTCCCACCTGGAAGCTTGCTTCCATGCGCCACCATACTTGCTGATCAATCGTAATGGCTTTATCGTCATAGATGGTGACATCGGTGTAGAGATCCTTGAGCTGCTTGCGAATGGATGTCACCAAGATCTCCCAGTCGACATCGCGGCTGCGTGTTTGTTGGGAAATGGCAAGGCTTGGCTGCGCGTAGGCCTGTGTGGCATCATCGGCATCCTGATCAGTTTCCAATGCCGCGCGCCAGACGGCGATGCTGGGGCTAATGCTGCGGTGGGGTTGCCAGTGGGCAGGAATGGTCACCGCAAGTCCCGCGTGGGTCACCAGGGTTGCTGCTGGCTCTGCTGTTTCTTCGGCAAGGGCGATAATGCCGGCCGTGCTCATAAGAATGGTCAGTAGCAGGCGCATTAGCGACATTCCTTGCGGGCCTGAGCGATGAGGGCATCAATGGTATCCCAGGCTTGTCGCGGTGAGAGATCGTTGCTATCCAGGGCGGCAAGTTCGCGCAGAAGGGGGCTGGGTTCGCTGGCAAAAATGGAGAGCTGCATGGGGGAATCGCCATCACTGGAAGCGGTTGCTGGTGCGGCCGAGGGCCGTTCGCGCTCTCCCAGGCAAAGATTGAGATCGTCCAGATTGGCCAGGACATGCCGCGCCCGAGCAATGACCGAATCCGGAACCCCCGCCAGGCGAGCCACATGGATCCCGTAGCTTTTGGTTGCCGCGCCATCAATAATACGGTGCATAAAAATAACATCGTCATCCTGCTCTGCGACTTGCACCGTGCAGTTATGGATGCCTGAGCGCTCGCCAGCAAGTTCGGTTAGTTCGTGGTAATGGGTGGCAAAAAGGCAGCGACAGCCTAATTGGTCGTGGAGGTATTCGGTAATCGCCCAGGCCAAGGAGAGGCCATCAAAGGTACTGGTGCCGCGGCCAACTTCATCAAGGATCACCAAAGAGCGCTGCGTGGCATTATTCAAGATTGCTGCCGTTTCCGCCATTTCCACCATAAAGGTGGACATATTGCGGGCCAGTTCATCGCCCGCGCCAATGCGGGTAAACAAGCGGTCGACAATGCCGATATGGGCCTTGCTGGCGGGTACAAAACTCCCCGCCTGAGCGAGAATGACGGCCAAGGCGACTTGGCGAATATAGGTACTTTTGCCCGCCATATTTGGCCCGGTAAGCACCAAAAGACTGGGAGTTTCGTGTTCACGATCGGCATCCAGGTGACAGTCGTTGGCAATAAAGCGGCCTGGTCCTAACACGGCTTCCACTACCGGATGTCGCGCCTGTTCCAGGTGGATTGCCGTGGATGGGTCAAGCTGGGGACGGCACCAACCTTCGCGCTGGGCAACTTCGGCTAAAGCGGCGACAACATCCAGGTGGGAGAGGGCATCAGCGCTGGCTTGGAGGTCATCCAGGCGGGTCATTATCGCATCACGAAGCTGGTCAAAGAGGAGGCGCTCACGAGTGCGAATGCGATCTTCGGCGCCCAAGACCTGGTCTTCGTAGTCCTTTAATTCAGGCGTGATATAGCGCTCGGCATTGACCAAGGTTTGCTTGCGGGTGTAGCTGTCAGGGACATGATCTGCATGTTGTTTGCCTAATTCGATAAAATAGCCAAAAACTTTATTGTAGCCGACTTTTAATGATTTCAGGCCCAATGCTTGGGCCTGCTGGTGTTGATACTGTGCCAGCCAATCACCTGCTCCCGAACGAATGCGACGGAGATCATCGAGTTCGGTATCAATCCCATCACGAATCATCCCGCCTTCGTTAATGCTGAGTGGAGGATGGTCTACAAGTTGCTGACTGATGCGCTGGGCAAGGCCGTCGCTATCTTCAAGACAGGGCAGCATATCGGCAATCAATTGGGGTTGCTGGTGCTGAGAAAAACGCTCTGAGATGGCGCGCGCGGCATGTAAACTTGAGGCTAATTGGATGAGGTCGCGGGCATTGGCGCGGCCAGAGGCGATCCGCCCTACCAAGCGTTCGAGGTCGTAGACCGCATCAAGGTCATGGCGTAGGCGCGCGCGCAAATCTGCTTCGGCCAATAGGAATGCCACTGCCTCATGGCGCTGCATCAGGGGGGCGGTATCGGCTAACGGGCGCACAAGCCAACGTGCCAAAAGCCGTGATCCCGGCGCAGTGCGGCAGCGATCCACCGTGGCTAAGAGGGTGTGGGCTCGTCCCCCGTCTCGCTGATTGCGGACCAGTTCAAGATTGCGCTGACAGTGGCCATCAAGAATCAAGTAGTCATCCCCGCGCAGGCGGCGCAGGCGGCGCAGGTGCTGGAGGTGATCTCCGGCATTATTGCGGGCATAGCGCACAGCCGCCGCCGCAGCGGCAGCGAGTTGGCGCTCATCATCGGCAATGCCCATGCCAGCAAGCGTGGCAACCTGTAATTCTTGGCAAAGCCAGCGCCAAGCCTCATCGGGATTCCAGGTACTCCCAGCCAACCCAGCGCAGGGTGGTGGCTGCATTCCATCCCATAACTGAGTCAGTTGCATATCGCGGTCATCGCGCTCAAAAAGGGCCTGGGGCAGAAGCAGTTCAGCAGGTTGCCAGCGCGCCAAGGCGCTCATCAACGCCGGCGTATCGGCACATGCTTCTACCCATACCGTGCCGCCGGCAATGTCACATGCCGCCACAGCACAAGGTCCCTGCAGGGCAGTAATGGCCACTAAGAGACGCTCACTACGGGCCTCCAGTAAATCATCCTCAATGCAGGTTCCCGCCGAAATAATCCGCGACAGACCGCGCTTTACCAGGCCCTTGCTTGCTTTGGGATCTTCAAGCTGATCCATGATGGCCACACGCTTACCTGCCGCCAAGAGTTTTGGCATGTGCTGCGCCAGGGCATGATGAGGCACGCCAGCCATGGCAACGGGATTGGGGTCATCCTTATTGCGACTGGTGAGGGTGATGCCGAGAATGCGCGCGGCTTCCTCGGCATCATCAAGAAATACTTCGTAAAAGTCACCCATACGCATAAAGAGCATGCAGTCGGGGTGTTCACGCTTGGTCGCCAGATACTGTCGCATCATAGGCGTGTCCAGAGGATCGCTTTTGGCCATAGGCAGGCATTCGATCCTCAAGGGCTAACGGTGCAAGCCACGGACTGGCGCCCCAGGCAGGGCGGCTTAAAGCATGCCCCGCGAAGCGGGCATTCCTTACCCAAGGTAAGCTCTGAGTCAGGCAGGATGGGCAGGTTGGTTTGCGTAATAACTGAGATCTCACCCAGATGGGAAACGTTCCTCGCGAGGGACGTCGTTGCACCACCGGTATATTCCACGGTAGGGTGCCGACCCATGTGGGGGTGACTTTTATGCCGGCGACTCTATTCTCGAAGCATGCGTAGGATAATGGTAGCGATGGTAGGATTCGTGGTGCGGCTGTTGATCCGCATTTTGGCGGCTACTTGGCGCTATCGCTTGGGTGGCTGGCCTCGCTTTCGTGCGCTGATTGCAGGTCCCGATCCGATTGTTGGCGGCATGTTTCATGGACGACAAATGTGCATGCTGGATTTCTTTTCGCGCCCAGGCCAGGGGCCATGGACGATTATGGTATCGCGATCGCGCGATGGCGATTTGCAGGCTGCGGGGGTAGAGGGCTTTGGCTACACCACGGTACGCGGGAGCAGTGGTCGTGGCGGCTCTCGAGCCTTGGCTGACCTGGTAGCTGGTGTGCGTCAGGGCCAGTATTCACGAGTGGTCTTTGCTATGGATGGTTCGCGCGGGCCTCGTTATCAGGCCAAGCCAGGCATTCTCTCTCTCGCATCCCAGGGACAGGCCTGGCTGGTGCTGGTTCTGGCTTTGCCCAAGCGCGCATGGGTGCTCCAGCGCTCCTGGGATCACACCATGATTCCTGCCCCGTGGACTCAGATTGCTATGCATTGCTCGCGTCCCATACGCATTCCGCAGGGCCTATCAAGTGAAGCCCTGCAGCGCCTGCAGCCGCGCTTACAGACCCTTTTAGACGCCCAGCGGAGCTTCTTGGATCATCAGCTAGGAGTGCGGCGGCGATTATGAGCAGTGATCTGCCAGCCCCCAATGACCATCGCTTTCCTCCCTCGGCGCGCCTGCATACCCGCCGCGAATATGGCCGTGTGTTTTATCGTCAGCAAAAAGCCTCGGCGCGACATCTCGTATTATTGCTGACCCCGCGCCAGGGCAAAAGCGAAGCTCAGCGCCCGCGTTTGGGCATTATGGTATCCACCAAAGTGCATAAGCGAGCCGTGCGCCGTCATCAGCTCAAGCGTTGGGTGCGCGAATGGTTTCGCACCACTGGCCAGCATCACTGCCCAGGCCATGATATGGTGGTCCTCTTCCGCAGTGATCCCCCCGCCGATGGCCACCATCGACTCATCCACGAACTGGATCACCTCCTCCGCAAAGCATTAGCCGCTACTCCGCAGCCAGGCAGCGGCCGCCCACGCAAGAAAAAAGGCCGTGTGGGATAATTGTAGATGGTATTCATTGCCGCAAAGGCTGCCATATTGGTTTAGAAATGCGGCAAGAGGTAATCATGCAGCCTTCGGGTACATGCGTGCTATGTATTGAGACCCCGCAGTGGAGCAAGGCAGCTCAAAGCTTGTCCCTGGGACCGCCGCTCTCCCGAGCGGCCTGCATAAAC
>REDP01000088.1 GCA_007693455.1 Planctomycetota bacterium | reverse complement strand
GGAGCACGATCCGCAACTCCTCGCGGCTGCGCGTGCAGCAAATATGGTACATCAGCGGCAGCTGGCGACCCTACGCCAAGACCTCAGCGACGACAGCGCCAACGTGCGTACCGCCGCATTGCTGGACCTTGGCTTTCTTGGAGACCCAGTCGCTGCACCATGGATGCTGCCGTTCCTGGATGCCGATCTCCATAGCAGTGCAGAAGTTGAGGCGGCTATTTTGAGCCTCACTCGCCTGCGGGTGGATATTGCCACCCAGCTGCGCACCATCATTAATGAACATCCTGGTGAGCTCCGGGCTGCCGCCTACAATGGCTTGGCACGCCTCAAGCGCTGGGGTACCGATGATTGGCGCAACCGCATCGAGGATGATGATGACGCCCTGCGCGCCTCAGCCATCACCAACCTGGGCCATGATGATAACGCCCATGATGCCGCCGGTATTCTTGCTGATGCCCTGCGCCAAGATAGCAACCCGCATGTACGCCGGATGGCGGCAATCGGCCTAGCCCGCCTGCGTAATCCTGCATATGCTGAACATCTGGCCAATGCCCTGACTGACCCTAATCCTGCGGTACGGCGCTACGCGGTTGAAGGGCTCGCCAATCTACAGGCCGAAGAATATGTACCGAATATTCTTATGGCCATGCAGTCCAATGTTGCCGCACAACATCTCAATCGCGCCCTCATGATGATCAGTGACCAGGATTTTGGCTTTGATCCCAACGGTAGCTTACCCGAGCGACAGCAGGCCATTGAACGCGCCTTTGTCTGGTACTCTTCACGGCAACGCTAATGAGCCTCATGCCGGCGGAAGCCCTTTGCCTCTCTCGTTCACATCGATCCTAATGTGGTGCGTCAGTCGAGAGGCTTATTCACGTCATCATAATTACCTTTGTGCCCCTTTGTGTTTGTGCCCCTTTGTGCACAGTGCAAGTGGTCGGTCTGAGATTGTTTAGCGACAAGCCGCGGTACAATGTCATCAGCATTCTTGCCCTGAGGGCGTAGAATACATGACCCCCTTCCATATTTTTCACCCTCTATTGTGATTGACGAGCACGGCATGTCGAACCTCGCACCCCGTTCCGGGTTTACCCTCATCGAAATGCTGCTGGTAATCGCCATCATAGCGGTTCTTGCAGGTCTATTGTTCCCAGTGATCACCATGGCTCGACAACGCGCTTATGTGGCCAGCACCAGTGCCGTCATGGGATCAATTGAGGCCGCCATTACCCGCTACCGCTTGGTGAACGATGGTGCCTTACCCCTCGATGATGCCAACGCCAACGAATGGCCCATCGGCCTAGAAGGCCAGAACGAGCTCGCCGCAGCCTTGGCCAGCGTCGACAGTGACAACTTCGATCCCAGCTTTGGGCAGCAGGTCAACGATCAAGGAGTGATCGTCGACGGCTGGGGCAACCCCATGCGTTATCGCCCCTTTATTCGCTATCCCGACACCTTTTACGAGGTCAATCCCGACAGCTATCAACTCTGGAGCATTGGCCCCAATCAACGCTGTGACGTCACCTATTACAATGACCCCCATAACGTGGGCGATGACATTACCAACTGGAGTCGCTAAGGCATGCAACGCCAGGGCCTCACCCTGATTGAATTGCTGGTTGTACTCTCTGTCATCGCAGTGTTGATGGGCATTACCTTTGGCGGTCTCACCCGTTCACGGGGCGGCGAAGGCCTGGAATCAGTGGCCTCGCTCACCGCCAACCTCATCCGACAAGCGCGCCATACGGCAATCAGCAGTGGCGCGCCAGTGGAATTACGGGTGCGCGAAAATGCGCAAGGTCGCCATGAAATAAGCGGCATAAGCCAACTCCTTATTCACGGTGAACAGTTTGAAGATTCCACTACCTTCGCCATGAGTGATCTACCCCTGGGCTTTGCTGGATACGGATTCCCCGTACAGGCCAGTCATAGCTGGCAGGCGAGCAGCGCGCGCATCGCCCTCTTGCGCCGCGACAGCGATAGTTTTTTTGGCGAACTCTACTATCGACCACCCGCCATCCATCCCGGCGAAGATCCCATCCTCCTTGTCAGTATCGCCTATAGCGCCAACGGCGACCCCCTAGATGTGGGGCTCTACCCCCCCGCAGATCCTGGAGGCGAATGGCGCGCCTTTGTCGGCATAGATGGCGGCCCAGAAGCCGAAGCTCCCATCCCCCTTCAGGCTGGGAGCTTTACCCGCATTGGTTGGTCCTATGGCGATGGTCGTTTAGAGTTACTGCTCGATCAGCAATCTGCCGCAACCATACAATGGGCCCCCCACGATCTCAGCGGCACCCATACCCTACAGATCACCTTTGGCAGTGATGACCCCGATCATGACTTGGGGATTATTGATAACTTTCGCCTCATGCGCCTGGGTGCGAACAATCCCGTCTTATTACCAGTCGGCATTGAACCAGAAGACGACTACCGATTGCTGATCACCCCCGATGGGCGAGTTTTTTCACCCGATAGCGAGCTTACCGGCAATGATACAACCGACTGGATTTTTGGATATATTGGGCCTGGAGAAGGCCTCTATGAGGAAGCTACTCTCACCATTGATGCAGTAGGGCGCGTTAGTATTTATACCCCGCTTCAAAAGCCGCCCGGAAATCCCGACGAGGAGAACTAACTCGCCATGCGACATCCTCTCTACTCCATCCAACTGCCACGCAACCAAGGTGCAGCCCTCCTCCTTGCCATCGTCATCCTTGCTGGCCTCCTTTTGCTTGGTCTACCTTTTATCTTTTCGCAAACGCTCTCCCTGTCTGGATCGCTGCATTTTCGTAATCACCAAGTTACCGATACCGCACGCAGTACCGCCAGCGATCTTGCCCTAGCATTGGCCGAAACGGCCATGCTGCACAGCACCGTAGATCCTGATCAGCGCTATAGTATGTTTGATGTGGATCTCATGGACGGACTGGATGTCAATGAATCAGTAGTACGCCTGGATCCCAACCTACCCCATACGGTGCACATCGACATGCGGGAATTGGCAGGCAGCGCAGCCCTGGGCAATCAATTTACGGACCTCGCGGGCGATGAAGCGGGATCCCTACGCATGGGTATCAGCATTACCGACGAAGGCGGGAAGCTGGATATCAATGCCCTCAATCAATGGGAGTGGGCGGCATTACTCACTCATGTGGGCATCGATGCCAGTGATGCCAGTGCGGAGACCCTAGCCAATCATCGCTTTGCCAAACGCCTCCTCGATCCACCCGAAGAACAGCGTCTCCACTACCTTGATGAGCTCACCCGCGAAATACCGCATCGAGCAAACCAAAACCCCATAGCCCCCCTCACCACTGCCCAATTAGCGCGCCTGAGTCCCTATATCACGGCCCATGGCATGGGCCAAGGCCGCGGGGGATTTGTTGATGTGGGAACGGTTATTGGGGTTGATAAACGCATTCGCGTGCATATCGAAATGAACTATACTGCTCAACAGGCGGGGAATCACCGTCTTACCATTCGCGTTGCCGGACAAAATCGCCACATCAACCGCAATCTTGATGAGGATGAGACCTGGAATCAAAGCCTCCATCGCACGTTTTTCGTCTCCGACTTAAATGCCGAAGCCACTGCCACATTACGTTTACCCGATGGCAGTGAACAGCCCTACCCGGTTAACGATACCGTACGACGCTTTTCCCTGCAAACCGATGGTGCCATTGAAAGCACCATTCTCCCTTACAGCGTTGTACTCCTAGAGCGGACCCCCTCGAACCCTGATGAGCAAGGCGAACGTCTTCTCTTCCGCGCACCACGCACCACGCAAAGTCGCGATGAGGATATTCATTGGGTCTATGATCCCAGTGATGATCGACAGGTTCAAGTCAACGATTTTGCCCACCCAAAATCTCCCCCCCTACGTATTGCCCGCGAAGTTCTTCCCGCACTCAATGTCCATCACGCGCCACGTGTGGCTCGACAAAGCATTCTTTCCCATGCCGATACTGTTTTACCCATCAGTGATGATATGATACCTGTCGCCCTACCGGAAGAAGATCCTGAGGACGACCGGCAGGCGCTGCCCATAAGCACCTTAGTGAGCAATGCTTCGGACAGTAACGGTGACGGGGACAGTCCTCAGGGTCTCAATGAAGCCGAAAACCGGCTCACTTGGCTAGCCATGGCGCCACTTCTGGAGAATGTGGTGGAGAGTCTCGGCATTGGCGTGGATGAACTCTTTGAGTATTACCCGCTTGGCTTGAGTTCACCCAGTGGCGCTTTCTCCATTTTCTCACGAGTCACCACTGGCGACAGCCGCGATCGCCCACACGAGAGTGCTTCCATGCGACAACTGGTGCAAACCGGTGGCGCCCTCGTACGCAGCTGGGACACTCAAGCCGATTGGGAGCTCCTACGCCGCTTAGGCAGCATGTCCCGCCTGCATACATGGCCGCGAGCAGTACAGCGCGTCACCGACCTCCTGCCTGATGAAACCTACGAAGACGACAATCGCATAGTTCCCGCAACCCTGCCCACTTATGCCGACTATGCCTACCGTGCCAGCCTTCCCAGTCACGATTGGATGCATGCATCGCTCCCCGAAAACGTCCGCATTGCCTGGTACCGCCACTTTGCCGGAGCTGATCCCGGCGAGTTTCTTGATGCCACCGTGGGCGGCATCAGCGAAGCAGACGCCGAAGAACGCGTGCACCCCGATGGACTCATTATCAACGAAACTCTTGCCTGGGATTTGGACGACAGCAATGAGAGCATTCTCAGCGTTGCCGGGAATAATGAACTCGACGGTTTCCACTGGAGTATGTGGATTCAACCCACCCAATCCCTCAACGATGGCGATACGCTTTTGGAGATGCGCAGCCCCGAAGCGCATATTTGGCCGCAAATTGACGATAGTCCTGGAAGCAATGATCGGCAAAATATCCTGCGATTACACTGGGATAGTCGCGGCTACTTAGTCCTCACCCTCAACGGCCCCAGCATTGAGCGCGCCACTGCCGCTACCCGCCATAACACCTACGTGCACGAAGTCCCCGAAGAGGATTTCCTCGATGACTTCTGGAATAATGTGAGCCTTGATGGCAGTATTGCCTTCAACGAACAAAGCCTGGGCAATGATGACCCCCTCGCCGTAGAGCTTGCCCCAGCTGTGCCACAAACTTTTGGCCACGGCGTGCAGTTTTGGTACCACGTCCCTGATGGCCTCAGCGTCGACCAGTGGCACCACTTGCAAATCGCGGTGAGTCATAACCGCCCTGGGGGCCAGGCCATTATGCTGGACGGTTTAGCCGGGCGCAATGTTTCTGGCCTTGGCCCCGATGCGGGATCTTTGCGCCGAGGCGATCATATCACCCTGCCCAGTATGGAGCTCAGCGAAGAGCTCCCTTTCCAGGTACTCAATCAACACACAGGGGGGCCAGCACTGGCCATCGGTGAAATCCCCCTGCGCCAAAGCCCCATCCACAGCCATCTGGGCATTGATGCCGAAGACATCTTCCCTGCCCGTGGCACCATTTTAATTGGCAATGAATATATCAGCTATACAGGCATTGAGGACAACACCCTCACTGGAGCATATCGAGCGATTCGCGCCAATACCCAAACAGATCATTCCAGCGATGATAGCCGCCGTTGGCCAGTCATCGAAGAACATTACCAGGGGCGAACAGTGGTTCCTGGTTCCTACCGTTATCGTCGCAATGATGGAAGACTGTTTACCGGTCACGCCCTCAGCACGCATCCATTGGATAGTGGCGATATTCGCCCCCGCATCAACCATCCCGACACCAATGAAGCATTGGCAAACCCCCGCCGCTTTCGAACTTGGCTACGCTCTAGTGTTAGTGCTGATGAAATGCCCAGCGAGGATTGGCATGGGGTGCACATTCTGCGCGTGGACCACGACTCCACCAGTATTCGCATACAAACAGGAGAAGGGCATTTCCCCGCCGACTTTGCGGGCCCCGGGATAATTCGTATTCGCAGTCGTCAGGGCGACAATGTCACCATTCAAGCCCCCGAGGATTCTGGAGATAGTCCGCGCACGCTAGTAAACACCGAGGGCTACCTCCTCTTTTCAAGTGTGACCATTTCTGGAAATAATGTGATTGAACTTGGGCAGATAGAAGAAGTTCCCCATGCAAACTATCCGCCACCATTCATCGAATATCTCGCTGAAGATTCCCTTGGTCATGAGTTAGTCTTAAGCAGCCTTGGCGCTGACTACCCCGTTCGCAAAAATGCTCCTGTAGTCACGCTTATTTCCCTGGCAGTGGATAGTCACGCCATTAGAGACCCTTTCTTTAGCGATGATTGGGAGGGAAATGCGCGTCCTTTGCTACAAATTGAGGATGTGGATACTGGTCGCATCGAATGGATTCGCTATCACGATTCCCTCACCGCAACCATCAATGACCTGGACACGGGATTTTTTATTCACCCCGAGGGTTTCCCCCGCTCCAGCCGTGGGCGACAACGCACCGTATTTGCAGGCATATACGACGAAACCGTCTGGCAATATCAAAATGGTGCTGATGATGAAACGGTCTGGGATCATTTTTTCGGTGCCAATCACCAATTAGGCAACCATGACTTTCGCATTCATCCACATGCGAGCTTTGCCACAGGATCAATTATCCTGCCCGTACAAAATGATGCAGGCAATAGCTATTGGTTTGCTACCGGGGATGTGGTTACCCTGATGCCGGATACGGTCAATCCTGCAATTCCGGAACAGACACCTGCGCAAATGGTCATCCGCTATGCCGCTACCGATGGCTATTGGAAACTTGATCCTGATCAGGCTGCTGTTTCTGATGTAAAAAACGAATGGTTTACCTTTACCACGCAAGTGCCTGCCGACTACAATCTCGAAGAGATTGAGTTCCTTATGGGCAATGCCTGGTCGGGCCGTGATCTGTCGGTCCTGGGGACTGCCAATCTTCGTCATGGCTTAATGCCACGAATGGATCTCATGGGGGTAACCCTCTTTGATCCCGACGACCCCGATGACCCTGGCAGCGATGAACCAGGCCGCCTCTATTTGGGATCGGGTGATGTCCGCCGTGGGGGGAGCCCTGCCATCAATATCAAAATCGACGGTTTGGCGCGTGGACCGCAATATGGCGCGGTCGCTGGCTCAAACCGTTTGGGTCATATCGAACGCATCTATGATGCTGCAGGCAATGAGTTAGATGCCATTGGCGAAGGCCTCAATGCCCTGGGAACTATTCTCCGTACCGATCAGCGCGCAGCCTGGGGCTCGGGCTTAAGCTTGGTGATGATTGGCGGGGAAGTAATGGCTGTCGATCACCGCTTTAGTTCGAGTGAACGTCGCGCCTTTCATGGCACGCCTGAGGGACAAAACCCTCCGCACATGCATCACTATCGCCGCATTATTGGCCGTGGCTTATTGGGAAGCCAACGGCGCAATCATTATATGTCGTATAGCTATCGTCCAGGCAGTGATTCAAATGTACGCTATCGCAATGGCATGCCCCTCCTCCACCTGCCCCTTGGGCCAGTGCGCGAACTCAGCGATGAGCTCGAACCAGACTATAGCGGCAATCTCAGTAACGCTGATTCCAGCCCCCCTCCGGCGTGGTTGATCACCACCCCCGGGGGCAGCAGACAAGAATTGATCATTGCCCCCAATGGACGCGTAGAGCCATGGCTACGGGGCCTATATGGCACTGCCGTCACTGATTGGAGGCAAAGCCCACAGCAGCTTGAGGATGCCAGTATTGATGGAGATCGCGGCCATTTGCTTATTGGCTGGTATCCGCGCTATCCAGCTGGCCTTCCCAGCCATCTGGCGGGAAGTACCTGGGAAGCCACCGCAAAACGATCACGCTCCTTTCCGTGGGTATCGCTGGCGGTGCGCAAACGCGATATTGAAGATCCTCGCGCCCACCTCAGCCACGAAAACAATATGCATGATTGGTTTCTTGAATGGACCTGGATGCGGCAGGGCTTCACTGATGATGGCCAACGTGCACCGGGAGATCCTGCGACTCACCTCCTTCATCCCGACACCTTAGAGCGCTGGAATACGGCATTAGGCAATCTGAGCGACTCCATGGATATTCGCATGCCCATTTCCAATGCAGATGGTGAAGAAAGCCCCTGGCGTAACCTTGACGGCATTGAATTGAAGGTGCATTGGCGTGATGATCGTCGCGTCAATAGCTTCGAGCACATGATTGAATCCATAAACAATCCGCCGCCTGCCCTTCGTCGGGCTGTCCTTGGCGCCATTGCCCCTACCCTGGTTTTGGATCAAAGTGATGTTCGCTAGAATCTCAGCGCGGCCGCAGTCTTGCATCGGCTTTACCCTTACCGAAATCCTCATGTCGGTGACCATTTTTATGATCGTCGGTGGTGCTATGGTGGGTATTTTTGCCACCAGCGTCGAACTCTTCCGTAGTGGCGAGGCGGCGCGATCGGCCAACGATGAGGCCATGGCGGTTATCGGCATGCTGGATCGGGACATTAAGCGTGCCATTCCTGCGAATCGTGGTGGGCGCATCTATGCCCGCGCTGGGACTATGGATCCCGATGAAGATGATCCAGGATCGTATGAGTGGGAATTACACGGCTTCGATGTTTTCGGCCTACTTATCGCCAATAATGAAAATAACTACCAGCGTGATTTTGTGGTCTGGATTGCCGAAGGAGACGGCCCAGTGCGCCGACTTGAGCGCCGCGTTTTTTATGATGTCAATGATGCCATCCTCAATAGCACCTTCTTTTCCTATATTAGCGACCCCCGTAATCCCAATGATTGGGAGAGCGAGCAATGGGGCGGCGGCGACACCCTACCTGACTATACGCGTAGCGTGGTAACCGGTGGCCTGCTTCACTTTGGCGTTTGGCTGGCCGAGACCGATGATTATCGCATCCAGGAAGATATGCTGCAAGGGCCACACAATGAAGGGGAAAAACGGTTCTGGCTGCGCTCAGATCCGATTATTGTGCATGCAGGCATAAATGATTTTCGTGGGCAACGCTACACCTCCTTCCCCACTACCGATGGATCCCCCACTCCTCGCCACCCTCGTGCGCTTCGCATTACCATGGCATTTACTGGGGATCGACATCCGCGACCGAGCCTGCGACTGCGCGATGCTATTGATGACGACACCGATCGCATTCGCCTAGTCGGGCCTGGCGCCGTGCCCAGCGGTAAGGGTTCGATTGCTCGCATTGGTGATGAACTCATCGGTTTTCATAGCAGTGGCGATGGCAAGGTGCTCCGCGTGAATGCCAACTTCAACGATGGGCCAGTGCGCCTGCTATGGGAAGGCAATCCCCCCAGTACTCCCATCATGGGAAATGGCCGCGGCATCTATCACTCATTGCCGCGGGAGCATTCTCGCGGCAGTAATGTCTACTTTGGTCAGCAGTTCAGCCTCGTGCGGGTGCTCCCTTAGACAGCCTACGCCTCCACCCTACGACAATGTTCCTCGTAGCGGTCGTTGAGCTCGCGCCAGCGCTGTTCCAGGGCTTTGAACTGAGCCCGGGGCACACGGCCCACCTCCTGCCAGGCTCGCCGCAGGTTTCCCACCTCATCACGAAACCAATCGGGACGCTCTTCCTCAAGGAGCTGCGCGAGTTCCGCGCAGATGCCTTCCTTGGCGGTCGCATTCGCCGCTTCAGCTTCGGCTTCGGCGGCGAGGCGATCAGCACAGGCTTCTTCAAGTTTTTCATTGAGGCTGTCCCATTCCTCGCGCAGGCGCTGCAAATCAGCCTTGGGAACAAAGCCAATGGAGCGCCAGTCTCGCCGCGCTTGGCGTAAACGCTGCACCACATCATCAAGAGTCTTGCCGGGCAATAAACCTTGTTGAGCGGCCTCGGCATCGCGCAGAGCATCGCGCAACTGTTGCAGTATGGCTTCTTTATGCGGCACATTCTCCGCCTGTTCAGCTTCCTCTTGGGCTCGTTGGCGACGGCGGCCAGCATACCATCGGTCGAGCAATGCTTTCCAGGCACGGTCCATATCCCGACGCTGCTCGCGTGGGACTGGCCCCGCTTCCTTCCATTGCTGCTGGAGTTCATTTACCTGCTCCTGACGGCGGCGCTCGTGGTCACGATCTGCCTGGGAGCCCGTGAGCCCCTGCACACCATCATCCTCTACAACCACGGTGAGTTTATCGATGAGATGCTGCCGCTCGGCAACGTTGCCGGCACGTTCGGCGTCTCGCTGGTCAAACCAGGGTTGCAGGGCGGCAAAGGCGGCGTCAACGCCTGCCTTAAAGCGGCCCCATAAGGCATCGTTTTGCGAACGCGGCAACTGCCCCAAGCCCTTCCAACGCTGCTGCAGGTTGCGTACTGCCTGCAAGAGCTCCTCGCCTGCTAAGGCGCTGCCCTCGGCCGTGAGTGCTTCGGCTTCGCCGCACAGTTCTTCAGCAGCAGGCACTTGCGCGAAACGCTCCCAGTCGCGCTCTTGATACCAACTGGCCAGGGCGTCATCAATGGCTGCTTCGGCAGCGCGGAAACGCTTGCGCAGATCACCTAAAAAGCGTGGCGCGACATTGCCAATCGCTTTCCAGCGTGCAGCCAGAGCTCGACGCTCTTCCTGTACCCGCGCGGGCTCGGCTGCGGCCTGATCAACCAAGGCTTCCAGTGCTGCCACCACCGTAGCCATGTCCTGGGCGCGTTCTTGCTGCTGGGCATCACGGTGCTCACGGTGCTCACGGCGCTGCTGCTTGAACTGCCCCCACGTATCCAAAAAGGGCTGACGCCGCGGATCATCCTTATGGGTACCAGCGAGTACCTGCATCCACTGTTTATGCAGCTTTTGGAAATGCTGTCCGGCAAGGCGGTGGTCCTCCCACTCCAAGAGGGCTTCGGCCTCCTTCTCAAGCTGCGCCAAGGCATCGTCATCTATCGCCACCTGCTCCAGAGCTGGGGCTTCTTCCTTCGGGCTGATCGCTGCCTGTGGTTCCTGATCGACCGGCGCCTGCGGTGCTGCTGCAGGTAAGGGCAGACGCGCTGCCCATTGCTGGCGCTCGTCGTCGCTAGCGAGGGCGGCAAGGAGTTCATCACGCTGTGCCCGCTGGGCAGATTGCTGGAGATCTGGCTGACCTTCAGCAAATGCCTGGAGCGCCTCGTGGGCTTCGCGGGCTTCGCTGCGACGCCGGGCAAATAATTCCTGGGCTCGTTGTATACGCTGCCATGCAGCGAGGATTTCCTCATCATCATTCTCGGCATCGTAGATGGCCTGGGCCTCTTCAACCAAGGTCCCGAGACGCTGACTCCCTTCCTGCCAATCATGACGCAAGGCCACTACTCCCGCTTCTTCAGCCATGGCGGCAATATCGTGACGGCGCTGACGGCGCAGTTGTAAAGCCGATGGCTGCGCGGCTTTCTCACGAATATCGTCTAATTGCGCTTCTGCGGCGGCTTTCACCGACGCACTTGCTGCGCGTTTGATAACCTGCTTGAGCTGACTGCGGGTGGTCAGTAAGGGCAGTGCTTGCTGGGCAAAGGTGCCACTGGAATCGCCTATAGCGATATTGAGCAGGGCTTGAATGCCAGGCTGGGGAAGAGCGAAGAGGCGTTGTGCGGCAGCAGAACGCATGGCGGGATCCTGATTATGGAGCACCGCCTCGGCTAATGGGCCAGAATCATCAACCAATTCGAGCAGTTTGTGACCCTGAGCCAGGGAAAGGGTTTTGATGCGCCGACCGGCATCAGCCGCCAAGCCCTGACGGGCAATAGCAACAATATCCGTATCGGCATGGGTCAGGAGCGATTCAAGCAAGGCCTGCTCGCGCAGGCGCCGCGCGGCGGCAAGCCGCACCTGAGCATCAGAATCGCCCTGCGCCAATTTGAGGAATTGTCGCTGCTCGCTCGTGGGCAAGCGGCCCAGCGCCTGCAACCGCTCGGCGGCAGAAGCAGAGTGAATTCCACGCGCTTTGCCAAAACCAAAAAAACCCATAATACCGTATCTCCCTGGCCGCGTGTGTACGGCCGCATGTCTCATACCAGCACTGCTGCTTACGCCTCGATGCAGCAAAAGGGCACAGGGTGGTCAAGCCCCACAGTGGTCAAGGAGAGAGTGCCAGATACGGCCAGGGCAGCGCAATCCTCGCCTCCGGGTGCGCCCATCTTCAAATCAATGACATTGAGCGTTTGGGGTTCGTGGATTGATGAGGGCTTCGCATGCACCACCGCACGAATGGTGAGATCACAACCGCGATAGGGTACCGATAAGGATTTAAAGCCCCAACGGGGCTTCGCATGATAGCCCAGGGTTGCACGCTAGGCGTGCTACCCTGGGTGTGCGTGCCTTTTGAATCAACCCTGAAAGGGTTGCGCAGGCTCAGAGCAGGCCCAATGCGCGGTGCTTATTTATAAAGAATATGCCCATGACTGGCGGATCATTCTCGGAGCGAAGCAGGATGGCGGCACAATATTTACGTCTGCGCAACCCCGTTGGGGTTGACCTGCTTCTCCTTCCATTCCCAGGGTAGCGCCCATGGAGCGCAACCCTGGGCTGCGCTACGGAGCCCCGTTGGGGCTCGATCAGGCCACAGGCCTAAGCATCGCCTATGCTTCATGCCATTGATCTCGTGATCAGCCTGCAAAAGCAGGTTCCGCGAGGCTGCGCACGAATGGTGAGATCACAACCGCGATAGGGTACCGATAAGGATTTAAAGCCCCAACGGGGCTTCGCATGATAGCCCAGGGTTGCACGCTAGGCGTGCTACCCTGGGTGTGCGTGCCTTTTGAATCAACCCTGAAAGGGTTGCGCAGGCTCAGAGCAGGCCCAATGCGCGGTGCTTATTTATAAAGAATATGCCCATGACTGGCGGATCATTCTCGGAGCGAAGCAGGATGGCGGCACAATATTTACGTCTGCGCAACCCCGTTGGGGTTGACCTGCTTCTCCTTCCATTCCCAGGGTAGCGCCCATGGAGCGCAACCCTGGGCTGCGCTACGGAGCCCCGTTGGGGCTCGATCAGGCCACATACCCAGGGGGACGCAAAGCTCATCAGAGGGAAGGAATGCCCGCTTCGCGGGGCATACTTCTAGTGCAGAAAACACCCATTGAGGGCCTTTTCTGCTGGCAGATCGAGAGATCGACGGTCCCGGAGGTAGGCCTTGAGCCGCCCCGTCCCTTCCATGGAGCAGCCTGTGGACGTGGCCGGTTGTGGGCATAGGCTGCCACCATGAGCAGCAGTGATGGCAGCACAGCGCAGCAGCGCATTCTTCTCACCCAGGCTGAAGCAGGCATGGTATTAGCCGAGCCAGTGGAAAGTCTCAAGAAGGCGGTACTTTGTATGCCGGGAACAACCCTGCGCGATGACCTCATTCATCGCCTGATGTTGCTGGGCATAAAACGCGTGGTGGTTCGCGGTAATCCAAGTAATAGTCGACCTGCCCTGAGCGTTGAGCAACGTGAAGCTCAGCTTGAACAACGCTTCTCCCGCGTTGCCAATCGCCCACTCATGAAAAAGCTACGCGATGCCATTCGCCCCCATCTGGGGGATGATCTACAATGAAACTCGATACCCACATTATTGATGGCACACTGATGTGCCTGCCACCATGCAGCTTTCGTCCCGCTTTGCGCAAAGTGCAGGCGATTGCTCGTGATGAGCGTTGCTCCAATACCGTATTGAGTGCGATTATTGGCAATGACCCTGGCATGGCTTTATTGGTGCTGTCGCGGGCGAACTTTGCCCACGACAGCGATGAAGGTTTTTTGGGGATTAGTAGCGCCATAAATCGCCTTGGGCTGGGTGGCACGGCGGCATTACTGGATGAAATTACGGTCATCCCCGAGCACCTCATCCGCCCCCTTGGCGCCAACTGGGCCAGCGCTAGTGCTGCCGTAACCATGAGCCGCCTCCTGCTCTATCGGGTCAATGGCGCTCTCTTCCCCAGTCCCCACGACCGAGATATTGTGGCCGCCTGCGCGGTACTGTTTGATCTCGGCACCATCCTTGCCATTCGCGGCTTTGGTGAGCAATGCACCCTCGCGGGACAGCGTCTGGCAGCAGACGAAGACTCCTTTCCCAGCCTCCTCGGTGAAGAACTGGGGATGAGCCCAGGCGAACTTGCCAAGCGCCATGTCAGCCACTGGGGCCTGCCGGCTTCCATCGCTGAAGCACTGGCGCAGCAATACCAGCCGATCCCTGAGGGCCGCGACCCTCTCC
>REDP01000121.1 GCA_007693455.1 Planctomycetota bacterium | reverse complement strand
AGCTTGGGCTTCAACACACAACACGCGAAAACGCTTAATGCCATTGATCGGGAGATCGGCTCTCCCAGGGGCGAGCTTTGAGCCGCCCTGATTGAGCGGCAAGTTATAGCTCTGCCTGTTTTCAGTCTTTGCGAGCACGCCGCCGCTGTTGGGCACGCTCTTGTTGAGGGTCCCGTAGTACCTCATAAGCATCGTGCTGCGGCACTTCGCTTCCCGGCTCAAGCCATGACATATGCGCATCCTTCCCCGCCTCGAAGCGCTGCAGTGCACCGTCATCGCGAAATTCCATACTGATACGACGACTGGCGAAGCGCACGGGCGCAGGATCCGCCCACAGGGTCAACCATGCCCCCTCATCGCCTAATGCGAACAAATGAAACGACTCAATCATAGGTTCACTCATGCGACCATCAGACATGCGTTGGGCATGGAGACGGATGAGGATATGCTCAGCATGTCCGGTGACCGTGCGCCAACCTTGATCGGGCAAGCGCAATTCTCCGCGAAAGTGGCCGACATCTTCTAGCACAATGCGGTACAGGACTAATTCTCCAGGCTCTCCGGAGAACGGCGCCCGATCCACTACGATGCGCCGAGGGCGCAATAAACCAGTAAAGCTCACTATGGGCAGGTCGCTGTAGCGACTATCGAGATGCACCCGATTGGGCTCTGGGCCGTCATCCCCAGGTAACAGGAGTACCCGTTGCGGCCAGGCGCTTTCATCATCATCCAACAGCGGACGCTGCCAAAATTCTAGACGGTCCGCCTGCAGGCGAATACGCTCATAGAGCATGGTAACGCCACCAGAAAAGGACCCAGGCGCATCAGCCTGCACCTGATCGGAAGATGGCTGATAGATGGGACCAAAAAAATCCTCGGGAAAGCGATCGGGCAAGGTTACCTGAGGAGGATAGGCTACCACCTGCCCATCGACCATGATTGCCGGAAGAGATAAACCCGATCCCGCGGACCAGGACAAGGATGTGGGATCAATCGGTAAACGTGGGATCTGCTCCTGATCACCCTCGTTGCCAAATGCCTTTCCAGGAGTCATTGCTCCGGCCATACACACACTCAGCACGATCCCAAACCAGAATCTGGAACTGCACGGCGATGTATTCATTCAGGAGAACTGGCGCCAGCTGATCCGTCGAGATCAAGATGTACCACGCGCTCCTTCATGACACGACCTGGTTTAAACTTCACCACCGTGCGTTTTTCGATAGTAACAGGCTCGAGGGTACGTGGGTTCATGGCTTTACGCGACTTACGCTGAGCCAATTCAAACACACCAAAATCGCGAAACTCAAGGCGATTCCCCTTAGCCAACTCATCGCTAATGCCATCAAGTACATGCTGCAAGATGTTTAAAATCTGAGCATGGGGCAAGCCTGAGCGCTGCGCGATGGTTTCTGCGAGCTGTCGCTTGGATACCGTGGCTGATACATTGCCGTGTGCTGACATGAGACACCTCCTTAGGCCGAGAATGGATCTGAATAGGGTGCAATGAAGACGACTAAGTATGCAACAGTCTATGACTTGCGTCCAGGAGGCAATATCCATCAGCAAGTATCCGGCGCTTGCCCCAGGCTGCGACCTGCCAAGATGCTAGGTTCAAACCTGCACACGAAGCTACTATGCCACCATGAACGCCAATGGTTCCTACGTGGCGGAAACAATCGCGCGGGATATGCATGTCAGCACTTGAGGGAGATACGAGCAGTGAACATACTCTTAGTTGGTAACGGTGGACGAGAACATGCCTTGGCGTGGAAAATTGCGCAAAGCCCCCATTGCGACACGCTCTACATTGCTCCCGGCAACCCTGGCACTGCCCAACTAGGCCATAACGTTGCCATTGCTGCTGATGATATTGCAGGACTATGCTCCTTTGCCCAGAGTAACGCTATTGACCTTACCATAGTCGGCCCCGAGATTCCCCTTGTGGCCGGCATTGTAGACACATTTGCAAAAGCTGGGCTTCGCTGCTGGGGGCCCAGTAAAGCTGCCGCCGAACTTGAAGGTTCGAAAGTAGCAATGAAAGAGTTCCTCCGACGCTACAATATCCCGACCGCCCCATTCAAGATTTTTCGTGATGCAGATGCTGCCCATACTTACCTTGAAGAGGTCGGAGCACCCATTGTCATTAAATGTGATGGCCTGGCTGCTGGCAAGGGCGTCACTGTGGCCCAGGATCTTGACACTGCCCACGCTGCGGTCGATCGGATGATGGTTGCCTGTGAATTCGGCGCCGAAGCAGGACGGCACATTATCATCGAAGAGGTGCTGCGCGGCGAGGAAATTTCGGTGTTTGCCCTCTGCGATGGTCATAATGCCGTTATTCTTGACCCCGCCCAGGACCACAAGCAAGCATATGACGGTGACCAGGGGCCCAATACTGGCGGCATGGGGGCATTTTCACCGGCTCCTGGCTTACTCACCGACACCGCCGAAGATGATATCGTACGCCGCATTCTTTTGCCAACCATGAGTGGTCTGGTCAAAGAAGGGCGTCCTTACGTAGGCATTCTCTACATGGGGCTCATGCTCACCGATGCTGGGCCAAAAGTAGTCGAGTACAATGTGCGCTTTGGCGACCCTGAATGCCAAGCGTTGATTCCCCGTCTACAAACAGACCTTGTCGATCTTTGTCTTGCCTGCTTAGAGGGACGCTTGGATACCATTGATATCGATTGGGATCCCCGCTGCTGCTTGACCGTCACCTTGGCTGCTCCGGGATATCCAGGGGATTATCGCAAAGATATTCCCATCAGCGGCGTTGAACATAGTGATGACGATGTAATGATCTTCCATGCGGGAACCCGCGTTACTGAAGGAATCTTGTGCAGTAGCGGCGGTCGCGTTCTCAACGTCACCGCCCTTGGCACCGATATTGATGATGCTCGGGAAAAAGCATATCGAATCTGTGACGCCATTGACTTTCCTGATGTCCACTACCGTCGTGATATTGGCAGGCGTCAACAAGCACGCTCAACTGCAAACAACGCCTAAAAGTGACGGCATATCTGCACCCCTACAGAGTGATCGTCGCCGCACCGAAGACCAAGGAGTAACGCATGCTCATCGCCGCCATCTGCACCGGTAATACCTGCCGTTCTCCCATGCTTGAACGCTTTCTACACCGCGCCATCGAGCAACGACAACTGCGCCATGTCTCAGTAATGAGTGCGGGCGTGGCGGCCAATGATGGCGATCCCGCCAGCCTCCACGCCCAGCAAGTCATCAGCGAATACGCCATGGATCTCAGTAAGCATCGTTCCCGCCCGATCAGCCGCGTCGATGTTCCTCGCTTAGACATAATGATTACCATGAGCGAACGCCACGCGGCGATTCTTCGTCAATTGGGTGGGGATCCTCAACGTATTGTCATTGCTGGGGCCGAATCAGGCGGTGTACCCGATCCCTATGGCGGTAGTATCGACGACTACCGCCGCACCGCGGTAGTGCTTGAACACGTAGCCGAAGAGATTGTTGAGCAGATCCAGCAGCAGCGGCGCCACTAAAAAAAACTTCTGAAATATTGCGCCTAGTATTATGGTGCGCGCAAAATCCTTTACGAAGCGATGTGGGATTGAGTGGACAAGGAACGATGACGGCGGAAACAGCGCTGCATTGAGGAGATCCTACTAAAGACAGGCCGCTCGGCTCAGTCCTGTGTTTCCTTGAAATAGCTCAGGCTACAGCGCTAGCGCTCGGCGAGCAGATCATCACCATCATGCCCAGCCACATCGCTGAGAATGCGGCGCAAGTGACGGAGGGCATGAAACATTCGCGAACGCAGTGTACCCAAGCTGACACCGCCAAGAATCTGCGAGGCCTCTTCGTAGGATAAGTCCTGAAGAATGACAAGTTCAATAATCTCACGATAGATCTGAGGCAGACGCTGCAGGGCTGCGCGCAAATGTTCAATGGACTCCCCGTGCACTAAGCGCGTTTCGACCCGCGAGGTCTTACCAGGCGAAACCTCAAGTATGGTATTATCCCCATCACTGCGGTCGAGGTCTGTAAAACTTACCATCGCTTTGCGGCGGCGAGCATGCAGGAAGTCAATTGCCGCATTACGGGCAACGGTGTAAAACCACGTTGAGAAGCGGCGCTGGGTATCAAAACTGCCAACTTTTTCAAATACCTTGAGAAAGACATCTTGGGCAATACATGAAGCATCATCAAAGTTATGGACGACTTGATAGATGTAGGCGCGGATAGGACGTTGGTAACGCTCAAAGAGCACGTCAAAGGCAGCCAGATCACCATCCTGACATGCTCGCGCCAGCTCCTCGTCGCTTTTTTGCTGCAGTTGCTCCATGGATGGGCATGCTACCAACAAACTCCCTTGCTCCAGTCCTTTCTCCCTATTTTGAACTACCTAAACAGTGGTTTCGCCTTTGTTACCAAAGTAGGTACACCCACCCACACATTATGTGCCGGCATGCCAGCCGAGGACACGCCGCACCAGCACTAACGAGCGGTAAAGAGGCAGCACCACCCTTTCCCAGCAATCAGGGCAACGCAAAGCTCATCTTGGGCATGGAATGCTCGCTTCGCGGGGCAGGCTTTGCGCCGCCCTGTCCCAGCAATGAGTGCTATGGCACCCGGACAGCGCGATCCGCCACCGCATCTCCACAGAGTTCGCGTAGGATGAGATCGTGTTCAAAGGCCTCGGTATCACGACGACCAATGCGCCGCATAATTAAGGTCCACACGGAAGCACTCATGACAATAAAAAAGGCGTAGAGGATGGGCAACCACAGGAGGGTGTTCTGAAGCGCTTCTGAAAAACTAAACATGATGATCGCAAAGGACAAAGGAGAATTTTGAATGCCTGTTTCCAAGGCAATCGTACGCCGATACCGCGGTGGTAATCGCAGCAACCAAGCCATTCCATGACCGAAGCTAAAGCCCATTACTCCCAAACCCACCACAGCCACCAATACTCCCAGGTCGGTTTCACGCAGGCTCCCAATATTACGCGGCAACCATCCTGCTATTAATACCAGAATAACGGCAAATCCCAGAAAACCGGCCGTGTCTTCAGCCACCTGGGCCCAAGCCGGGGATCGCCAGCGCAGCGCTGCCCCCGCCAGCACGGGCACCAAAACCATAATCAGAGCCGTAATAATTTCTGTATAGGGAATCATCAAGGCTTCTGCGGCCAAGGCAGAGCGCGCCTCGGCCGTGTAAAAACCCAACATAATCGGCATCAGGATAATCGCCAAAAGAGTTGAACAGCAGGTCATCGTAACCGATAGCGCCACATCACCACGGGCAAAATAGCTAAACATATTCGAGGTTGTGCCACCTGGCAAGCACCCCACCAAGATCAGCGATACCGTCTGCGCTGGACTCAACTGACAGAGACTCGCCAGAGTATAGGCCACGGCTGGCATGACTCCAAACTGCGAAACCACGCCAATCGCCACAGCCTGCGGGTGCCGCAGCGCCTGGCGCACCTGCTGCCAGGAAATACTTGCCCCCATACCAAACATAATCCCTACAACCATTAGGGCTAAGAGGAGTTTTTCCCAATCGCTTATCATCCCGGGCCCTCGGTTAGGGCGGTAATCATTTCTCGCCAGTTTTCATGGATGATATGCCGCCGTATTTTCAGCAGATTGGTCAACTCGCTTCCCACCTCTAAGTCGCGGGGAAGAATGGCTATATCACCGATTAATTCGAAACGCTTAAACCCTTGGGTGGTAGAAACCAAGCGGCGGACTTCTTGGCGCAAGAGGTCCCGAGCTTGCGTATTATCGGCCAGGGTCGATTGCTCGGTCTGTTCAGGATCAAGCCCCAGACGCTGAGCAAGGAGTGCTACATCGGGAACCAATAAGGCTCCTAGGCGCTTGCCATCCTGGCCCACGACGACGGCCTGACGAATCAATTCACTACGCAGTAAGGCATCTTCGAGTCCTTGAGGATCAACGTTTTCGCCACTGCGTAGAACTATGGTGTCCTTACAACGACCAACGATGCGCAAGGCGCCATCGCTTCCCATAATTCCCACATCGCCCGTTCGCAACCAACCATCATTACGCAAGGCTTGCGCGGTAGCCTGGTGATCACGGTAATACTCCTGCAAACGCATGGGCCCAGAAACCTCAATTTCTCCACGTTGCCCCTGTCCTGATGGCACAATCTCACCACTGTCCAGATCAACAATGCGCACCCTGATCCCAGGTAACGGCGGTCCCACCGTACCCGGAAGGGGACGGTGAGGGAGGCGCACACTGATGACAGGAAACTCGGTCATGCCATAGCCCTCAAGCACTGGTATGCCCAAATCACGGAGAAATTCATCTACCACCGGCGGCAAGGCGCCCCCACCAGATACCGTGGCCTTGAGGCAGGCGCCAGTGCTTTGGCGAATGCGTTCAAGAACCGCCGTATTCAATAAACCATGCGCTGGAAGCAGGCACAGCCATCGCGGAATATTGACAAGCACGCGCATCCAGCGAGACCAGGGGTGCTCGGCAAACAGAGCTGGCTCTCGTCCTCGTAAAACTCTCCCAGCAGCACGGAAATGATGGGAACACCAAAGTCCGGCGTGGACCAAGAATCGTCGCACGGGGTGGGCCTGACGCACGGCGTGGATAATGCGCTGATGCAGGACCTCCCATAAGCGCGGCGCCGAAGCCATAAAAGTGGGGCGTACTGACTGCAAATCCTCGGCAAAGCGGCGAGGACTGGTAAACCATATACTCGCCCCGCCAGCGGCTGCAGCCAAGGTAACCGTACGTTCAAAAATATGCCATACGGGAAGGATGGAGAGGAGACGATCATGGCGAGCGATGGATAAGGGGACCGCAGCAATGGCGCGCAATTGTGCCATCATTGCCGCATGGCTGAGCACCACCCCCTTGGGTCGGCCTGTGGTAGCCGAAGTAAAGATAACACTATGGATATGCTCGGACGCAATATCTTCCACCAAGCATGCTCCCGGTTCAACCGCACCCAGGATCTCGTGTCCCTGTGTGAGTAGATCGGCCAGATTCCACGATGTCTGCTCTGCCGTGGGTGCCAATATCACTACTTGGAGCGGGCGATCACTGATCTGATGCACGCGGCGAGCCAGATCGGCATTCGCCACACAAACCCATTCCATGTCGCTTACCGCGATGATATGGCTGAGATCGGCATCACTGACATCCGTTCCTCGGGGCACATCGGCGCATCCCGCCAGTTGGATCGCCACATGGGCCAGCAGCCAAGCATGGCCATGGTCGGCAAAAAGACCAACCCGACTCCCTGAAGTAAGCCCCGATTCCTGTAAGCGCCTCCCCAAGGCACGAGCATCAGATATCAGGCTCGCATAGCTTACAGCCTGCCATGCACCTGCACTGCGGCGAGTAAGGCAGCAAGGAAGGTCGCCCCACTGCGTTTCGGCGGCAAGCCACATAGCTGCCACGTGAGCAGCAGCGAGCGGGTGATCAGAAGCGAAGGCTTGCTGCTGCACTGCTAGTGACGGGGGCCAGGGTATTGATGATCGTGCTCATCGGGATGGATGTCTGCTGGTGAACGAAGGTTGCCTTGGGTGCTCTTAAACACCCGCCACAAACACCACGCAAAACCGCCAATGATCACGCTCAGTGATAGGAGCATAATAATCCAGCCGCCAGTAGTCATGGAGCATCCTCCTCAATGATGTCGTGATCCATGGCATAATCTGGATCGGGAATCAGACCCTGCCGAGCTTGCTGACGCCAACGCATATTGGCCACTGCCGCCAGCGAAGTAAACAGCACCAGCAAACAAACGACAAAGCCGAAACTGACCATCACCTGCCAGCTACCCATAATTGCCTGGAAACGATTGTCATCACCTTCGGCGGTGATTTGCTGCACCAGCCAAGCGATAAAGATCACCCCTAGATAGACTGGCGCAACATATTTAATCAAGATTCCTACGATCATGGGCAAACGAATATCGGCCCCGCGATGCAACTCCGCCATACCACGGCGGATGCCAAATGACCAGCCAAAAAGTAACAATTGCACTAAGGCCAAGACAAAAATCGCAAAACTACCCATCCAGAAATCTATGGTGTCTAAAGCGATGAGACTTCCGCTCAGCCACAACACCAACCCCAAACCAATAAGTCCAGGGATTGCCAGAGTGAGGGCTGCCGAGGTACGGCGTAAACCCAGTCCCTCCTCAAGAAAGGCTATGCCAGGTTGCAGCATGGAGATGGAACTGGTCACCGCGGCGAGAAAGAGTAAGGAGAAAAAGAGGAAGCCAACCATGCGCCCCATGGGCATTTCCACAAACACACTCGGCAAAGCCATAAACCCCGTTCCCAAGGTACTACCAGCGGCCGATTCGATTCCAGCCATGCCGAGGAATAAAAAGATTGCTGGGATCACAATCAAGCCACCAAGCACGACCTCACAAAATCCATTGCCCGCCACCGCAGTGGTGCTGGAAAGGGCGACATCATCCCTTCGCCGCAAATAACTGGCATAGACGACAATAACCCCCAGGCCGATACTCAGGGAAAAGAATATCTGACTGGTTGCGGCCATCCAAATGCCTGGGTTCGATAACGCTTCATACCAGCTACGCTCATCACTACTGGGGTTCCACATATACCCCAAACCATCAAGAAGATGCCGCTGCGAGCCATCTTCAGCAGTCACACTACCCAAGGTGAGCACACGCACCAAAACTACCAGGGCTACCACTACGAGTAGTGGCATTGCCCAACGGCAAAACCATTCGATGCCGCGATTGAGCCCACGCCACACCAAGGCAAGATTCAGCAGCATACATATCCCCACAAAGGGCAGGATAGTGCGCTGCATGGTCAAAACCTCACCATCGCCCCCATAGCCAACCAAGGCCAGGAAAAATGCCGAAGCAGGGGCAACCTCACCCCCCTCTTCAAGGGGTACGGCACCTGGAACATGGCCCACCAGGTAAAAATACGCGTAGGCTAAACACCAACCCTGAATGTAGATATAATAGCTAAAAATACCCACGGGAATCATCAATGACCAACCACCCAAGAGACTACGCCCAGGGCGTGGCCAAAACATACTAAAAATACCTGGGGCACTATTGTAGCCGCGTATGCCTCCGGCGCGGCCCATGGCCCACTCACTCCATGCGATGGGCAAGCCAATCAGCAACAACGCGATAAAGTAGGGAATCATAAAGGCGCCGCCGCCATTATCCACTACCTGGGCGGGAAAACGGACAAAGTTTCCTAAGCCTACAGCACTCCCCGCCACCGCCAGCACCACCCCCATGCGGGTATTCCAATAGGTGCGCCGAGGAGGAACGGGAGCTTCTCCGTGACTATGCTGATCCATGGCCTGCCTCCTGTATGCACGGTGCTCGGTAACGTTCTCTACGGCGACACCCTAGAAAAAAGTCCCTCGCGGGCAAGATAGCAGGATGAGACCGCTCTGCTACAGTCTCCGTCACTTGGCCCAGACGATCGGCGCCGCACCATGAGCCTTAAGATGGGCATTACAGCTGGCAAAATGGCCACAATGATAGAATGATCCAGGTCCTTTACGGTTATAGGCCAAAGGACTGGGATGCCCACTGCGCAAGGCCAATTGCTCTGGACGCAGGGACATCCCCCCAAGTATGGCCGATGCTTGGCGCCCCCACAGCATCAATACCACAGGACCTGGCCGACGCAGCACCGCGCTGAGGATGGCTCGGGTAAGATCTTCCCAGCCGCAGCCCTTGTGGCCTCCAGCGCAACCTGGAGGAGTCGTTAAGACACTATTGAGCAGCAATACCCCCTGCCGCGCCCAATCACTAAGGTTGGCGTCTTGACGCAAGGCTCCTCCACAGTCGCGCTGGATCTCGGTAAAAATATTGCGCAGGGATCGTGGGGGACGCCCATGCGCCACACTAAAGCACAGGCCATGGGCATCGCCTGGGGTAGGGTAGGGGTCCTGGCCGATAATAACCACCCGAACTGCGGCAAGGGCTGTCATTTCTAAGGCCGCAAATACTTGCTCGGGGTCGGGCAAAAACGGAGCAATAATAGCATCTAGCAATCGCGAACGCGATGCAGCCAAATCGGGGCCTGCCACAATAGGGCGCCAGCATGGCTGCGCTAATGGGAAACGGGCAAAGAAGCGGTCTGGATCACCCATTAAGCGGCAACATCCTCATCCACCACCAAGGGTGGCATGGGGCACTCGAGGCTCAAGGCGATGGCGCGGATAATATCCCCTTCATCGCGGTTCACCCTTTCATTGTGACTGACCGCAGTGATGGCAGCGGCAATAATACGCCGTTTACTCTTGGGCTTTACCTGCGCCAAGCGCACAAGCGCCGCATCCATGGCCTGCCAATCATGACCCATGGCGGAATCATACTGCTGTAAGGATGACGAAAGTCCCACCTCCTTAGCAGCAGTAACAAAGGCCGCTTGCGCTAGAGTCGCATCCGTGGGGTTGCCCAAGGCGGCGACAATATGTAAGAGCACGCGCACGTCCTCGGCCTGAGCCGTACCGGAAACACTGCGGGCAAATTCAGGATCGAGCGCCAATCGCAAATGATGACGGAGACTGTATTCATAAGCACTTACCTGCTCATCAGCAGCAATGAGCAGATCCACTACGGACAGAAACTGCTCGACCTGAGCTCGCGTCATCGTCCGCAGGGCCGGTAGACTCAACTCCACCAAAGGCAGGCGATACACATGGGGCAGGGCCATTATCGCTGGGGCATGGCGTTGCACTTCAGCAAAAACCGCCCTATCGGCATGGGCCTGGAGATGCTCCCACTGTTTTTTTACCAGAGCCGGGTCTTCATCCAATAATAGGCAATGAATGACGGCGCGAGCGCTATAGGGGTCATGACTGGCATCATGAACGTGCTGCGGCAGGCCTGCCAATAGGGCAATGCCCATGTCCATATGACGGGCATCGGGGTCGCCAATACTGTTCAACATGGACTGGGCGGAGGCGGGCTGGTTGCCTGCCATGCTGGACATCCCCGCCATGGCTGCGCTGTTTCCGCCAGTGCCTGTGGATGTTGCTTGACGCTCGCCCTGAAACTGGGGATCAATGCGACGAATGCGTTCTTGCAAAGGAGGATGGGTGGCAAGGGCGCTGCCAAATCCGCTGATCGGGCCGAAGAAGAAATGGCTCGCTTCCTGGGCATCGGCTTGCTCCACCCGAGAATGATGCCCAGCAAGCTTTTTGAGGGCTCCACCAATACCATCGGGATTGCGCGTATATTGGACTGCTGAAGCATCTGCCAGAAATTCGCGCTGACGGGATACTGCCGCCTTGATCATGCTGCCAAAAAATACACCTAAATATCCTATTATATACATCACTAAACCAGCAGCGGCAATGGCATAGATGGCACCGTCGCTATTATTACGACTACTCGACCGGCGACGACCACCAGCAAGGTAGATGGCGCGCATCATAATCGAACCGATGGCCGATATCATTAAGATGCCATATAAAATGCCCATAAGGCGAATATTCAGACGCATATCTCCATGGAGAATATGGCTAAACTCATGGGCAATTACTCCCTGTAATTCATCACGAGTAAGCCTCTGCATGGCGCCACGGGTGACCCCTACCACAGCATCACTGTAGCGGTATCCCGCTGCAAAGGCATTAATGCCTTTTTCTTCCATGACATAGACTGGTGGCACGGGAGTGCCCGAGGCCAGGGCCATCTCTTCGACAATATTGAGCAATCGGCGCTCATCGGGGTCAGTGGTACCGGGATCAACACGTTGAGCTCCCACCATCTCCGCAACCGCTGGTCCGCCCGCCGACAAGGAAGCAATGCGGCCGAGACTTCCCATGATGATAACCGCAGCCGTCCCGCCAACACTCAAGGCAAAAATGACTGGCTGCCACCATACAAAGGTGGTTTGACCCTCATCGGCAAAATTCCATGCAATGATGGCCACTACATAAATAATGGCCATCATCAAGATGACAGCGATCAGAAACAGCAGCACCAAGCGACCACTACGGCGTCGCGCTTGATCCTGTTCGGAAAAGAAGTCCATACGGTTTTCTCACACCCAGTAAAAGAGAGGCGGACACTAGTGACATAGTCCAGGGGCATTTCCCTTGGATATTTAGGTAAACGACACTTTTACCGCTTCACGTTCGGCCTCATTGGTGATCTCAAAGTGCTCAGCAAGCTGAAAGTTGAACATGCCGCCGATGATATTGGTGGGAAAGCTCTCGCGTTTGGTATTATAGACCATTACCGCATCATTAAAGGCCTGGCGAGAAAAGGCGATTTTGTTTTCGGTGCTGGTGAGCTCTTCGGTGAGCTGCATCATATTTTGATTCGCCTTGAGGTCAGGATAGGCTTCCGATAAAGCGAAAAACTTACCCAAGGTTCCAGTCAGAGCCCCTTCGGCACCCAATAAGGCTTTCATGGCGGTGGGATCAGCAGGGTTACCTGCAACTTTGCTCGAGGCCGCGGAGGCCTGATTACGGGCCTGGATAACCGCTTCAAGGGTCTCGCGTTCATGTGCCATGTACCCCTTGGCGGTTTCCACTAAATTGGGGATGAGGTCATAGCGGCGTTTGAGTTGCACATCAATTTGCGCAAAATTATTGCGTACGCGGTTACGCAGGGCCACCAGACCGTTATACATACTGGCGATAATAATCACCACGATAACAAAGATAACGACAAGGACCACCACAGCGATCAGCACTTCAGACATAACGTTCCTCCTTGGAGTTTATTGAAAGGGACAGTCGCAACGAGGGCGCAATCTGGGTCACTCATTGGACTGAGATTCATCACTCGGCTCGCCAATAGCGCGCTCCTGAGCGTCGTGCAAGGGCATATAGCCCTCCATAAAGGCGCGGCGCTGCTGCAGGCTCAAGCGAGCCTTACGACGCTCGGCTGTTTCAGCTTTTTTCTCTCCCCACACCAGCATGGAGGGCCGGTCAGCAATGGCTTCAGCAGCATTACTCAAATTAATTGAGATGCTATTGAGATCATTGGCCAGGGCTTGTGAACGTAGTATCTGTCCCAGGACACCACGGCCTTGCTCAAGATCCTCGACCATCCGTGCAAGAGACGCCAATGAGCGCCCCGTCTGGCCCAATAATGAGCCATCAGCATGGGCTTCGTCATCCAAGAGACGGGCATCAATGCCTTCTGCGGTGCGACTCAACTGCTGCACAAGGCCTTGCACATCGCCGATGGTGGTCAATGCAGTTGGCTGCACCACTTGCAGTGTTTCGCCGATGTCACGCAGTAGGTTCACGCCTAATACGACACCATTATCCAGTTGTTGCAGGGTCGCGTCAGTGCGCTGTAAAACGCCTGCAATCTGATTGAGGATCTGATCGAATTGCTGCTGACGTTGGTTGAGCCCTGCCAGTAGTTGCTGCGTCTCTTCCATGGCATTGGCACTGGCGTTCAGCAGGCGTTGCACATCGTTTTGGGTCTCGGGGCCTAAAAGTTGTTCAACCGACCCCAAGACACCCCGTGCTTGATCCCCGACTTCAGCAAAGAATCCCAGACTTCCCACGACTTGCGCCGTACCATCTTTGGCCAAAAATGGGGCGTTAGTATCCTCGGGGGCGGCAAATGCGAGATAACTGTCACCCAAAATGCCCGCCGTAGCCAAGCTCAGGGGCGCTGATTGGGAGATCGTATAGCGCTCTTGGATATCCATACCCACGGCAATGGCGCTCACCCCACTCGTATCGGGCTGAATGGAGGCAACCCGGCCGATGCGAATGCCTGACATGGTCACTGGTGAGCCTACCAATAAGCCATCAGCGTCTGGCAGATATGCGGTTACCCGATATCGCGGCTCCCAGGCAATGCGATCGCTGACCAAGACTACCGCCACCAGAGCGATAATACCGCCGATCAGCAAGAGGCCCACCTTGAACTCAAGACGCAGGGTTGATTCCATGCCGTGCACAATAGACGCAAATATGGGCAAGTCCACCACCCGACCTCATCTGCGACCAGGGCGGCGCAAAGCTCACCTTGGGTAAGGAATTCCCGCTTCGCGGTGTATGCTTTTCGTGCAGAAAGCGCCCTATTCTGGGGGTTTATGCAGGCCGCTCGGGAGAGCGGCGGTCCCGGGGGGCGCACACCCAGGGTAGCGCCTGTGGCGCTACCCTGGGAACGAATGGAGAGGCGGGTCAACCCCAACGGGGTTGCGAAG
>REDP01000280.1 GCA_007693455.1 Planctomycetota bacterium | reverse complement strand
GTGCTGATTTGACGCTGACGGTAGTTGATGTCGAAGATGCGGTGGTTGGAATCAGCTTGCCGTTTCCAGCGGATGCCGATGCCACCCACTCGCTAACCGGAACATGGATTCAGGAAAACGAATCTACATATATAGAAATCGAGGCCATTGTCCCTACCGGAACAAGTTCAACCGTTGCCAATGAAAATGCATATCAGGGGATGCTTAACGGGAGTCATATGTATGGCGCATCATTCAACATACAGATTGAGCCATCAAATATACTGTATTACAGTGAGGGTAACCCGTTCGAAGCGCCTGAATTTATTGAAGACATCACAATAAAAGAAGGCTGGGACCCTGGAAATATAAACTGGCATATTGATTCAGTTTGGCCGGTTGCCACAGATGGTCGGCTAGCTTCCCCAGACAGGATCGCGGTGAGCCACCATATTTTTCAGAATATGGCTGATTTTGCCGCCTTTGGTGAGGTCATGACCATAACAATGCAGCAGTCTTTCTTCCTTCGAAAAGCAGAACAAAGCAGAAGTGTACATCTTCAAGCGCATCAGATAGAGTTGATGGTAAAGTTGGTTTATAGAACATTATTGCCCCCAGATTTTGCGAATGAGATTGGCTTTGAGTTATCTACCACTCACGATGGGGTAACTGCAACAAGTTATGTCAGCCTTGATCAGATCAACGCACACATTTCTGGGGGTCAGCCATGAAGTGGGTCCTTGCCCTGTTCGTTGTATCGTGGTTCGGCTTAAGGCTAGGCGCCCAGGAAAAGCCCTTGGTGATCTCCATCGAAGCATCAGCCGCTTGGAATGAGGCCATGAACCTGCTTGCGCAGTATCATGATGTGAGCTATGTCTACGAGGAAGAGGTTATACCGCCGAAGGCCTATCAAGAGAAAGTAAGGCTTAGGGTTCTTGGACGTCGGCCGGTTAATCTTTCGTTAATCCTAGATCCATCCGTTGATGTGGATGAAAATCTTGCGGCATTGCGAGATGCTATAGTCGCTCAAGAAACTTCTTGGCCCGTGAGGGCAGAAGGATTTGTTGAAGAAGGTATGCCAACGCTTGTCATTGGAGATATGAGTCAGGCAGAACGCAATGATGGCATTTTTGGGCTAGCTCGCCCACGTGCCATTGCGGGGTCCTATACCCCGTACATCTTTTCCGGTGTGTTGGCTACGACTCAAAAAGCTAGCCTTCAGGAGATGGGTGTTCGTTTGATTAGCTCTCGCATTTCTGCTCAGCTCATTGTTCGGGGCGAAGTTGGGGGAGAAATATCAGGCGAATGGCTGCACCCCCATGCAGGAGTCATCGCCTTAATTCAACATATCGAACAACAGCACAGCCTTCGCCTTGCTTATCATTTTCAGGCATTGTTCTACTGCGAAAATCGCGGCTATGGCTATAGCGCGGATCTCCTGAGCAGTGATTGGTGGATTCATTATCCGAACCTGAGGGATGGCGGCACCTTCATTTCTCGGGAGAGAAGCGATCTGGACCTGGCTAGCGCCGAGATATTGGCAGAGGATGACATCTGGATTTTTGTCGCTCGACAACAGCCAGCAGTACTCTTGGCATACGATTCATTGCGGGGCGATGATCTTTTAGCTGCACGTGCGGGAGCCGGAGGTGTCTACTACCATAGTGACGATTTAATGAATCCTAACTCTGAGTACGTGCCTATATCCTATATTGAAAGAAAGATTACTGCGCATTGCCCGCCTGGGGCCTCAATGGCTGAAACGTTGGAGCGCGCTTTCAACGAACCGAATACTATTTCTCGTCATCTCAGTCGGATTCCGAATTATTATGGCCCAGTAAGGTTCTTGCCCAGGGAAGGTGGTGGCAATTACCTCTATTTCGGTGCGGGATTGTTTCTCGATCCGGAGAGAAGCCACGATGACCACAGCTTTGCTCAAGATCTACCAGCCCTCAACATCCCCCCGGGGGTCACCCTGGCCGCTGCCGTAGAGCAGTTATATCAAGCCCTCCCTGAAACACCTGAGCAGGGCCTCATGCTCGCGGAGGGGGCCTGGCAAGAAGTCATTCTAACTGAGGAATTGAGCCTCGGTAACCGTACTTTTGGTTCGGCAGTCTGCGACCTTTTCAGCGCTATGGGCCTGCCCCCAGGGATTTTGCGCGTGCATTATGGAATATCAGAGAAATCCTACATCTTTACCTATCATGAACCAGAGTCAGATTAGTATTGACGAGGCGGCGACGCGGAGGAGGACGGGCGCCCTCATCGCCACCTAGCAACCAAAACGGAAAAGGACAAACGGAAAAGGACAGGCGTCGATTGTGGATGTAGCGCAGTAGTGCCTGCTCCAGTCATCCACGGATCCACGGATGCTGGTTCAGGCTCGAAAATCGTCGGGTTCCGGACCTGAGGCAGGTGACTTTAGGGCCTCATTTGCCCTCGCTCCTTCATGCAAACTACGCCTGATGCCGACCCTCGAATTTGAGGGGCGGTCAGACGGGCTGCGCGGTGATGGTTGTTGTGCTTCGCCTAGCCGCTGGGCTTGGGTGCCGGGCTTGAGCGATAAAACCCCGCCTTGTCGACGATCCAGCGGCCGCCGCGGCGCAGGGCCTCTTTGGCTCGGGCGGCGGCGCTGCCGATGGCGGTGCCTAGGAAATGCCCAATGCCGCAGACGCTGATCAGCCAGCGGTCCACACTGATGTCGAGGCGCTCGAGAATGGGCGCTAGATGGGCGGGGATGGTGCCTCGTTTGCCGCTGGCCAGGCAGCGGCCAGTGGCGTCGACGAGTTCCAAGTATTCATCGAGGGTGAGGGTGTTGAGCAGATAGGGGGCGCCGGGAATGACGGGCCGCGGCGCCGCCGCCAGCGCCCTGCTGGTGCCGCTCTTGGCAGAGCCGCAGCCGGCGGTGCGCCGCGAGGCGCTCTTGAGTTT
>REDP01000194.1 GCA_007693455.1 Planctomycetota bacterium | reverse complement strand
TCGCGGTTTGGACTCTGGCATTCGGGGTTTTTCCTCTACTGCGCAACGCACATTCCTTACCCATCGGCCAAACACCATGATTGTCCAATATTTACAAATATCGATAGAATTACACTCTTCTCCCTAAGATCTATTGGGACTCAGGTGCCGTAGATGGAGCCTTTCCTTGTCCGTCATACATCACAAGGAAGATTGAGGAGTGTGCAGATTCTTTTCTGCAGTCGTTCCAAGAGTTCCTCACTACGCTGCGCACTTCCAAAGCCAGGTGCATGCCATACGAATTCCTGTGCATGATGAGATGGCAAGGATTTGTTATCCCACTTGGTAATGAGCACCTGATCATTTGGTTCTGGTTGTGGTAATCCTTGGGCATCGTCGGGCCAACAATAGAGCACCACATCCGCCGTAGAGCGGGCCTGGGTTATGAGCTGCTGCCCTGCCTGTTCTATGGCATCGGTACTGGCTCGTAAACCTGCTGAATCGGTTATTTCATATATCCAGCCAGCATACTGTACGCGGGTGCGGACCAGATCGCGCGTGGTTCCAGGCTGCGCACTGGCCACTGCTCGTTGCTGGCCACACCAGGTATTGAGTAAGGTGCTTTTCCCTGCATTAACTGGTCCGGTGAGAAGAATACGGATGGGACGATGGGCGAGATGCCACCATGGATATACCTGATCCATGCCCTCGCGGGCCATAATACGTACTGCGGCAGGATGTACTATGCTAGACCAGTCCTGCCAGGGGTCGTTGTCAATACTGTGCGTCTCTTGGAAACCGTGCTGCGATAAGGCGGTGTCCATTGCCGCGCGCATGCCAGGCCCACCGTGGCAAGCGATTTCCCAAGCATCTTCAGCTAAGGCGGTAACCACAACCTCATCGACAACAGCACCCTGCAGATCATGGACATGGGCAAAGCGGGCCAAACCAGGCTCAGGAACAGCCCGATCAAGGGGTGGGGCACTTCCGCGAAGCAAACAGAGGGCGATGGCGGCAGGATCGTTAGGAACAAGCCAGGTATACGTTTTCTTGGTCATATGCTGGTTTCTCCATGAAGCTGGCTTCCGTCCCAATGGAGCACACGGTCTTCCAGGGACACCCGCTGCCAGGTAAAATGCGGAAGAAGGTCCTGGGGCAGACAGGGCGTGGCATCGGGCTTCAACCCACTTATCCATGCCAAAAAGCCACACAGTTGCGGCCCCGTATACTTCTGAGCAAGCTCTGGGACCCCTACTGCTTGATGAAATTTGGCGAGCTTGGCTCCGTGCGGTTGAAGCAAAAGAAAATGATGGCGGTATTGTGGGATTGGGTCTCCCAATAGCCTACGCAGCCGAGCCTGGAGTGCTGATGATGCGGCCAGGTCTTGGCCCCGCACTACCCGGGTCACTCCCATGGCACTATCATCGATTACTGAGGCAAGGTGATAGGAAATAGCACCATCACGGCGCACCAGCACAGGATCGCCCATGGCCTGGGCGATATCTTGGCTCAGATCAGCGCCACTTTCATCGCAAAGGCTTTCGCGTCCATCGATTTGGATGCGTAGAACCTGGTCTGAGCTCTGATCTGGAGCACGCTGGCTTAGGACACGCCCGCGGCAGGTGCCTGGATAGACCCAACCACCATCTGCGGCTGGAAGATTATGGGCCCGGATGATGCTGCGCGAGCAGATGCAGCTATAAACGAGACCACTATCTACAAGCTGCTGCAGGCCGTGTTGGTGACGTTGGTTATGCTGGGATTGAATTTCCACCGTGTCCCAGTCATCCAAGCCAAACCACTGCAGTTGGTCGATAAGGTCCTGCACTTTACGCGGATTACAGCGCTGCGGATCCAAGTCTTCTATCCGTAAAATAACTCGATGACCACGGTGGCGGGCATCTAACCAGCACAGAAGTCCGGCTAATAAAGTACCTGGATGGGCAGGGCCCGTGGCCGATGGAGCAAAGCGCGAACAGCCAAGTACAGTCATTGATCAATCAAAGAGGCCACCAAGGTCGCCGCGACGCGAGTCGGTATAGTGTCCATAAGTGCGTTCCACACCACCACCAGAGCGCTGCCAGCACACGGCTCCACCCGAGCCATCTTTGGCGACAAAGACGTAGATAACCACACCCTCACCCATATCGCTATCAAAGTTTACCAGATCGGAGGTGAGGCGGTGATGGAAGCGGTATTCCCCTTCCATGATCGCATTAATATCAACGGGCTTGGTCTGCCAGAGCGGATAGCCGCCCTGTTTGGAAGCATCAATCCCCAGTTCATCCACCATATCGACAAATGCATCGGAGGCATCTACATCAAGGGTGCTGGGGTCTACATCCAGCTCGTCAGGCTCATCAACACTTTCGGCATAGCGGACTTTACAGCCACGCCAATCACCTAGGCAGACGCCATTAACCGCCGACAGGCCGATCTCAGAGCGGGGAACGATGACCACCGCATTATCGCCTGAACCAGGCTGATTATCGAAGGTTTCCACTGGATCCGTTCGGTCCAAGAAGGTGAGCACCATGCGTTCATCATCATCGTCATCGTTCAAGGGAAGGGCGGAAACCAAGGCCATGGCACGGCCGGTACGTTTTCCCAGCGGATGGGGGAACCCAGATTTTACATGCCCACCAATTTGACCGATGGCTTCGATGGGTTTAGGGCTGCGCTGCAAAAGTCGCGACTGCTTCATGGCAATACTCCATTTCATCAGAGTATGGCGATCCTTTAGGTCACGGCAAGGGCTCTCTGCTCAGGAGTTCTCGCAAGCTGCCTTGGCGTAGAGGGTCACGGCTGTACTGGTGTCTTAGCCAGTGCGTTCAAAGGGAATCGAACTGGAGGAAGTGCTTGAGTTTTTGCGGCCCAGCAATTGTTCGATGGTTGTGCGAATGCCCTGAACATCCAGGCCGTGATCTGCGAGTTGTTGCTTGCGTGAGGCATGCGCCACCAATTCATCACGAATGCCAACGCGGGTAATACGCAAGGGGAGCTGGGCATCGCTTGCCGCTTCTGCGACAATACTGCCAAAGCCCCCTGGTAGAGCATGATCTTCGAGGGTAAGCACCTGACTATGGCTCTGTGCCAAACTGCTCAGGAGGTCGTTGTCAAAGGGTTTGGCAAAACGAGCATTAACCAAGGTTATCGCCGTGCCATCCTCACCCATTTCCTGCAAAACTTCATAGGCTCGTGCCACCATCGGTCCGTAAGCCCATATCATTAAAGGTCCATCACCTTCCTGAATGAGCTCTGCTCTACCAATGGCAATAGGTTCAGTCGCAGAGCATGGCCAGGTTACATCGGGAACTTCTTCCTTGGGATAGCGGATCAAAGTTGCTGCTGGGCGGTTCTCATCTTGTAGGCGCAGTTCATGGGCCCAGCGCAATAAGGCGTGGAGCTCGGGACCATCTTTAGGCGCAGCACATACCACCCCAGGAAAACAGCGCGCCCAGGCAATATCATAAATTCCCTGATGAGTTTCACCGTCTTCACCCACTAATCCCGCGCGATCAAGGGTAACCACAACCCCAAGATCCCGCTGCACCACTAACTCTTGAAAGAGCTGGTCGTAGCCACGTTGGGCAAAGGTTGAGTAGTGGGCGAGTACAGGATGCAGACCAGCTAAGGTAAGTCCCTGGACAAAGCCGAAGCTGTGCTGCTCACAGATGCCCACATCATAGGAGCGTTGTGGGTATTCCTTGGCAAAGGTGCGCAGGCCGGTGCCCGATGGCATGGCCGCAGTAACCGCCACCAGCTTTTCATCCTCAGCAGCGAGTTCGAGCATGGTTTCAGTAAACACTTCCCCCCATGTTTGCCGCGATGCCGCTTTGGGGTGAAATTCCCCTGTCTCGGGATCGAAACCTTTGGGGCCATGGTAGGTCAGTGGGTCGGCAAGGGCTGGCTCCCAGCCCCCTCCTTTTTTACTGTGTACGTGGAGTAAGACCGGTTCACGCAATTGCGCCACACGCTGCAGAGCTTGTTCAAGTTCCGCACGATTGTGCCCATCAAAGGGGCCAAAGTAGCGGAAACCAAAGTCCTCAAACAGATATCCAGGCGATACCATGCGGTGCGCTGCGGCTTCGGCACTTTCAGCCACGCGCTCAAGGTTGTCGCCCCAAGGCATGCGCTTGAGCACTGCGAAAAAGCGCTGACGCAGTTTATTAAAGGCTGATCCCGTGCGAATCCCATCAAGATATCGGTGTAAGGCACCTACGGGTGCATCAATGAAGTTTCCATTGTCGTTGAGTACCACCAAGAGATCGGTACGCTGCTCGGCTGCATTGAGGAGGGCCTCAAAGCACATGCCACCAGTCATTGCCCCATCACCAACCACCACAACCGTTTTACGCCGTTGTCCGCGCACACGATAGCCTTCAGCGAGGCCAACACCCGTGCTAATGGCGGTAGAGCTATGACCAACTTTGGCGATGTCGTAGACACTCTCCTTAGGATCGGGAAAACCCGAGATCCCGTCTTTGGTACGCAGGGTGTGAAAGGTATCGCGCCTGCCCGTAAGAAGTTTATGAACATAGGCTTGATGGCCCACATCCCAGAGCAAGCGATCACTTAAGAAGTCGAAGGTGCGGTGCAGGGCAAGAGTCAACTCCACCACCCCGAGATTACTTGAGAGATGCCCACCCGTAGCGGTAACCGTGTTGCGAATACGCTGGCGGATCTCTTCGGCGAGTTGTTCGAGTTGTTCCTCATCCAAGGAACGAAGGTCACCAGGCGTCAGAAGGTCATCAAGAAGGGATGTTGTCATGCTCCTGAGTGTGCCAGAAGTTTACGCCAACGGAACCCCCCTTACCGGGAGTGGTTCCTTGCCAAGACGATACTTCCTTGCATCCCAGAACCTCAACCAAGACTGTACCCGCTGTGGCCTTGTGGCATGATTCCCGCCCACCACTTGGGTTATGGCTGCTTGTCCCTGGGAGGTAATGGAATGAAACACTTGACCCTACTGTGTGTCTGCATGGGTCTCCTATCGATACTCAGTGCCCATGATCCCTTTGACCTTTCATGGCGAGAACAATTTCGTCCCCACGGTGACGATTGGCAGCGCATTGATCAGCACCTGCGCTTTAACAACGGCACCGAGCCAGCCACCCTGGACCCTCAATTAATGACTGGCGTTCCAGAGGGCCGCCTTGCCATTGCCATCTTTGCTGGATTGGTGGACCTGCATCCAGAGACCCTGCAGCCGGTCCCCGCATTAGCCCAGTCGTGGACCATCAGTGAGGACCAACAAACCTATACCTTTGTCCTTCGTCCCAACCTGCAGTGGTCGGATGGGGCCCCCATCACCAGTACCACCATTATTGAAAGTTGGCAGCGACTGTTGGACCCAGCAACAGCCTCCGAATATGTCTATCAATTGTTTAGCATTGAAGGTGCGCGGGAGGCCTACAATGGCGAGCGAGATCCCTCCGCCATCGGCGTGACCGCCATTGATGAGCACACCCTTGAGGTGCGCCTGGAGCAGCCCACGCCGTGGTTTTTGGAGCTTTGCGCCTTTCCCACTTTATTCCCTGTCCCTACCCATGTCATTGCCGAGCACGGAAATCGATGGACGCGACCAGAACACATTGTCTCCAGTGGACCATTTCTCTTAAGTGAATGGCGTCCTCGTCAGCGCATTGTTTTCAGCCGCAATCCCCATTACTGGGATGCCGACTTTGTGAAATTGGACCGCATTACCGCATACCCTTATGATGACAGTAATACTGCCTTGCAGCTATTTCGAGCGGGATCGCTGGAGTGGATGCCAGGAGTACCCGTCGATCAGGTGGAAGAACTCCAGCACGATCCCGACTACTATGCTATGCCTTATCTGGGGGTGTATTTTTATCGCTTCAATGTAACCAAGCCACCGTTAGACGATGCGCGCGTACGTCAGGCCCTCACCAAAGCGATCAATCGTCAGGTAATCACCGACAATATTACCCGTGCTGGTGAGGTGCCTGTAAGTTATTGGTGTCCACCGATGGGTGATTATCAACCGCGTGGCGGACTCGAATATGATCGTGATGCGGCGCAAGCACTGCTGGCTGAGGCGGGCTTTCCTGAAGGCGAAGGCTTTCCCGTTATAGAAATACTCTACAATACCTCGGAATCCCATAAGGCCATTGCCGAAAATGTGGCCCAGCAATGGCGGCGCGTTCTGGGAATTCGTGCTACGGCGCGCAACCGTGAGTGGCAAACTTATCTTGCTGACTTACGGAATCTCAATTATACCGTGGCGCGATCGGCCTGGATTGGCGACTATTACGACCCCAACACATTTTATGACTGCTTTGTCTCTGGCGGAGGCAATAATCGCACTGGCTGGGAAAATGAAGAATATGATCAACTCTTGGCGCGCAGTCAGGCTACTGTCGATCAGGCCGAGCGACATGCGCTCTTTGCTCGCATGGAAGAAATTCTTCTGCGGGAAGAAGCTGTTATCGCCCCCATATATAACTATGTCTATCAGGGTCTTCTCGCAGAAACGGTGATGGGCTTCGCACACAATCAGCGCGACTACCATCCCTTTAAGTATCTCTGGTTGGAACCAGTGCCCTAGGGCTCTGAGATTTCTAAGGCTGCACGGAGAGCCTCTTGCACTGCCTTAGGATCAGCTTGGCCACCAGAGGCCTTCATCGTGGCGCCCACTAGGCGGCCAATAGCTTTGTGATTACCGCCTCGAATATCGGCCACTGCCTGAGGATTCTCGGCAATCGCCTGCTCTACCCAGGCCTGCAAGGCACCAGCATCGCGCACCTGTATAAGCCCCTGCTGATCGCAATAGTCGCGGGCGCTGTGGCCGCTTTCAACAATGGCATCAAAATGATCCTTGGCGACCACGCGGGCCACTTCACCCGCATCCACCAGACAAATGACTTCTGCCATAAGTACCACTGGCGTTGCTTCGGCAACACTCAGGCCAGTTTCCGCAGAACGACGGAGAGCCTCTTCGCGGGTCCAATTCGCCGCCAGACGGGCAGGTGCGCCAGCGGCGATGACCGCCTCCACATAATCTGCAAGCGGGCGTTCACTGCATAATTCCTCAGCCAAGGACTGGCTTAATCCATAGTCACGCTGCATCCGAGTACAACGATCACTCGGAAGCTCGGGAAGAGCTGCCTGCAAGCCATCAACCCATTGTTGGCTCAGGGAGAGTGGAGGAAGATCAGGGTCAGGAAAATAGCGGTAATCGGCTTCCTGTTCTTTACTCCGCATCATCTGGGTCACTTTATTGTCAGGATCCCATAATTTGGTGGCTTGAATCACCTCTCGATAGCGACCAGCGCGCCATAAGGCCGATTGCTGCTCGATTTCAAAGGTACATGCGGCTTCAATACCGCGGAAAGAGTTGAGGTTTTTAATTTCCACCTTGGTGCCAAGGGTGCTGCTCCCCTGCTCACGAATGCTGATATTCGCATCGCATCGCAAGGATCCTTCCTGCATTTCGCAGTCACTCACCCCACACCAGCGCATTATTTGCCGAAGCTTGGCTAAGTAAGCGTGAGCCTCGGCTGGAGTCCGCAGAGCTGGCTCGGAAACGATCTCTATTAAGGGCGTTCCCGCGCGATTGAGATCCACCTCCGACCATGGACCACGCTCTTGATGAATCAGCTTTCCCGCGTCTTCTTCCATATGGATGCGGGTAAGTGGAATGAGCCGTGATTGACCATCTGCACCAACAATTTCCACCCCACCACCAGTACAATAGGGTTGGTCGTATTGGCTAATCTGATACCCCTTGGGAAGGTCAGGGTAAAAATAATGTTTACGATCAAAGGTAGAGAATAGATGGATCTCACAGCCCAAAGCAAGGCCCGCAGTGACCGCCAACTCTACCGCCCGTGCATTCACCACCGGCAAGCTTCCTGGCAATCCCAGACTGACAGGATCAACTTGACTATTGGCTTCACGGCCAAAGGCGCAGCTTGCCGCAGAAAAGAGTTTGCTGGAGGTGGCGAGTTGCACGTGCACTTCAAGACCAATAACGGCTTCAAGCTGACTCATGGGAATACCATCCGTAGCTAGTGAGTAAGTGGAACGCTTCGCATTGCTGGAAAAGGCTGCGATTATTCCGTTCGAGGGCGCAGGGTAGCATGCTCTTGGAGCAGGCCAAGGGCTGGGCTATGCCGCCCCACAGGCCGACTCAAAGCTCGCCATGAGAAGGGAATGCCCGCTTCGAGGCCATACTTTTCGTGCAGAAAGCGCCCATTGAGGGCGTTTTCTGCTGGCCGATCAGGAGATCGGCGGTCCCAGGGGGCGAGCTTTGAGCCGCCCTGTTGCTGCTCCACAGGCCACTCAAAGCTCGCCATGGAAAAGGAATGCCCGCTTGAATCCCCCCTGGCCCTTGCCATGGCAGCAGCAAGCCCATAATTAGGCTATGCCACAAGACATTGAACCGCAAGGACAGTCGGGCGAAGTCTGCGATCTCGTAATCTGGAATGACGATGGGCTTGCGCCAGTAATCACTCAGCAGTTTGATACTGGCGAGGTGCTCATGTTTGCCTGGGCTGATCGTCAAGCCCTGCTCCACACCCTCGAGAGCAAGCAGGCCACCTACTATTCCCGTTCACGAGGCGGGCAATGGACCAAGGGCCTGACCTCGGGCCACGTACAGCACGTGCACGAAGTTCGAGTGGATTGTGATGGTGATGCTATTTTGTATCGCGTCGATAGTCCCGGCCCAGCCTGCCATCAATTACGGCGATCGT
Organism: Planctomycetota bacterium; assembly: GCA_007693455.1. GTDB lineage: Bacteria > Planctomycetota > UBA11346 > UBA11346 > UBA11346 > REDP01. The sequence continues at coordinate 5,534 of REDP01000194.1, read as the reverse complement.
GTTTTAGTCATCGCGTAGACGATAATGGCGCAGTACACACCGATCGCCCCGTCATTGACCACAGCTAACGCCCCCCATTCCCCCATGCGGCATCTGTGCATCGGACGACAGTCAGCGGCTTTTATCTCACGCGGACATCCCTGGTTACGCAAGGATCGTTTTACTGGAAGTCTAGCGGGGTTAGACAACGGCGATGTGGTAACCCTCTGTGACGAACAGCGTCGTCCCTTAGCCAGCGCCTTGATTGATCGTGAACACCCGACCATCTGTGCTCGTGTATTTCATCGCCAAGGCGATCGGGATTTTGATCCCGTGGCAGCCTGTACGCGTGCGCTACAACAACGCACCAAGCTCCTTTCCCAGGGCGATACCAACTGTCTGCGTCTGATCCATGGCGAGGGAGACTACCTTCCTGGAATTCGCGTGGAGCGCCTCGGTCCAGCCTTGCATGTGGTGGTGATGAGTTGCTGCATTCGCCCCTATGTAGAGCGGATCGCCTCCTACTGTGCAGATTACTGCGGCATCCCTGGTCATCAGGTGGTGATTCGGGAACATCTCGACGATCAGCGGCGCAAACCTACGCGCGCCCGCATGCTTGATGGATCACCCCTGGATCCCGATTGGCAGGTGCCCGGTCAAGAGTTGGGCGTTCCTGTGTGTGTGCAACCAGCTGCAGGCTTGGCCACTGGGATCTATGTCGATCAACGGGGCACCCGACGCTGGCTTGCTCAACGCTGCGCTGGCGGGCGGGTGCTCAATCTGTTTGCCTATACGGGCCTTTTTAGTACCAGCATGCTGGTCGCTGGAGCTGCCCAAGCGGTGAGTGTGGACCTTTCCGCACCCGCCTTAGCCTTGGCGCAAGAGAATGCTCGCATAGCACAGGTTGCCGAACGCCATCAGGTCATCCACGGGGATTGCCTGAGCTTTTGTCAAGAAAACGGCGAGCAATATGATTGGATCATTTGTGATCCCCCTACTGCCGCTCAAGGTGGGCGAGGCTGGGTGGCGCGAAGGGATTATCCCAAGCTGCTCCAGGCCATGGTTCCATTACTCAGCCCCCAGGGTTATATGCTGGCTTGCGTGAACACATTGGGCAAGCCCTACGATCTTGGCCGTGCCTTAGGTGCGGCAGGTTTGCAGACCCTTGCCCCAGAGCGGGCTCCACAGCTCGAGGAAGATATTCCGCAGCGCAAAGGATTTCATGAGGGCCGACCGTATCAGTTATTTGTCGCCCAGCATGCTTCGTGAGCTGAGATCGGCCATGGCTTACTCTTGAGGCATGGGGAAGCGCCCTTCATCCACATCTGCTGGTGGCGCCGCATCGTTATTGGTATCAGAATCGGGTGCATCATCCCCGCTGAGGCCTGGATCTCGTATCCGACGCACGGCTTCTACGCGTTCGTGAACAATGCGGCCCAGTGAACCGTATTCAATGTCTGCGGCGCGTCGTAATTGATCAATCATCCGTTGCGAATAGGCCTCCATATTATGTTCGAGATACGCCCGTCGGGTAGCCTGCCGCATATCACTAAAGGAATGAATGCGTTCGTCGCGACGATCATTGACCCGCGCAATAACCATACCTTCAGTGTATTCAACCAAGGGTAGGAGTCGCGGCATATCTTCGGCTGAAACCTTAAACGCTTCATCCATGAGACGTTGGGGAAGGCGCCGCGCGCCTGTTTGTTCACGCCGACCATCGCGTCCAACCCAGCCCACATCACCACCAGCCGCGGCTTCCTGATCACGTAGGCGACCCCAGAGTTGCCACTGACGTTCGAAGGTGGTGTCACCAGACTGAATTTGTCGATACAAGGATGCCGCCGTGATGCGTAAACGTTCACGGTGCTCGGATCGAATGAAGGGCCTCCCCCCTTCTTCTTCACTGACCTCAAAGTCGAGCAGGATCACTTGCAGTCGAACTTGCTCGGGATGCCCAAAATGTTGCTGATGCTCTTCGTAAAAAGATCGCAAGGTTTCTTCGGAGACCTCGCTGTGACGCAAGACCAAGGCATGTAAACCAGCCAGCATGCGAAACCCTGGCTGCTGCACAAATTCTTCCACGCTTATGCGAAAATGCTGTTGAATATACTGTTCAAAGGGCATTTGTGGCTTCCCACGTTCTGCTAATTCTTGTTGAAAGCGCCGCTCCATGCGCTCCAGCTCAGCTTGCAGAAGTAATTGCCCAACGACAATACCTTCCTCGCGCAGGGCCTGCTCGACCAAGGCAATTTGGATCAATTCGTCACGAACAGGACCACCATTTCGTTGCAGTAAGTGGGTCGCCAGTGCTTGACGCTCAAGGCGCCAATTGCCCATGCCAACAATAGTGGTTTGATCGCTTAAACGATCCCAGTTGGCGTTTTTCAGTTGATGCTCAACCAGCTCCATTACGGCTTCGGCACCCTCTTCGCGCAAGAGTTGGTTTTCTAGACTACGCAGGGTTATGGCGTGGCCATTCACTCGAGCGACGACTTCATCGTCTTCGTCCGCAGAAAGCATAGCAGTACTCGTGAAAAGGAAGACGGCCACCATCACCCCAGCGCAAACCAGCTGAACCATGAGGTGCCTAGCACATTGATCGACCAACATTAAGGACTCCTTGCGTAAAGACGTGCGGCTTGGTGTACAGCCAATAATTCATCATGCCGTAACTGTTCGAGACGACGCGTGCCATCAAGGCTGGTATGCGTCAAAATAGCCTGTGCCTCTTCGCGCGTGTGACCCAGATCACGCAGGGCGCGGGGAAGAACTTTACGGCGATAGGCGAAAACTTGCCGTGCCCAGAGGGTAAACGAGGCATCCACCTGTACTTGATGATGCCAGGCTAAAAGCGCAGAATCAATGCGGGGCCGAGGGTAAAAACACTGGGGTGGTAGGCGGCAGACAATGGTGCCACTCCCCACCGATTGGGCGATGGCAGCAGAGGCGCCCCAGGCTTTACTTTCAGGAAGCGCGGTCAGGCGAGCGGCGGCCTCCCATTGCACCGTTACCAAACAGTCCTCAGCTGGTGAAGACATGGTGAGGGCATTGAGTAAAACCGGAATGGAAACATCGTAGGGGAGATTGGCTACCAGGCTCCAGGGTGCAGTTCCCAGCCACGCACAGAGTTCAGCATTAAGGTGATTTTTTCCCGCCAAGGCATCGCCATGAATGAGGTGGAGCATGCCACTGGCAATTGCCGCAGCGAAACGTTCGCGCAGGAAGTGGTAGAGTCCACGATCGAGTTCAACCGCACAGACTGGCACCCCCCGTTGCAAGAGATGCTGAGTTAGGATGCCCGTTCCAGGCCCTATTTCGACAATGCGCTGCGCCCTGAGCACACTTGGATGGGCGGCAATGCGACTCAGCATTCCCGCATCGATCATAAAATTTTGCCCCAAACGATGATTAGGAGCCAAACCTGCTGTGGCTAAATCATTGCGCAGGCTTTGGAGTAGACTGGCAGCGCGTTCAGTGGTCATGATTCTGCCCATCCTGATTAATCTGACGGTAGCGCTGAGCTGGAGCCATAATCGGCGCGAGGTGTGCATTCTTGACCCACATCCGTCCTTGTGTCGTCAAACGCGTTCCCTCACGGTGCACCGAGAGTAGGGTTCGCTGACCTTGCTCCGGGCCAATGCTGATAATCCATTGTTCCCCATGGGCATCCTGCTCTGGACTAGGAACGCCCACGAGCAAGCGCATGCGCGTTTCATCTTCGCCAAGTATGGCGGCCTGCGGCAGGATCTCATCAGCGGTCAAAGCAACAAGCTCACGCAGGAGCCGGCGGACCTCAGCACTATCTGCGGCTTGATCATCATCACCGACCATAAGACGCCACTGGTTATCACTGGTCCGTCGTAGTGCATAGGCGCTTTCCTCCCCCTGCCAACGCAAGTGGAGAATCTGATGTGCTAAGACCGGAAGAATGGGAACCTGGGTAAGCGTAGTAAACCATTCTGCAACAAGGTCCTGCTCAAGCTGAAAGCGAAACCCACGCTCTACTTCATAGGCATCCCAATCGCCATCCTCACGAGGAATAATCCGCAATCCCCAATCGCGGTCAAAGGTATCGACGAGAGCTAATTCATTGCGTCCATCTTCATGCGCTGCTCCAGTTATGCGCAGGGCAATACTGTAATGGGGTTGACTGGGGACTGCATCCCGAGGGAGCCAGGCGCGTTCAGCCTCGGCACTGAGTATTCCTTGGACCAGACGTTGGACGGCGTGATGATCAACACTGCGATCATCGGGATAGGTGGCCCGCCAGCCGCTTTCGCCACGCACAAAGACTTCTGCCTGGGGTGATTCCTGATCTGACTGGTAGCGTACCCGTTGAAATTTCTCTATGCGTTGGGGGTTGAGCCCTTGCGGGAGCAGGTGGCGATCAAGAAATATATCGGGAGAGAGCTCCTGTATAAATGCTGGGAGCTGATCTATGCTCCCCATATACTGCTGGGTTAAGGCCTGCCCAGGGCTGAGCCGGAGATCACTGAGAAGCTGATCACGGCGCCCCCAGGCACGAATATGGATCTGTCCTTGCTGAGCATCTTCAGATGGGGAGTCATTACCTTGTCGTCGTTGAACATCTTCGACGCTGAGCTCGTTGAGCGCTTGCTGAAAATTCCACATGGCGCGAGTGGCCGCAGGATCTCGCCCTTCATTCCATAATACCTCGTAAAAGAGATCGCCATGAGGGTCTTCATCACTTTCTAGGGCAAACCACCATGTCCCATCGCGCCAGACCTCCACGCGGCGGATGGTGGGATCGCTTCCTGCTAAAGGAATGTGGACGATAGGGTCCTGTGCAAAAGCAGCCAAGCGCTCGCGCAGGGCGGCGCGGTTTTGCGGTACAAGCCGTTGCGGGGGTACTGCATCGCCATGTATCCACCATTGATCAGAATCATCAGAGCCGATGTGAATGACTTGCTCTTGGCCATCACTAAAGTGGATGCGGAGGCGATGTAGCGGAGTGAGGGTATGATCGTGGGGTTCAAGATGCGCCACGCGCAGGCGGCGGAAGGCCATGAGTAGGTCTTCTACACGAGGACCAAAGGGAGGACGATGGGGAGCGTCGTGGTCAAGCCATTGCTCTTGCTCATGGTCCCATATCAGCTTTTGGTCATCAACCTCTAGCATCTGCACGGGTTGCACCCGATGCAATACGGCTTGCTGGTCCAGGCGGCCAACACTGCGTTGGATGCTCTCATAGGCTCTGCGATGGAGAATGTGCAGGCGATTGCTGATACCATCATAGATATAGGTATGGTCGTCACGCTGCCCCCAGCGTAAGTCTACAGACTCAGCTGAGAGCCGCCGCTGCCCATCAATAGCAAAGGCGCTGAGGTCGTGCGTATCCACATCATCGCGCCAGCGGCTGGAACGTAGCGTACTCCAGTTTTGCCAAAGGCGGCTGTGGGCCGACTCATCAAGGGATCGCTGTAATCCCTTGAGATGGACCGTTTCATGGTCAACCGTTTGTTCTAACTCACCCAGTACGAAAGTGTAGTGCTGGGGAGGATTTCCTTGCCAGACTGGCTGCGCTGTATCCT
>REDP01000091.1 GCA_007693455.1 Planctomycetota bacterium | reverse complement strand
TTTTTCGCTAGGACTTTCCCAAGTTCTACGCCCATTTGGTCGAAACTGTTGATATTCCAGATAAAGCCCTGTACGGCGGTGCGGTGTTCATAGAGCGCCAAAAGCTGTCCGCAGGTGGTCGGTGTGAGTTCGTCTAGGAGGAGCGATGAGGAAGGGCGGTTACCAGGAAACACCTTGTGGGGAATAAGGTTTGCTTCCACACCTTCAGCTTGCAATTCATCAGCTGTTTTGCCGAGGGCCAGGGCATCAGGCTGGGCAAAGAAGTTTGCCATTAGTTCATCATGATTGCTGACCCCATGTTCTCGCAGTTGCCTGGGCTGCTGTGAGCGCTTACAGCCAATGAAGTCAGCAGGAACGACGCGGCCCTGGTGGAGAAGTTGATAGAAGCTGTGCTGGCCGTTGGTGCCGGGTTCGCCAAAGTCTACTTCGCCGGCATCGAATGGGAGTATTTTGCCATGTACATCCACCCGCTTGCCGTTGCTTTCCATATCAACTTGTTGGATATGCGGTGCGAATTTATGCAGTGCCTGGCAGTATGGTAGAATAGCGCGCGCGCTATGGCCCATAAAGCTACTATTCCAAACCCCAAGCAATCCGAGGGTGACGGGGAGATTGCGGGTTAGAGGAGCGGTGCGAAAATGCTCATCCATGCGATGGGCACCGGAGAGAAATTGCTGACACGGGGTAAAGCCAAACTGCAATGCCAGTGGGAGTATGCCCACTGCCGAACAGACACTATAGCGCCCCCCTACCCAGTCCCAAAAGGCAAAAGCGTTCTTGGGATTGATGCCAAACTCCTGGACCGCCTCAAGATTGGTGGACACCGCTACCATATGTTGCGCTACGGCTTTTTTGCCCAAGGCTTTGGTTAGCCAGGCGCGTACACTGCGGGCATTGAGCATGGTTTCAGCAGTGGTAAAGGTCTTCGAGACCACCACCACAAGGGTCGTTGCGGGATCAAGGCCCTCTAGGGCGCGATGGACATCAACAGGGTCAACATTGGCCAAAAAACGCAGACGTCGGTCCCCTGCCGCGCGGGCACAGCTAGGGTGCGAGCGCAGGGCTTCGTAGACGAACTCTGGCCCCAGGTAACTCCCGCCTATGCCAATCGCGACCACATCACGCAAGGGCTTTCCCGTAGCCCCTAGGTGCTGTCCTTTGCGCACGGCATTACTAAAGCGGCGAATCTGGGACAATACCTTGTGGACATCAGGAATGACATTACGCCCTGCAACCTCTACTGAGCTCCCCTTGGGCGCGCGCAGGGCTGCATGGAGCACGGCGCGTTGTTCGGTGGTATTGATCACCTCACCAGCAAACATGGCATCAATACGCTGACGCAGCTGCGCACTTTCCGCCAAGGCTATAAGCTTGCGCATGGTATCTGGGGTAGCATTCTGCCGTGAATAATCCAAGATCATGTCTTGAGCCTGTAGCCGCATGGCGTTGCAGCGACTACGGTCGGCGATGAGCTCACGTAAATGTGTTTTACGGATGCTTTGAGCGTGATCCTTAAGCGATTTCCAGGCAGGGGTACGTGTGATGGACATGGGCACTTCCTTGCAAGGGCAGTGGGGTGTTGAGAGCAATCAAATGGTGTGCATACCGTGGTCCTACGGATTCATGTGCAATCGCCAACCAGCAAACTCTGCCAGGACGACTTGTTGATTACCGGCAAAAGGTATTCCTCTAGGCGATATACAACATCCTGGCCTGAAATACTGTCGGTGACCCGAAGGGGTGGTTTGCGCCAACCGATAGAAGACTGCTGGTCTCGGGGCCAAGGTGATTGTCGTTTGACAAGTTTGCCTCTGGGGCCAGCGATCTCCAGATCACCCAAAGAAAATTGCCCTGAACACCGCGCTTTGTGCACTAGAGTATGCTCCGTGAAGGAGGCATTCCTCCCTTATGGCGAACTGTGAGGCCCTGATCTCGGAGCAAGGATGTCTCAACCTTTTCGCCTATCTCTCGTACAAACCCTGAGGCCTGATATACAGGCGACATGCTTATGTGAATAAGATTCACAGTGTCGAGTGCAACAAACGATAAGGAGAATCTATGCGCAGATCGCAGGCGCTTGTGCGGTATTGTCTGGTTCTTGGAGTGGGATTAGCAACCGTCTCAGCCCAAGAAGGACCAGTTTCAAGCATTGATGATAATGAATTCGTCACCATCCATCAGTGGCCAGTTCCTGAGGAATTTCGCAATCCCACTGAAGACCATATTGAGGAACGATTTCGCGAGTTTTATAATGCCATCCTGCGCATGGAAACCCGTCGCGACGATGGCTCATTTGGGGGTCCAACAGGCAATCGTTACGCAGAGAACGAAAAACGATCCTACCCCAGTGCAAAAATGCATGTCTTGGCGGGCAATGTCGATGCTGGCATGCGTTTTCTTCAGGCTGAAGACCAACCGCAAAACCCCCGCGATAATGTGCATACTAAAGGCATTGACCTCTATTGGGCCTTCACCCTTAAGGGGCAAGTGCGTAAGTACTTCCAGTTTGGTCATTTAATGGAAGACGATTATCGTGAACGGATGAGTGAGGCGATAGATCTGTGGACTCAGAGCCATCCACGCCATACACCCCATCCGGAATACGGTCGCTACGATCCCGATGCTCAAGGCTGGGGGCCCAATCGCTTTGGCCATCGCCAAGTCGACGGGCGACGTACCGACAACCTCTATGCCATGAGCACGACCTCCATCTACCTCTTTGCCGAAGCCAGTGAGAATGAGGAAACCCGGCAGCGGGCGAAAAGTGAACTGCTTGGCTATGTGTGGGCACTCTACAACATTGGCCACGGCGAATGGGATAGTGTGGCCTATCATTCACATATCGTAGCCCCCTTTCTCAACCTTTATGACTTTGCCCAGGATCCCGAAGTGAAAATGGCTGCTAAGTTGGCTCTGGATCACTTCTTTACTTCTGCCGCACTCAAGTGGCAGCGGGCAACGTTCCTTGGTGCCTCAAAACGCGATTACGGCGGGGGAAGCTATCATCAGATGGGCAACGGCTTTACCCATTTCTTTAACCTGTATTTCCAGGATCATGATGATGTGCACCTTGAGCCTGATCAAGTGCATGCCATGACCAGTTCCTATCGTCCGCCTCCTGCAGTGCGCGCTCTCGCCGCTCGGGAATTTGATCGGCCTGTGGAAATCCTTGCCACCAAACCGCAGTATGAAAACTGGCATGAAGGCCGCAGTGATCGCCCACGTAATTTTGAAACGATCTACATTGGCCGCCATGGTGGCATGGGCAGCACCTTGGATCCTGGTGGAAACGGTGATCTGGCACCTTTCCGCGTAGTCTTAAACCGTGGCGATCGGGATACGGAAGTGGTGGCAGTGGCCCCAGACCGACAGTTGAATACCAAGCGTCGTGGGTCTCAGACCGCCCAATACAAAAACCTTGTGGTATGGATGAGCGATCGTCGTGATCACCCGTGGCATCTGTATCGCACCGAAGGCACGACCATGGAAGAGCATGACGGGATAACCTTCATTAAGAGTGATCGCTCATGGTTGGCCATTCGTCGTCATGGATTGGGTGACTTTGAAGATCAGGAGATGAGTGGTCGGCGGAGCATGCGAAATCCCAGTGCGCAATGGTCTATCGCCGAGCATCAGGCAGATTGGAATCTGATGGCCATTGAGTATGGAGAAGAGGGCGACTATGACACCTTCGCCGATTTCCGCGATGCGGTTTTAGGTAATGGTAATCTGGCGATTGATGCCGAGCAGCGGCAAGTGGTATTCACTGGAGCCAATGGCCGCGTTCTGGAGACCCATTATAATAGCGAGAACGACCTCCCCGTTCTCCTGCGCGATGGCTCTGCACGTGATTGGGATGACCCGAGCGAATGGGCCCTCTGGCGCACCACAGGTGATACCAATGTGGTAAGCCTGGGATGGAAAGAGGGACATCTTCTGGTTGAAGCGGGCGGCCATACTTTTGAAGCGCGCTTTGAACTGGACGGCTTTACTGGACCAAGCATTACCCGCGAACAACTCGAAAGAGAACGGGCGCTGACTGCGACCAGCAGCTTCGAAAACCGCTAGCCCCCTGCGCGAAGGATTTCATCCCGCCAAAACAGCACACGCCCTCGGCTATATGGCCGAGGGCGTGTGCTGTTAGTGCCGGAAGGTGCTGCTGCGCTGAGTGTACAAAGCAAAAAAAAGGTTTACGTCACATGACGTAAACCCTTGTTTATCATGGTAGCGGTGGCTGGAATCGAACCAGCGACACATGGCTTATGAAGCCACTGCTCTAACCGCTGAGCTACACCGCCTGCCACAGTTTGTGTGCTGTGAGGCGCGAAGGATAGAGGGATGTATCGATCTGGCAAGACCCCTCTTTTCCCCCATGATCACCAACTTTCCCCCTAAGGCCGCCACGGACCTAAGAGCCTATCTGAGCGCGATTATGGGCTTTCTGTGGTTACTGCTGATTTTTCTTCCTCAGGGCTGGGTTCTAGCGCTTCGATAATACCTTCACTGACGAGATGTTGTTGAAGATGCTGATCGAGATTACGGGCTCGCTGCAGGAGGTTGTCAATGTCACAGTGCTCATTGAGTTCACGCAGGAAGCGTTGCTCATCACTTTCGACCACCACTTCTTCCTCAAGATCCTCTAAATCATCGGCCTCGTGGTCATCGCCGTCATCATCACCCTCTTGCTGCGGTGGGTGCCAGGTAACAAGTGGTTGTCGCCGCCGCCGCCGCCGTGGCTGTGACTCTTCTTCAACTAGGGCCTGTTGCTCTAGCTCGGTCCAGGCGCGTCGTTCGGGATCAAGGTAATGCAGATGGACGGTGCCATATTGCTCATGCTGTGCGGCTTCCATCACACGTTTGCGCAGACCTTCAAGGGTCGCGACGATAACCCCAACCCTACTAATGGGCTTGTCTTCTTGTGCTAAAAGCCACTGCAGCTGTGCTTCGCGGGTGGTGCTGAGCACCTGCTCAATCTTGCGCACACGCTCTTCAATGGGGATATCATCGTAGAGCACTGTGCGTGGCCGATTGCCGGCAATTGATTCAAGAACCTTTTCCCAAGCGGCGTAGAGCTTATAGGGGTCAGCATTGTCCAAGTCTACGCCATCGGCCTCAGCAGGATCTTCGGGAATATGTTCCTGGAAACTGCGTCGATGCAGATGCGGCCGCTGTTCTTCAAGATGTTCCAGCCAGTGGACTGCGTCCTTGGTTTTGCGAAAAGCAAGCAGCTGCCGCACCAGATCTGCTCGAGGATCAATCCAGTCATCCTCATCATCCTCATCGTCGTCATCAGTGCGCGGCATGATGCTGCGCGCCTTGATTTCGAGAAGGGTTGCGGCCATGAGAATGAAGTCACCAGCAAATTCCAGGTCGGTGTGCTCCCAATCGGCAATAGCGGCGACAAATTGATCGGCAATGGTGCTAATCGGAATGTCTATGATGTCGACTTCGGATTTTCGAACCAGGTGCAATAAGAGATCTAAGGGGCCAGAGAATCCAGCGAGATCTACTTGGCATCCCAGGTCAAGGTCCTCGGGATGGGCAATGGCTGGTTCAGCGATAGCAGTCTGCGTATGCTCTTGAGTGGTTTGGTGCGCGTCCAAACCGTCAGCTGAGGTCTGAGATGGGGAGGATTGCTGGTCTGCCATGAGATTCCATGTGGCCTAGGATGAAGCGGAAGGAGTTATGGGGTCGTGACTAGTATGCTTGGCAGGGCCGCTGCGCTTGGCAATCAGCTGACGAACATACTCAGAAACTTCTTCTATGACATCTTGCGGGGTGCTGGTGCCAGCGGTAATGCCCACATGCTCCTTGTCGCAAAACCATTCCTCGTCAATGTCAGCGATGGATTCCACATGATGCGCTTCAACGCCACGGTCAATCATGAGTTCTTTGAGCTTGCGCGTGTTTGCCGAATTTTTTCCGCCAATAACAATGCCCAAGTCTATACCCAGTTGTAAGAGATCGCCGATGGCTTGTTGCCGATCTTTTACTGGCTGGCAGATGGTGTCGACAAAGCGCACTTCCTCGATCCATGGCAATGCCTGGATGCCAGCGACCACTTGCTCTACTTTTTGTAGGCGATTGGTGGTTTGACTGACCACTCCGATGCGTGTCTCACCTTCCAGCTTATGGAAATCCTGTGGTCCTGCGATTACTGCCGATCGTGAGAGATTACCCAAAACGCCTTGCACTTCCACATGATTAGCTTGTCCGACGATAACCGGGAAATAGCCCTTGCGTTCTAGATAGCGGGCAAGTTTATGCAGGCGCATTACCAGGGGACAGGTGGCATCATACACGGTAAAACCGCGTTGTTGCAGATCGAGGCGGGTGGTATCGGCAGCTCCATGAGCTGTGATCATAACCGCTTGGGTGGTAATGTGATCAATCTCATGACGTTCGACAATGGCCACACCATTGGCACGGAGGCGTTCTACGGTTTGTGGGTTATGCACCAATTGTCCCACTACGGTTAAGCGATCCTTAAACTCTGGGCTTAAGGCAAGGTCGATGGCGTCCTGTACTCCAAAGCAGGTGCCCATGGCGGTGGCGAGGCTCAGTTTCATGCCAGTATGATAGAGATCAGTTGTCAAGGTGAAGGGGCGGATCCAGCCCAGCAGGAGCTTGGCAGGGGCGAAAGTCTTGGCATACTCCTTTTACCTCTGCTGTGTTCGAGGTCTGGCCGCACGCCCCTGGCCTTTCCCATATCATGGGGGCTAACGCCTGTCCGACGGCCATGCCGTCGCAGGGGGGCCCCCACCTGAAACATAAGGTTTCAGGGTTCGCCGCGAGACACGGCACAAGCGGAGGTTTTTTTTCGACTTGCCTGCGGTCTTAAACGGACATGGCCATGAGGGGAGTTTATGACTGCGCAAGGCCGTTCCCCCTCTCCTTGGCAGCCTCCCCACATCCTTATACCGACGAAAAATCGCCATCACTGTCTCAAGCGCACCTGTCAATTAGCCCTGGCAACAGGGGCGCAGGTAACTGTCTGCGACCAGTCTATTGATGCTTGGCGAGGAATACCTGGAGTTGAAATTTTGCATCGTCCCGATGTGGCCAGTCTTCCTGCCGCACGCAATGTCCTTCTTCAGCATGCTCGTGCGCCATTGCTCATATTCATTGACGATGATACCGACCTCGCCAGCGACTTTGCCGTACAGCTCACCCGCTTGGCGGCACAGGAACCGGCGTGTAGCGCCTGGGGCCCAGTCATAGAGGTGCGACCGCGCAGGATACAACGCCTTATGCGCCTTGGTCAATTGGGAGTATTCCGCGATCCGCGTCGGCTGACCGCTGCCCCCTCAGAAAAATCCACGCGGGCTCTATTCGGCTGCTGCTTTGCCGTGCGACGCACTATGGCTGTAACATTGCATGGCTTTGATTGCTCGCGGCGCGGGTATAGTCTGGGAGAAGATCTGGATTTCTTTAAGCGCGCCCATACTCAAGGATTTCATATGCGCTTTAGCCGCCGTCTGCGGGCATATCACCGGGAAGAGTCCAGCAGTCGTTACGACCCCCACGCACGCGGTGCGGCTAAGGCGCGCTTCTGGTTATGGCTGGCGCGTCGTCATGGACGAAAAAACCCAGCAACGATCCTTCATCTCATGTGGATCGTGCTTGCTGGCCTGAGCGGCTATGGCCGTGAAGCAGGCTCAGTCACAGGCGTTATTCAGGGTCTGTGGAGCCCAGGGGCAGATCGCTTACGCTAATGACCCAATTCTTCCTGCGGGCTTGCCGCATCCCAGGCATGCATGCAGGCAGTAAGCACATCAGATGCTATCGCAACATCGCTTACCCGCAGATTGTGTTCACGATTACGACGAAAGGCGCTCCAGGTCCAATTGGCGCTCCCAATGTGAACCACCACATCATCAATAACCACGGTTTTCATATGAGCCCTACGATTGGGCTCCGATCGCCGGACCGGGACTGCGCGTTGAGCAAGATATTCGGCGGCATTGTGATTTACCATATCTTCGCTTCCATCGCGGCGGCGTTCGTAATCGAAAAGAACATGCACCTCTACTCCTCTCCGGTGAGCATCCACAAGGCTGTCAAGGAGCTGCCGTACGGGATGCCGCTGACTGGCATCATCGGGTAGAACACAAGCAAAGAGTGCAATGAAAATGCTCGATTCAGCTGCCGTGAAATCGGCAATAAGCTGCTTCTGGTAGTCTGCCCCCTCTAAAAAGGAGATTGTATCGGTGGCCAAATGGGCTTTTTCATTGCTTGGCAGGGCTTGCCATACGCCCATGCGCCCCAGTAAAACGACTCCACTTAAGAGAATGATTAGAGTCCAGCCCCATCGATGCATCATAATGACCCTCAATGCCTTAGAGTAAAATCAGTAAACGGTGCAGCGGGGCTTAGGGAACCCTCACGACCATACCGTTGCTCAGGCGCAGGTAGGTAAAAGCAATTCACCATAAGCACACCGATTGCGCGGCAAGAGGGAAGCGACCTTGAAAACCGCTTGACCCTGCGTTATCATCCTCCAGCGCCAGTTAATGGTTGGGGGTGTTTCCCAACCACCGTGGTTGCCTGATCCTATGGAATACCCTTGTTTACTCATGCATCGAACTTCCGCCAACATGCTCTTAGCGTTCTTGTGGCAGTCTGTCTCTTGGCTGGCTTTCTATGGCTGCGTGGCAGCACTGGCCAGCAAGTGCAGGCCATGCTTGATGATCTCCAAGAGGGCGTTGAGCGTGGTCAGGCGCGGATGTTGGTGGGGTTGCTGGATGAGGAGTATCCCTTTGCCGACTTATGGCCAGCGTTATTGCCATTGGTGGAACGTCTGGACGACATTGAAGATGAGCGTGACTTGGTGCAACGCCTTTTGGTGCAGTATTTCTTCCAAAACCGCCAAGTTTCTCGCCAACTTCAGGCCACTTTGCATGACCTGCAGCCGGTACCCGATCAGCCACGTACCTATTATGCTACCATCTCGATTACGGTCTCTTTGGATGGACATTATCCTTCTTCGTTGCGACCAGCGCAGGTGGATCACCACCGTTTTACCCTCCGCAAACACGGACGTCTCCTTCCGCGTTTTACTATCGTCAATCATGACCCCATTCCCTTGCGTTAAGGCGGTCCGTACGGCACGCCTGCAACCATCTCTCACCTGCTAGAAAATGGCATTGGAGCCTCTATGAGCCTGATCCTGGATTACACCCACTCACTTGCCGGATCCATCGGCGCTACCCATGGTCTCACCGATGCTGAGGTTGACACCCTTGTGGCCAAATTCCCTAAATACCATGAGAGTATTGAGGAATTGCGCTCAGCGGGTGAAAGCAGCTTTTTTGACCTGCCAAACCAAGATCCCAAGCCAATCAAAGACCTCATAAAAAAACATAAGGGCAAGTGGGAGAGCGTTGTGGTTGTGGGCATGGGTGGTGCGGCAATTACCCCCCTTACCCTGGTCCACTCCTTAATTCATGAACACTGGAATCGACTGACGGCCAAAGCACGCAAGAATGGTCCGCTGTTGCATGCTGTGGATAATTTGGATCCCCGCAGCCTTACCGACCTCACAGAGGTTATCGATCCTAAGAAAACATTGTTTATGGTGGTAAGCCGCACGGGTAATACGGCGGAAACCAATGCCATATTTATGTGGCTGGAAGCCTGGCTGAAGAAGAAATCTGGGAAAGATGCGGTGGGCAAACAGGTGCTTTGCTTTACCGATCCCAGTAGTCCCTTAGCTGCCGCCGTGGGGACACACAAGGCACAGATCATCCCCATCCCCGACAATCTCCAAGACCGCTTGGCCTGGCTGGGGCCCCATAGCCTTTTCTTGGCGGGATTATGCAATCTTGATGTGGATGCCTTGCTTGCAGGCGCACAAGCCATGGATCAACGCTGCCGCCACGATCGTGCTGTAGAAAATCCCGCTTACATGCATTCTCTTATCCAGTATTTGCTCACTCGTAAGCGCCGTAAAACCATTCACGCAATGATGACCTTTAGTCGCCGCCTCGCCAGTGTGAGCGACTGGTATAGTCATCATCTCTCAGTGAGCCTGGGTAAGATGCTCAATCGCAAGGGCAAGGCCGTGCATGTGGGACCCGGTCCAGCCTATTGCTGGGGTGCCACGGGATGTTACGGACAAATGCAGCTCTTCCAAGAAGGACCCTTTGATAAGGTGACCACCTTCATTACCACTAAAGACCACGGCGTTGACATAGAAGTCCCCAATGCCCATGCCAAGGTAGATGGGCTGTCCTATCTTTCAGGAAAGCAGGTGAGTGATATTATCACTGCTGGCTATACGACTGCAGCCCAGGTGATTACTGCTGCGGGCCGACCCAATATGACCATTACTCTTGACGGCATTGATGAGGCGAGCATTAGCGGTTTGTATTACATGCTTGCCCTTTCGGCAGTGATGAGTGCAGAGCTATATGGCATTGACCCCTTCAATCAGCCTGGCGTTGACTCTAATAAACAGGCGATCTTTGCGCAAATGGGCCGCAGTGGATTCGAAGATAGAGCGCACACCTTGGAGGCCTTCAAGGTAACTGAGCGAAAAACCTGCTGAGTGCGGTGCATAATCACTGGAGAGCCTCTCTCTTGCCCCACTTCCTAGCAGAGTGGGGCAAGATGCTCTTGTGAGAATCTTACGTTGTCGCAGGAAATCCATCGGGGCCTCTGCTTGCCTGCCATGGACACATGCAGGTGTCCATGGCATTAGGCGGCAATAACCTGGACACGGCTCTTGGAGTATGGTTTATGGTTACTGATCTGCGCTGCCTGCAACAGGGTGATGCTGTAGTGCAAGCGGACAGTAAGATGCGGTTGTGATTGTGGATAATCCTGCTCCAATAGGCCAAGGGTAATATACTGCAGTCAGGGGGGGCTTCCGTGATCGAGACAGTACACGTACTAATGTATGAATGGCGCTATGCCGTGGCAGTATTTGCTGTGCTGGGCATTCTCTATAGCATCACTTTATACACCAAGGCGATGTTCGCCTTAAGCATCCCTACCCAGCGTCGTACGCGCCAGCGTTCATCCCGCCGTCGCAAAGGCTTCCGGCAGCAAGCTGTTCCACTTGGTGATCAGGCAGAATCAGCGGCCCCTGATGCGTCCACCGTGGATTGGCATGATGATGAGGTTGAAGAACAAAGCTCCCGTGATGAGAACTCTGCAGCATCCTCGCAAGAGCAGGAATCCACGGTAGATACGGCAGCTAATTCCCACTCATCAGCCGACTCATCAGCCGACCCATCAGCCGATGAATCAGGTGATCAATTTAGCCTCCTTGACAGTCTCCCTGACGATAGTTTTGGCACTACTTCCTCGGAGACAGCAGCAACGCCAGATGACGAAGATCAGGATGACGATTACGACTCACGCTCCACTGAACGGGTCGATAAGCCGCAAGCGGGTAAGTCTGCGTATGGCATTGATCCTAATGCTCGCACCCGCCATGACCTTACTGGGCCAGAAACAGACGCCTATGGAGTCAACAAGGAAACCACCGTCTCCATTTCGGCAAAGCACACCAAAACACCCCTTCCAGACAGCGAAGCCCCCCCATCCACTCCTAGTGACGAACATTACGGCGACACCCATCCAAATCAGGTAAAAACCGAAGCCATTGCCTCTCAGCCCCCTTCTCAACGTGGAACAGGTGTCGATGATTTAGATCTCCTTCGTCGCGCCTCTCGCATGGAGGAGTTGGGGTTCCATGTGGGCATTGTTCCGGCTCGTTTACGCGAGAATCCGCATGCGGTAAGCGATGAGGAGAAGCAAGCCCTGCTGAATACCCTGGGACAACTTGAGGAACACATTGATCCTTATGGGCCCGGCACTGAGCCAGTACCTAAAGAATCACAAGGCTCATCGGATGTCGCCCTTGACGACATCTTGGCCAAGCTTGATCACGCCCTGAGTGATGAGTTCCCCAGTGGTGGCGAGGCGCCAGACGCAGCTAATGACCCGCTTGCCCCGAATCCTCCAAAGAGTGATGCCGCAACAACCATTATCCGCAGCAACGATCCACCTACGCAACTGCATCAAAGGTCCAACCCAGACCAGGACCAGGACCAGGACCAGGACCAGGGTACAACAGAGATTGAAGTCGAAAACATAGATGCCGCTCCCCTCAAAAAGGTCGACCATCCGCAGGAGGAGCTGCCTGTGGATGAGGATTCCGCTCCCCCTGCCCAGGAGCAGGACGAAGCTCACGACTCAAAGCGAGCAACTGAGGCGCATAACACTGAAACTCCGCCTGCACATCACCAGGTGGAGACATCAGATCACGCCAATAATGAGGACCTTACCCCTCCCCCTTCGCCGCCACCGCGCCGAAAACCAGGGGGTATTCCTGATTGGGCGCGCGCAGATACTTTTGATGAGGACGTGAATGATGACCCAAGTGATGAGGATGACGGCAAGCAGCTGGATCTTTTCGATAAGCCAGATTAAGACGCTTGGCCCATGTTGTGTAGCGTTATTCCTTGTACTGTGCTTTTCTGCTTATGGCACGACTGCTGAGGATCCAGCAACGGAATCATCTACAGCTCCGCATGTGCAGGTGGGCACGCGCCATGCACCCCCTTTTTCATATCGTGATGACCAGGGTGCATGGCGGGGTTTGAGTATTACCTTGCTCAACCGTCTGGCGGAAGAGTTGGATTTTACCTTTGAACTGCATGAGCGCACAGACATGCATACCTTGCTTGCGGAAACCGCATCAGGACAGATGGATATGGCGGTTGCCGCTATTACCATTACTCCTGATCGAGAGCGACGGCTAGACTTTAGTCACCCCTTCCATTTTACGGGCCTTGGCATTGCTGTGCCGTATCACGATCAGCAGGCGTCATGGTTGGTGGTACTGCGCTCACTCCTATCCCCAGGATTTTTAAGTGTGGTGCTAACCCTGAGTGTGGTGCTGTTTATTACAGGCGCTTTCTTGTGGATAGCCGAGCGACGCCATAATCCTCAATTTCCTTCTCAACCCGCCGCTGGACTGGGCAGTGGATTTTGGTGGTCGGCAGTCACCATGACCACGGTCGGCTACGGTGACAAGGCACCCATTACCCTCGCGGGCCGCATGATTGCTTTGGTATGGATGTTTGCCGCGTTGATCATGATTGCGAGCTTTACCGCACAGATTACGAGTTCCTTAACCTTGTCTGCCTTTCATGCTCGCATCAGCGGCCCTGAAGATCTGCAGCGAGTTCGTGTAGGCATTGTTGGCAATACAACGGCTGATCACTATGCCAAGGATCATAATCTACGGCGCTACGAGTTCGCCTCCTTACGACAAGCTCTTCGGGAACTTGAAGCGGGTAGTGTGGATGCCGTTATTCATGATCACCCGTTACTGAGTTATGAAGTGCAGCAATTATCCGATGATCCGCTTATGGTCCTCGAGCGCACATTTGAACGTCAGGACTACGGTATTGCCCTGCCATTAGAAAGCCCCTGGCGAAAAGACATTAATCCGGTTCTTATTGAGATTGTCACCGATCCAATGTGGGTACGTGACTTGCAGGGATATGGTTTACGTTGAGGGCTTTATTGCTCACCCACATTATACCGTGAAAGCAGCACGGCATCGTTGATCGAACAGCCAAGTATATGAGCCGCAGAAGCGTTCTTAATGGCGATAACCAGATGCCTGTCACAGCCTATTCGTGCGTGCAGATCCGCATGGTCAGCAAAGGGCCTCTGAGATACGGGTAAGCACTGTGAGCCCAGACGAACCTGCCACAGGTCCGCAGTTAGGGAACCATCATGAATGAGGTCGGTGATAATATTACCGTAGGAATCAATATCGATCACGGTCCCATGCTGCCGCTTACGCTCATCAATTGGACGCTGATGGGGCCACTCTGGAGGAACCGTGAGCGTTTGAGCTTGGGGAGGCACACTGCCATCTTTCACCATAGCGGCAATGAATGGCGCCAAGATATCCCGAGCTCTAAAGCTGTTTGCAGCGCTTTGAGTCTCTTGCACATGGTAAACATACCACTCCGCTTGCCAGCCATAGGGCAAGGCGGCTTGCAGTAATTCCTGCTCAAAGCCGCAGAGCACGTGATTATTGACCACAGCCAGCACGATCGGTCCCTGGCCCTGTGGATCAAGACAGCAGCAGTGCACTGTTCCTGATGGAAACCATGGCCATAGACGTCGCCAGCGAAATGCCGCGCGGCTGGATTGATAAGGGAATCCTGCGTGCTGAGTGAGTTCGTGTACCTGAACGTTGCCATAGGTGCTCAAAATACGGCCTGTCA
>REDP01000283.1 GCA_007693455.1 Planctomycetota bacterium | reverse complement strand
ATTAGGTTTTCATCCCTTAAATAGTCTTGATTTATCATATAATTGGCAAAATCTTCGCCACCAATTAATTTATAGAGTCTTCTTGTTCTTTCATTATTATCAGATTCAAATAATGCTTCAAATAGTTCAATTTGTTTAGGAGATAAATTCTGATGTATGTTTCCCATAAATCTTTGTTGAGTTCCAAAGCTTCTTCTTAAATTTTCAACAAAATCTTCTGGTACTAAATCTCTTCCTCTCTCATCTCTTATCCCTTGCGCCAAATTATAATATTTATGAACTAATATTGGATACATAGGATGTTCATTAATAGTAGTTTGTTTAGGAGTTCCAGCTCCAATTACTGCTAACCCATTAGGTCCTATAAACCATGGCCCGAAAAATAATACGGCCCTACAATCTATCATTCTATTTCTTAAAGTGTGTTCCTCCCTTTGATAAATGTCCCTATATGCCATCTGTAATCTATTATCTACACCTCTCATGAATTCAGGAAGTCCCTCTATTAAAAATTCCTCTTCTTGTACTTCTTGTCTTGGAGTATTTGCTCCTGTTGTTTCTTGAGCATTTACATTTGAGTTCATTGTTCCTGCTGCTAGCAGTGAGACTAGCAGCATTGGCATGGCGAGACGCCGCATGCATGAAGTGATGCGGCCGGCGAGGAAGATGTCGTGGCTTGGGGGCCGGATGGGCAAGGGGCTGGGATGTCGACGGCGATACATGGCGGGCTCCGTAGGCATAATGCGCGCTGACCGGGCCGCCTTGGGGCAGCCGTGGCAAGTGTCACTTGGGTAATGGGAAGATACGGTACTTCTATTTGACATGATAATAGATGAATAACAGGTTTTCAAGACACAAGCCAGCGAGGGCAGCAGAAAACGGAAGAAGGCAGGATTACAAGACAGGCACTCATTACCGCAGTCATGATATAGGCTTAGCCAAAAGGTCGCCCCCCGCAATCAACAATCCGGCCCCATCGAATACCTCTCAGTCTCCTCCAGCCAGCAAAGGCCTTGATTGGGTAATTTGAGTCAATGTAGCCCCGTATATTATGACAGTCGCCCGCTCAACCATCGTTGATGACCAGCAATCAGGCGCCTACCATCGCATAAGCCGCTGCGTACGCCGTGCATTCCTTGGCGGCCAGGTGGCATCGGTGAGGTTGCCTTTGGCGTCAAGGCTTTGCGGTACGGTGCCGCCCAAGGCGGCGGAAGCGCGGCTCAGGAGTTCGTGCAGATCGCTGGGGTCACGGTTGGCCGAGCGCAAGGCATTTAATTGCCCCCCCAATTACACACCCGAGTGGCAATGGGAGATATTACGTCACATGTATTCTGACTTCCCTAGAGGATGACAGAAATGATGATACTCTAAAAAGCCTCGGCGCGTAATCTCCCTGTTGTATTGCCAACAGCGCTACTGACTGCTAACGATGCTGCTGCTGCAGTAAGGTGCGCAGGTGCTCTAGGTCGTCTTGCAAACGTTGCACTGTGGACTCCAGGGCTTTGGAGTCATGTGCTCCAGGTGGGACAGGAGCGGACTGCTCAGCCGTATCGTCTTCTAACTTCTTACCATTATCCAGTTCTTGGATAGTTGAGACGATAATACCAATGAAAAGGTTGAGGATGGCGAAGGTCGCACAGATGATAAAAGGGACGAAAAATAACCAGGCGTAGGGATTGACCTCCATTACCGGGCGGACAATGCCCATAGACCAACTTTCTAAGGTCATGATTTGAAAAAGGGTAAATAGGCTGCGCCCCAAGTCACCAAACCACTGGGGGTGGCTTTCTCCAAAAAACTTGGTGGCCATTACCGCCGCCACATACATCACCACCATCATGAGTACGGCAACTCCACCGAGACCGGGGATGGCGTGCAGAAAGGCCGCCACTACCCGTTTTAAGGCAGGTATGGCTGTAATCAGACGGAATACCCGCAAGACACGTAGGGCGCGCAGCACGGACATGGACCCCGATGCGGGAATTAAGGCAATGACTACGACAATGACATCAAAGACATTCCATCCACTGCGCAGCATATTGCCACGATAGGCCAAGGCCTTGAGGCCAAGTTCCACAACAAAAACACTCAGACAGATACGATCCAGTATGACTAACATGACACCGTAGCGATCCATGGCTGCGGGGATGGCCTCCAGGCCTAAAATCACCGCATTAAAGAGAATCACCGCAATCACCGTCCACTGTACCCGCGGTGACTCAATCCACTGGGCTAAACGTCGCCGCCACACGGCATTGGGATTGATCCGTTGATACATACCGGTTTCTGCCATGGATCTATTCCTCCTCCTTGCTGAGAGCAATGGGGCAGAGAAATATCCATCGGCACCACAACACAAGCTGCGAGAAAAAGCCCTTGCCAGGGATATTTTTTGCCCACCATGCGCCATCTCACGCGTGGGGGCCTTTAGCTCAGTTGGCTAGAGCGCTTCGTTGACATCGAAGAGGTCACTGGTTCGAGTCCAGTAAGGCCCACCATTTAAGCCCCAAGAGCACCTGTCTCTTGGGGCTTTTTTTGAACCCGTGCGCGTTCGTTTACCCTAAAAATCGCAAGAGCATCCCATCTTGAGTGAGCAACATGCTGGCGGGGGCATGTTGCCTCCTCCTTATTTACACCAGTAAACTGCGTCGTCGGCGCCTTGACATCACGGGGCACTCTTGCGGTTTTTACCTATCACCCTAAGGGTGAAGGTGTCTTTTAATGGAAACCGTTGCACATCCCACAGTTGCATCTGCTTCGCCGATGCAACTGTGGGATGTAGATGTACCCTAGGGCGACTGAAAGCTCACCTTGGGTAAGGATTTTTCGCATCGCGGTGTATGCTTTTGGCGCAAAAAGCGCCCTATTCACGGCGTTTTTGCAGGCCGATCAGGAGATCGGCGATCCCGGGGACGAGCTTTGAGCCGC
>REDP01000147.1 GCA_007693455.1 Planctomycetota bacterium | reverse complement strand
GGTTGCGGAGGCTCAGAGCAGGCCAGACGCGAGATTCTTGCTGTGAAGATAATATGCCCATAAACGGCGGCGCAGCCCCGGAATGGAGCAGGATGGCATCACAATATGTACGTCTTCGCAACCCCGTTGGGGTTGATTTGTTTCTCCATTCGTTCCCTGGGTAGCGCCAGTGGCGCAACCCAGGGCTGGGCTACGGAGCCCCGTTGGGGCTCGATCAGGCCACGCGCCTACGTATCGCAAACGCTTAATGCCATTGATCAGGAGAGCGGCGGTCCCAGGGGGCGAACTTTGAGCCGCCCTGTGGGCAGGGGGACAAGGCAACACAAAGCTCACCATGCGGAAGGCATGTCTGCATCGCGGGCATGCTTTTGTCGCAAAATCGTCCTGTTCACGAAGTTTTTGCTGGCCGCTCGGAAGAGCAGCGGTCCCGGGGGCAGGCTTTGCGCCGCCCTGGGGTATGTTTTAGCTAAAGAGTTCAGCTGCCTTGCGAAGGGCAGTTGCAGCCCGATCCAGATCATCATGGGAGGTGTATACGCCAAGACTTATGCGGGCAGTGGCGCTAATGCCATAGCGCTGCATGGTAGGTTGGGCACAGTGATGACCAGCACGGATGGCTACATTTTGCGCATCCAAGATTTGGGCGATATCTGCCGCATGGGCACCGTCCATGACAAAGCTCAGGGCAGTGCTGCGCTGCCTTGCGCGGCCAATGCGGCGAATGCTTGGGATCTGGTCGAGGAGATCTTCGGCGTAGCTGTAGAGATGATGTTCCCGTGCGGCAATCGCCTCCATACCAATGCTATCAAGAAAATCGCATGCGCTGGCAAAGCCAATCGCCTCAACGATAGGTGGCGTGCCTGCTTCAAAGCGACTGGGGGCATCCGCATAAGTGGTGCCGGCAAAAGACACGGTGTCTATCATTTCACCGCCACCTCGCCAGGGTGGCATGTCGGCAAGCACTTCTGCTTTGCCGTACAGGATCCCTATGCCCGTTGGTCCATAGCACTTATGAGCAGATACGGTAAGAAAGTCACAGTCCAGGGCTTTGACGTCAATGGGCATATGGGGTGAGGATTGGGCGGCATCAATCAACACGCGCGCACCAATGCCATGAGCGGCACGAGTAAGCTCGGCTACGGGGTTGATCGTGCCTAAGGCATTGGAGACATGGATGAGTGAGACCAGTTTTACTCGCTCATCTAACAGGTTATGGAAGGCCTCCTGGTCTATATCACCATGGTCATCAATGGGGCAGGCGATCAGTTCGCAGCCAGTTATTTCGCCGATCAATTGCCAGGGGACAATATTGGCATGGTGCTCCATGGTGCTTACCAAGATCCGGTCGCCTGGCCCAAGGTTTGCCCTGCCCCAACTCCAAGCGACCAAATTAATGGCATCTGTGCAACCCATGGTATAGACGATTTCGTTACTATCTGCGCCGAAAAAACGAGCAATTCGTTCCCGTGCCGCTTCGTAGGCGGCGGTGGAATGGGCTGATCGGCGATAGAGACCGCGGTGCACTGTGCCATATTCATGGCGCAGAAAATAGTCCATGCGCTCAATAACACTCTCGTGTTTTTGAGTGGTAGCAGCGCTGTCTAAGTAGACGAAGGGCTGATTGTCGACCGTTTCATCCAGCCCAGGAAAAGTGTTGCGCAGGGCGGTGATATCCGCAAAGGAATCGGTCATGGTGACTGCTCCTGCTGCAAGGTGCGGGCTAGCTGCTGCTTGGCTAGGGCGCGACTGGCGGAGAAGGAAAAACCTCGGGCTACCTCGCCAAGAAAGCTTTCGCTCAGCAATGTGCTGGCGGTTGCGGCATCAATGCCACGCGATCGCAGATAGAGCAATTCCTCGTCTTGGGGCCGTGAAATGGCTGCGCCATGACTTGCTTCCACCTCGTCGGCCTCTACTTCCAGTTGTGGTCTTCCCCCCATAAAGGATTCATTGTCCATAATTAAGCTGCGGCATAGCTGCTGTGCATTGCTGCCATCGGCTCCAGGATGGATGTGTACCAAGCCATCAAACGAACAGCGAGCCCCATTGTCGAGGACTTGTTTAAACAATTGTGAGCTACTGGTATCGGCCGCCCTATGATGCATGCGCAAATGATGATGGCCTTGTACGGATCCCGCAACCATGCAGCCACTGCGGCAATGGGCAGCCGCGCCGGATTCCTGTAAATCAATGTTCCAGCGATGACGTACCAGAACTCCGCCTCGACTCGCACAGTTCCACGTAAGTTCAGCGTCTTGGAAAATTTGGGCGTCCTTGTTAACGAACAGTTGGCCTAAAGGTTTTTGATTGTGGGCACTAAATTCAACTTCATCGATGGTGAGTCGACTACCAGCAGCTAATTCTGTCTGGATGCTCACGCAGGAGCGGCTTTTCGGGGCCACTAAATGGATGAGAAGTATTGTTGCGCTGGCGCCGGCGCTGAGTTGGATGAGGGAACGCCAGGCACTATTGGCATCGGTGGCTAGATTGAGAATGATCAGTGGCCGATCTACCGGACGATCAATGCGCATGTCCAAGCCAGAGCGCATGTCGCTCATGCTCCAGGCATCACCAATGTCATCAATATTGGGCAGCTGGTTGATCCAGCGGCTCACCAGTGGATGGCCATCAACACTATCGCCTGCAACGCTATCGATGCTTACTCCCTTAGGGAGGTTCGGGCTTGCACTAGGATCCCAGCATCCATTGGTAATGACCATGCCAGGTTCGGAACTGCGCCCTACTGGCATAACCACGCCGCCCTTTCCGCCTTGCGCATCGGCAAGGTCGGCTTGCAGCGGGGCTATGTCGACGTAACGCCAGGCTTCTTCCTTGCTGCTGGGGAGGCCCATATCTTGACTATGGTGATAGGCGGCATTGCGCAGTCCGTTGAATGATGTTTCTGCCTGTATTGCCATTGCTACTACCTTGTATTTCGGAGATGGCTTCGGTGAGAAAAGTTCCCGTGCGACTCAAAGCTCGCCATGGGAGTGAGAGCCCGCTTTGCGGGCATTTTTTTTAGTGCAAAAGTCCTATACAGGGCGTTTTTGCTGGCCGCTCAGGAGAGCGGCGATCCCGGGGCAAGCTTTGAGTTGCCCTGTCACACGTTTGCGTTGCGGAGTTACCTAGGATTGCATTACTTCATCATATCCTTTGGCTTCAAGTTCGGCGGCAAGACTGCTATCACCGCTTTTGACGATATGTCCATCAGCAAAAATGTGCACGACATCGGGATGTACCAAGTCCAAAAGGCGTTGGTAATGGGTTATGAGAAGGATGCCCCGATCGGGAGAACGATAGGCGTTAATGCCATCGGCCACCGCACGCAAGGCATCCACATCAAGGCCAGAGTCGGTTTCATCCAGGATTGCCATCTTGGGTTCAAGGACAAACATTTGAAGAATTTCATTACGTTTCTTTTGCCCACCCGAAAAACCACTATTAAGATCGCGTTCGAGAAGATCAGGATCCATACCCAGTGTTTTGAGGCGTTCTTCGGCGTAGCTGCGAAATTCTTTGCTGTCCATTTCTTCGCCCCCGCGGGCAACATTTTGTGCGTTCCAGGCCAGGCGAAGAAAGTCTAAATTAGCCACCCCCGGCACTTCCACGGGATATTGAAAGCCAACAAATAGACCTTTGCGAGCACGCTCTTCAGCCTCCAGTTCGCTGAGGTCTTCCCCATCCAGGTGCATGGTGCCGCCATCATGACGGTATTCATCGTGGCCCAGGAGGACTTTGGTGAGGGTGCTCTTACCTGAGCCGTTGGGGCCCATAATGGCATGTACACTTCCTGCGGCAACATCAAGATTCACGCCTTTGAGAATGGGTTGATCATTGACAGAGGCCTGGAGATCATGAATCGACAATAACATAGGAGTACCTTTTTCCGTGGTGGATATACGTATGAAAAGGAGTAAGCGCATGGAGCGGCTGCGCGCTTAGCCAACCGAGTGTTCAAGCTTGAGGGTAAGAAGTTTCTGCGCCTCGGCAGCAAATTCCAAGGGCAGGACTTCAAGAACATCCTTGCAAAACCCAGTGACCATGGCGGCAATGGCATCTTCTTCGTCAATGCCGCGAGATTTGAGGTAGAAGAGTTGGTCTGCTGAGAGTTTCGAAGTGCTGGCTTCGTGCTCGACCGTGGCGCTGGCATTACGGCAGTCGATGTAGGGGTAGGTGTCAGCGCGGCAGGTCTTGCCGACCAGCATAGAGTCGCATTGGGTGTGATTGCGCGCACCGTGGGCGCGTTTGGCAATGGATACCTGTCCACGATAGGCGTTGCGACTGTGATCAGCCGAAATGCCTTTAGAGACAATGCGCGAACGAGTATTGCGTCCCAGATGGATCATCTTGCTGCCGGTGTCGGCTTGCATGTGTCCATTGGTGAGGGCAACAGAATAAAATTCTCCAACCGAGTCGTCACCAATAAGCAGGCAGCTGGGGTATTTCCAGGTAATCGCGGAGCCGGTTTCCACTTGTGTCCAGCTAATTTTCGAGCGCTTACCCCGGCAGGCACCACGCTTGGTAACAAAGTTATATACTCCACCTTCGCCGCTTTCGCTATCACCAGAGTACCAATTTTGTACCGTCGAGTATTTGATTTCAGCGTCATCGAGAGCGACTAATTCCACTACCGCCGCATGCAGTTGATGCTTTGATGATTGTGGAGCAGTGCATCCCTCAAGGTAGCTTACATAGCTGCCTTGATCAGCGATGATCAAGGTGCGCTCGAATTGCCCGGAATCGACATTGTTAATCCGGAAGTAGGTGGAGAGTTCAAGCGGGCAGCGCGTATAGGGCGGGATATAGACAAAGCTGCCATCGGAAAATACAGCTGAATTCAGTGCCGCAAAATAGTTGTCACTAATTGGCACAACGCTGCCGAGATAACGCTCGATTAAATGTGGGAAGTCGCGCAGAGCTTCACCGAAAGAGCAGAAAATAACGCCGGCATCATAGAGTTTTTGCTGATGAGTAGTGTGGACGGAAACCGAATCGAATACCGCATCAACGGCCACCCCAGCGAGTTTCTTTTGCTCACTTAAGGGGATGCCCAGCTTTTCAAAAGTCCGCAACACTTCGGGGTCTACCTCATCGAGGCTGTCGTAGGTTGGGGTTGAATTATTGGAGGCATCCTGTTTTTTGGGTGGAGCCGAGTAATATTGTATATCCTGGTAATCGATGGGTGGATAGTGTACGGAGGCCCATTCTGGCTCGGCCATTGCTTGAAAGCGTTTAAAGGCTTTCAAGCGAAAATCGAGCATAAATTGTGGCTCATTACGGGCGGCTGCGATCGCTCGCACCACATCTTCGGTGAGTCCGCGGCCTAAGGTGACGGCTTCTACCGCACTGGTAAAACCGTATTTGTAGGCTTCGCGATTTAACTCAAGGAGTTCACTGCCGCTTATACTGCCATCTTGGGTGCTGCTCATGATGATACTTCCTCCACGCTAATCTGCGGGTGAATTCGTTCTTGAAGGCCTTCCTGAAGAAAGGCGATTAAAGTTGGGGTTTCATCGCTAGAGACATCAGTGAATGAGGCTTTGATGAGGAAATCATCATGGAGGCCTTCAACCGACCAAGTGATTGGGCGATTGCTGCGTTCAAGGAGAATGGCATCGCCGACTTTTTGCACCTGCATGAGCTTTTTCATGAGTGAAAGCGGCAGCCAAGCGCGATCCTGATCGTCCCATTCTTGTTCACGTTTGCGTTGGTAGCGTTCTACCTCCACAGGTTTCGGGAGTACCGTAACGGTTGGGGCCAAGGCGGCGATGCGTTGCTGCAGGTCGCGGATAAAGGCCACAAGGAGCGTTGGGTCTTCGCCAAATGCAGGTGTTTCGGGGGTGTCACGTAGGTCGGCTTCGCAGTTCAGCGGATCAAGGCTACAAATGGCATCGATGGACTGTCCTTTGGCACGCTGGCAGAAGGCATCGGCAAGGGGGTGACTGCTGAGCGCACCAAAGGCTAAAAAGCGGGCATCTTCAACCACTTGTTGCTCGACATCAATAAGCCAGGTGATGCGGCATTGCCCCATGTCATCAGCCGTGGCTACCAGACCGAGTTGGCGGCGCGCAGCATCGAGCGGACGAAAGCTGCCTCGCTGCGGGGGAAGCTGCAAACGCTGCCAGGCTTGCTCGCTCCACGTGGCCAGGGTGGCTGGGCGTTGGGTGTCATGGATAGGGGCGGCAGTGCTCATGGATAGTAAACCGTTGGGATCAGTGAAATGGATGAGTGGGGCAGTGGTGAGGCTGTGCTGGCAGCCTGTTTGCTGCTGCTACACTGGATAGTGTGTGACGTACATCGACGGAGACAAGAGTGTCTCATGTTGCAGATTAAGTTTATTCAGACCTATTACATCGGTCTCTTCCTACGTCTACGATGTACCTTTCTTGCATGTTGGTGCCGGGATTCCGGGGCTTGCCCACCGTGCGTAGGCCTTGAGCATGCACCTATGAACATGCCCCAAGGCTTTAATCAGCGCGATGACGCCGCGGACCGCGCCCTGCGTCCCACCGCCCTAGCGGAGTTTACCGGCCAAGAGGCTGTGGTACGAAATTTGGCGGTCGCCATTGAAGCAGCCAAAGGACGCCAAGAACAGTTGGACCATGTGCTCCTGTCTGGTCCACCAGGATTGGGCAAGACGACCTTGGCCCACATCATGGCCAAGGAGATGGCCTGCGAGATTCAAGAAACCGCCGGACCCATGTTGGAACGTCCAGGCGACTTGGCGGGGATCCTCTCGGCCTTGCGTCCTGGAGCGGTATTGTTCATTGACGAAGTACATAGTCTCAAACGAGTGGTGGAAGAATACTTGTATTCAGCCATGGAAGACTATCGGATTAGCATTCAAATCGGCGAAGGGGCAACGGCAAGTTCCCTTACGCTTAATTTGCCGCCATTTACCCTGGTTGCGGCAACCACCCGAGAAGGCTCATTAAGTGCGCCATTTCGCTCCCGTTTTGGTATCCGCGAACGTTTGGACCTCTATACGGTCGATGATTTATCGCGCATTCTCTCACGTTCTGCCACCTTATTAAAAGTTGAGGCTGATATTGATGGTCTGGAGACCATTGCCGCGCGATCGCGAGGAACTGCGCGTTACGCCAACAATCATTTACGGCGCATCCGTGATTTGGCACAAGTGCGTTATGATAACTGTATTACCGCAGCAGTAGCAGAAGAGGGTCTGGCCATGCTGGGGATTGATCATGCTGGGCTTACCGAGCTTGATCGTCGCATTCTTCGCTGTCTCCACGACGCTGGTCGGGCTGTTGGCTTAAAAACCTTGGCAGTAAATATTGGTGAAGAGGAAAGCACCATCGAAGATGTTTATGAGCCATTCTTAATCCAGACCGGCCTCATCAGCAAAACCCCTTCAGGAAGGATTCTAACCCCCAAGGGCTACGATCACTTAGGTCTGCCACCACCGCAGCAAGATCCCCAGCAGCGCCTTTTTTAAGCGGGGCGTATCCAGTCGCTATCGGTAAAGTCGGGATCGAGGGTGGTGCCGCGGCCAATGAGCTCTCGTTGTTGCTTGCGCCAGAGGGCGGGTGTTGTTCCACAAATGCGGGTAAAAACGCGGTTTCCATGAGCTGGATTGGCAAATCCTACTTGGCATAGAATATGTCCAGTGTGACGATCGTCGATAAGCAGAAGTCGTTGGGCCACACCTACGCGAATGCGCTGCAGTAATTGGGTGGGGGTGCATGCAAACGCAGCCTGACACAATCCAGCGATATGCCGATACGAGTACCCCATTGCCCGCGCAATTGCTGGTGCATCGATGGCCTCGGCGTGGTGTTCTTCAAGCCAATGCCGCAGTCCCACCAGCACAGCCTCAGTAGGCTCAGGGAGCGCTTCCCCATCAGGGGTGGCCGAAGTGGATGGGCCCTGATCAAGGGGAGATGTAATGTGCATGCGCGTATATGGTAACTCAAGGGTTAACGTCGCCATGAGGCTATCACATAGCGCCTGTCGCTGCGGATGCTGACTGCCGGCAATCTCGCGAATGCGCTGCAATAAATCGCGCGCCCGTTCGGGAGCAATATCTGGAGCCAAAGGCACCGAATCCAGCCAATCGCTCAGGCTGGAATTAGTAATGCGAAACTTACAGTCAAGGGTACGCACCGGATCGCGGCTGATCACGCGCATGGCATGCACCGTATTGGCAGGAACGCGTACCGTAGTGCCAGCAGGAGCATGAATTTCCTCCTCGCCAATGCGAAACCAAGCCCTCCCCGCAAGAACATGAAATATCTGCTGATAATCCTGGTGGCGATGGGCAGCCAATCGACGTTGCCGAGAATAATCAAAACGAGCTATCCATAAAACCCGTACTCCGCAGTCTATGTCTACTGTACTGGGGGAACGCTGAGCCATGGGAGTATGTTTGCGGTCTCTTCAGGCCCACAAGGGCGGATCTGAGACGGGCCGCAGGGCGACCCAAGGCGTGCCCCTGGGGCGGAGCACTTGGCGACTCAATGGTAGCTTTGAGTCGTCACTGAGGTGATAGCCAGTCCTGAGATGATTGCCGATGATGACTCTATGTCTGCCAGTGCCTGATCAGACACTAGTAAGAGCAGTTACCTTACCCTATCAGGGTAAGGCATGGAGTGTTAGGCTCTTTTCATGGATGTACATCGCTTGATATCGCAAGTGATCACACTCAACAATTGTACGGTTCTGTATCGTGTGCATACAGCACTCATGATTGAAGAGAGGATCGTATCGCAATGTAAAAGCCGCAAAGGGTGGGAGCATTGTGAGGTTTCAGGCGGTGTATTTCTTTATGATCCCATCGCAACTTTATAGGAGAGCAGTCCTTATGATGACACTATCGCCCCAATCGTCCTTTATGTACCGACAATGCTTGTTGCTGCTGGTGAGTGCTGTGCTGCTTGTCTGCTTGCCGCAAGCAGGCATGACGGCCGAGTTTATCACCAAGCCTGGCCCGGAGGTGCGGAGTAGTACCTTGGATACCACCCTCGAAACAACGGCGTTTTTGCCCGCGGGCACACAAAGCGGGGATGAACTATCGCTGGCGGTGTATGCCTTTAATGGTCGCTGGGAGGCTCCTGGGGCGCCTGCGCCAGAACGCATGCGAGACGCGCTGCTGCACCTTGGTCTGGCGGTGGTCATGCTTGATTACCAGAACCATGAAAAAGCGGTTAAACCCGATTTATGGCAGGATAGTTCGAGATTTACCAGCAGAGATTTCTTCCGTGCATGCAACGATGTGCTGGATATCGAAACCCGAGAAGTGTTCGTGGTTCCAGAAGGGTATATGCTGCGCAATGACATTCACTTTTACACCTCTCCTGAAAACGGCTTAGAGGTCAATGCTTGGCTCTTGTATCCCCTGCAAGCCGATCAGCCGGTTCCCCTGGCGATTCGCTACAACGATTCCCTTGCGCAAAATGGCTCAATGCTGGCAGGAGTAGAGTATCGCGGTTTTGCCCGAGCCTGGATAGGCCACCCGTATAAATATAATCGCGGTAGAGGTATTTTCCCGTCTGGCGAGGAAACCCATGAAAAGGGCTTGGCCTATGGGCGCTCAGCAGTGCGCACCTTGCGCGCCCGTGCGCAAGAATTCCACCTGGATCCCGATCGATTTGCCATCTTCGGCTATTCCAAGCATGGTAACATTTCCGTTTGGGTGGGGGTAACCAGTGATCAACCCGCCGAAGATCCCAAGTGGGGGGGCAAGCACCATGACCATAGCAGTGCCGTGCAAGCCGTTGTGGCTCGGGCCTCCTGGGGCTTTACTGAATTCTGGAAAGAAGATGGCGCACCCAAGTTTTATGAGTGGATGGGCTATACTGGCAGCGGCGAACCATCGCAGGAATGGATGGAAGAGCGCAGTTGGTCCAACTTTATTTCTCCCGCAACCCCGCCCATGGCCCTTGATCGTGCCCATGGCGGCCCTTGGCGTACAGCCCAAGTTCATCGCCATATTCGCATCCTCGATGAACACGGTGTGCCCATGATGCAATCCCTCGACAGCGAACTCCCGCACCACGCCAGCAATCGCGACGACACCTTACACCAATTTGTGGAAGAGCATCTGCAGGTGAATCCGTAATCTCCAGACAGAATGCTTCGCGGAAAAGGGCGTAAACCATGGTAGCGCGGATGCTGACGCCAGTCCTTAGCCCTGCCGCGCGCGACGGTGCCATTCGACTGGCGTGGCACCAGTGTGGCGGCGAAACCAGCGGGCGAAGCTACTTAGGCCAGTAAAGCCGATGCTGGCGGCGATATTGGCGAGCTTGGGCTCGCCGCTGCTGAGGCAGGCCATGGCGTAATTAAGCCGCGCGCGATCCAGCAGAGCCCCTGGTGGTTCGCCGCGCTGCTGTTTATACAGTCGGGCAAAAGCGCTGCGCTCCATACCCGCGGCGGCGGCCATATCGCTGGTGGTCCAGGTATTCAGGCGGGACACAAGCAACTCTTCGGCCAAGAGAATACGCGGGTCGATGGCAGTGGTGCTGGGCCGTACCGGCAGTTCATTTGCCCGGTAATCGCGAAGGTAGTGCTCGACAATGTGGGTGATGAGAAGGTGCAGTAAGCCATTGGCGCGCAGGTGACGCAGATCATCCAGCCACCACAGGGCAAGTATGGGCTGCATCTGCTGGGCTACCAGAGGAGCGAAGCTTGGCTCTAGGATGAGGGGAATATCCACATTCCACACCCTGCGCGGGTCAGGTTGCTCATCGCCCAGGCAGACGCGGAAAATAATGGTATTTTCCCGCGTCTGCACCCCGCGTTCAATGTGCTGGGCCGTTCCTGGCGGCAGAAATAATACCGAACCCGGCCCAGCTCGGCGCTGGGCAAGGCCTAAACCCTCACCCAGGGCATACGAACCATCAACAATATGCAGCAAACGGTACAACTCAAAACCACCCCCCATGGGTCCAGCCGGCCGCGCCCGGCGATCTTCCCAGCCGGTATGAATCTGCACGCTATAGAGGAGTTCTTTCCAGGGCATGGAGGTGGCCATGCCCCAGAGAATAGGGGATATTGGCCGGCGCCAATGAATAAGCCTTCTGGCAGGCATGGTGCCCCAAAGGTAGGGAGACATCACTGCGCGAACAGGCCCAAAGTCTGCCGCACGGGAGGGTTAAGGGTACCGGCAGATGTCGGTGGACCCCAGAGATGCGCGCTAGGGACCATTCTGAAGAAGACGGTATCATGGCAGTGTATGCCACCGCCCTCTATGGGACCAAGAGCCCCATGGTGCTTTTTGCAGCCGCTCTGCGCCAGTCCCAATAGGTGGGTATGCCCCTTGGTAACAGGTTTGCCCTGCCTGGATGGGGCAAGCTGCTCTTGCGTTGACTGGCCAGGGCTGGGATCTAGGCTGTTCCCTCCGCCAGGACCCGCATTCATACTCTGTTCAGTATGGTTGTTGCTTGGCTGCGAACTGCACACGAGGAAATGCGCTCATGGACATCAAGACTGTAAGAGATCTCGTCAAGCTCATGCGGGATAATGATTTGGCCGAACTTGAGGTAGAGAGTCCCGATCTCACTGTGCGCCTTACCAAGGATCGCCCGCCGCAAGAGATGGTGCAGATGGTAGCAGCTCAGCCCAGCGCAGGCCCTGCTGCTGCGCCTGCCGCCGGCTCCGCCCCCGCTCCAGCGGCAGAACCTGCGCCAAGCGTTGATGAGTTTGCTGGCTGTAAGGAAATTGTCTCACCAGTTCCCGGTACCGTATACCTGCGGCCAAACCCCGAATCTCCGCTCTATGTAGAAGTGGGGTCCAGCGTCCAAGACGGAAGTGTGGTATGCTTGGTTGAGGCAATGAAGGTCTTCAACGAGATCAAGAGTGAAGGCATTGCTGGCACTGTGAAAAAGATTTGTGTTCAAGATGGACAGGCCGTGGAATACGGCACCCCGCTCTTTCTCGTTGGCTAACGGTCCGCTGCACGGTGCTGTATAGTGAAGGGGGCATGACTTGCCCCAAAAACGAAGGCGCCTCGGTTCACTCCTTCTCAATCCATGAGGATTCCGTGTGGCCAAGTGCAGTCGAGGGAATTGCTATCACTGCATACAACCTCGTTAGCCCTCTGGCAGGATGATGACATGCCTGCTGGAACTTTTGTTCGTCCCCATCGCGGCAGGCCTCGTTCGTGATCTCAACCATTGGAGTACTTCATCGTGTTCAAACGTATTTTGATTGCCAATCGTGGTGAAATTGCGTTGCGTATTATTCGCACCTGCCGTCGTATGGGCATTGAGGCGGTGGTGGTTCATTCCACTGCTGACCGTGAAAGTTTGCCAGTGCGTCTCGCTGACGAGTCCATTTGCATCGGCCCACCATCGGCCACTGACAGCTACCTCAACATTAACAATATTATCTCAGCGGCAGAACTGGCAGATGTTGACGCCATTCACCCAGGATACGGATTTCTGGCCGAAAATGCTCATTTTGCTGACGTGGTGCGCGACTGTAAAATAGAATTCATCGGCCCCACCGGCGATGCCATGCGCGCCCTAGGGGATAAAGCCAAAGCCAAGGCCCTGGCCAAGGAGGCCGGAGTGCCCACTGTTCCTGGCACCGAAGGCCCCGTCGCCAATGCCGATGAAGCCGTACAAGTGGCCCGTAAAATTGGCTATCCGGTTATGATCAAAGCCGTGGCTGGCGGTGGTGGACGTGGCATGCGCGTAGCTCACAATGACGCCAGTCTGGTAAGTGGTTTGACCAATGCGACCCGCGAAGCGGAAGCGGCATTTGGCAATGGCGACTGCATTGTTGAAGCCCTGGTGCAGCGCGCCCGCCACATTGAGGTGCAGATCATCGCCGATAACCATGGCAACGTGGTGGCCTTGGGCGAGCGCGACTGCTCGGTGCAGCGGCGCAATCAGAAGTTGGTTGAAGAAAGCCCATCCCCCGTCATTACCCCCGAACAGCGTGCTCAGATCTGTGCCGATGCGGTGAAACTTGCTCGCAGTGCGGGCTATACCAATGCTGGCACGGTAGAATTCATATATGATCTCGATCGTAATGAACACTACTTCCTCGAGATGAATACCCGCATCCAGGTAGAGCATCCCGTCACCGAAATGGTAACCGGCCTCGATCTTATTCGCCAAATGATCCTCGTGGCATCGGGTGAACCCCTCCAGTACAGCCAGGAAGACATAAC
The DNA here is from genome assembly GCA_007693455.1 of Planctomycetota bacterium. Lineage (GTDB taxonomy): Bacteria > Planctomycetota > UBA11346 > UBA11346 > UBA11346 > REDP01. The sequence goes on along the minus strand of REDP01000147.1, from coordinate 1,174 downwards.
CACCTCTGGTCATGCCATAGAAGTACGCATTAATGCCGAAGACTGGGAAAACGGCTTCGCCCCCTTCCCCGGAAAAATCAATATGTATGTAGCGCCATCGGGGCGAGGGGTACGCGTAGATAGTCACTGTTACGCTGGCTACGTAATCCCCAGTAACTACGACAGTATGATTTCCAAGCTCATCGTCCACGGCAAAGATCGCAAAGAGGCCATTGATTTCCTCGACCAGGCCCTGGCCGAATACATCATCGAAGGCCCACGCACCACCATTGGCTTCCATCAACGCCTCATTCGCGACGCCCGTTTCGTCACCAGTGATTATACCACCAAGTTTGTCGACGAAGAGTTCTTGCGCTAAAAAAGGAACCTATCCAGGGCTTATCCCATCATACCTGCGTTTGAGTCCACGGATAAGCACCAGGGCGCCACAAAGCCCGTCCCTGGTGTCGCCGATTTCCTGATCTCCCGGCCAACCCCCGTAGATGGTTGCTTTGGGCACCACAAGCACCCTCGCGAAGAGGGCACATCCTCTCCACGCTACTACCCATTGAGTCGCTCTGGCGTAAATGGCGAGTTCTTGCAACCGTGATGGCGGTAATTGCAGATTCCATAACAATTGGAGAGCGAGTCGATTGAGGCAATTGAGGCAATTGAGTCGATTGAGGAAACCCTCAAGCAAGGCAACCGTAGTGGCAAGAATCTATGAGCATATTCAGGCAAAAACGCTGCAGGTCACCTAGGGTCTGCAGCCCTGGCAATTACTGACGCTCATACCGCCTAACACAATGTAAGTGGTTTCAATGATGTCCCTTAGCCGGGTCTTGGCGGAAGGAATGGGATGCTACCGTGCAAACGACCGCGCCCGAACATCCGCCATGGCCAATCATCCATTTTAATCCCTTGTGCTACAAGGCGTTGATCGTAGATTTTAACTAAGGTTAAGCCGTAGTTAAATCGTCCCAAGGACCACATGGAAGGGATTACCAATCATGGGAAAACGGATCTATAACGGCATTAAATCAAAGCCAGCGCATGCGCCACAGGGGCGTCATGCCGCACTAACACCGTTATGCGCACTCCGCCTAACACCTCCAAACCAACACAACGCCGAATAAGACTGTTGGGCAGTATATTTACATGTACCGAATTCCAAAGGAACTTGATCTAACGCCCA
>REDP01000012.1 GCA_007693455.1 Planctomycetota bacterium | reverse complement strand
TCATGGGCGATCAACTGGATCATGTCCCGCATCTAGAGCATGGCGCCGCATTCATAGCGGTCGATAAAGATCAGTACCGTCCCTCGCTATTCAACCTTCCCCTCGGGAAAATTGAGGTAATCGGTACCAAATTTATCGTTAGTGCCGATTCCGATGGTAATGTGTGTCGTGTTTCTGAAGGAGAGGTCGTTCTCCACAGCCCTAGCCAACAGGCTCAAGTAGGCGCAGGCCAAGAGGCGCGGCTTACTCCAGATGGCCATATCTCCGTTTTGCTTTCCCCAGAACCACCTCAACCCCGCTATCGCTGGCGTAGCCCTCAGGGCGAGCACACACTTCCTGCTGCCAACGCTACATCACTTCGCCTAAACGATGACAACGAATGGACTGCCAGCATACCGGGGCAAGAATACTTTGTCGACGGCATCAGCTTGGTGCTAACCTTTGCTCCCGGCCCTGAGAGCGGACAGGTACCTTTATTAACACTGACTTTTCGCCCTTATATGTATGACTTTAATGTTCCCACCCACCTCCCACACCGAGATATCTTGATCGTCAGTATTCACCCCGATCATGTCCCGGTCGCTCAGCCAGGGGCTGCCGACTGGGAAAACACCATACACGAATTACTCGAACATTTTCATCAGCATAGGAATGCTGACCTGCACATCCCGCAGCGCCAGCGCCAGCTCTTGGAGGTTGCAATGTTTGACAGAGTACTGACATCGGATGAACAGCTAGATCTTCTAATCCAACATATTCATCGATAAGCAAACTTCCCTGTTTGCCGCGACTATTCCTCGGACAGGAGCAATTCACAAATAGTCCGAGAAGCATCATAGGACTTCTTTCATCCTTGCATGCTGTCCACATACCCTGCTGTGATCTCCCGCTCCCGCGAGCTCAACTTGGCACTGCAGCAGCGATACTCATGAAGCCGTCAAGAGAGCGTTGATCTCCATCTCCAATACTAGTTGCTTGTCCCGGGGATTAAACGCATCTGGTGATCCCTCTCTGCCGGAAGAGGGCCGAAGGGCACAGGATCAAGGCTACCGTCATCGCCTGCACCAGCATGCTCATCCGGGTCGATGTTCCACAGATTGCCCTCGATGCGGTTCATGGAGATCATGCGACTGAGAATGGTAATGTTTGCCTCTTGGCTGAGCACGGATCCCTGGGGATTGCTTACCAATACTCGATAAGCCCCCGCGTTGTCGAGAGAAGATGTCAAAATATGATAGGTTGGATCCGTAGCATCGGCAATATCGATGCCCTGATAGCGCCATTGATAGTTGAGGTCCTCACCCGTGGCCGTGACGCTCAGGGTAAAGGGACTATTAAGAACGATAGCCTGTGATTGGGGATGACTGGTAATGACCGGCAAATCACTGCCGACATCGGGTTCGATGTGCAGGAAATCATGATGGTAAACGCTGTGATAATTGAGCCAGATCCAGGCTGGGCTATGGGCATGGCCAGCAACCCGCACTTCATCAAGGTAGCCATCAAGAGACCGATTTTGGACTGGGTTACTGCCATTGAAACCAGCGCCCAGCACCAAAGGAGCCAGGATTCCATCGGGATAATCTATTTCGTAAGGAAATGCTTCATCGGCCACTTCTTCCCCATTGAAGTAGAGACGCATGCGGCTGCCATTCCAGGTGGTAGCAAGGTGCATCCACTGCTCTTCGGGTACGGTTATTTCGGCAATTTGACCATCAACTCGAATGCGGGCATTACCGCTTCCGGTCCCTGCCTCAACACCAATGGAGGTGCGCAAGTCATTATCAAGCATATTGGAATTATAACCTGACCCGGAATGGTAGGTGTCACTTTGCGAAAGAATTTGTCGATAATGACGATGCGAAAAGCGCCGTATCCACACCCAACTTTCGAAGGTGAGTGTGGTGGTGTAGCGGTGCTGTGCTGCCAGGGTGTCACCTATCCGCAAGGCCGTATTGCCATCGCTGCCATCAAACACGGCTGCCCGTCCCACCATTCCAGTAATATATTCAATGTCACCGTGGACTTGGGCGTGGAGCTGGTTGGGGCTACTGTCCTTGCGCTCGCCGCTGGCTTCATCCAGGTGCCAAACACTGTCATAAAGGCCTACCCACACACTCCCGTCGGTGGACGAGTCAGGGAGACTGCTATGTGCCTCATCACCCAGGGTCATAAGGACTTCCATATCACCATCGACCCGTGGCATGCGTAACCAGAGAGCAGACTCCCCCTCCGGATCCCAGTGGCCAATGCTAAAGGGGATAGGCGTTCCATCCATAAGGCTAAAGCGCAGATCACTTCCGCTGCTGGGATAGGCCAGATGCTGATAATGGAAACTATCAATGTGTGGGCCCAGACGCAGTAAGAGCGGGTAATCCTCCACCGCCTCTGGCCCTTGGTAATCGGGGATGGTGATGCGGAATCGGGTGCCAAGGCCGGCGCCTGCCTCCCACACGGTCACGGTAAAGGATTGCTCGATACTGTGTTGGCCATCCTCGGCACGAATGGTAATGGCTATAGCTCCCACATCGTCAGCACTGGGAGATCCCGTGAGGGCTGCGGTACTGCTGTCGCCGCTGTCATAGACAGCAAGCCATTGGGGCAGTCCATGGCCAGTGATGGTACGGGTACCAGGGTTGCCGCCGGAAATATGCAGCGCGTAGAGGTAGGTTTGACCGACTTCCACATGGGTATTGGGCTTGGATTCCCAATTGAGACCAGGGTAAACATTGATTCTCATGGTTGTGCTATCGTGGGCCCCTCCGTCATCAATAACGGTGAGGGTGATGTCGTAGACTCCCGGCGCTAAGTCGACCTCTGGCTGCACTCCCAAGGCCCCGCCGCTATCCCTATTCCATTGATATATTTCGATGCTGCCATCGGGGTCATAGGAGGCACTGGCATCCAGGATCACCGTCTTGCTGTCGCCGCCATCACCAAT
>REDP01000326.1 GCA_007693455.1 Planctomycetota bacterium | reverse complement strand
TAGACATCGGCAGTCGAGCCCTTGACCACCTCCAAGAGCAGCTCCACGCCTAAGCGCAAGCAACACCAGGTCAAGATAGCAGCGTTATTGGTGGAAGGTGTTTTTAGGGAACAGGGCGACTCCATGCGCTATGAAGGATGCGACTGAGTATCTGCACCAAGAGCTTGCGCAGGGGTTTGATGGCACACATGCAGAGTATGATCAAGGCCGACCATTCCAGCCATCGCGGTATGTATTCCTCCACCCCGGCGGTGGAGGGGGAGATGTTCCATTGACTGGCGGAGAGCAGCGCGTCGCAGCTTAGGCCTATCATCACGGTGCTGATAATAATGGTTACGAGGTAGACGGCGGTGGCGGCACCGCCAAAATACCGCTAGGGTGGCGGAGCTGGTAATGGAGGCAGCAAGGAGAAAAACGAGGGTGGCACCTGGGGAAACGCCCAACACCAGCATAGCAGCAGCAATAGGCGTGGCGGCACTGGCGCAGATGTAGAGGGGAATCCCCACCACTGCCAGTACCAGCATGGCTGGTAGCCCTTGTCCATATGCGCTCATCCAGGCGTCAGGGATATGGGCCATGAGAATGCCCGCCAGTATCATGCCAGCGGCCAGCCAGAGACTGATATCATCGAGAAGATCACTGAAGGCGTAGGCCAAGCCCTGGGCTACGGCACGCAGTCTGCTGGGCGTGCTTGCTGCCTGAACGGGAACCGCGCAGGCATCGTCTGCGCAGCAGCCATCATCCTCAGCGGTCTTCTCCGTTTGCGTACTGGCCCCTGGACGTCCACTTAGCGCCACGCCCAGCCCGCAGGCAATGGCGCTTAGTATGGCACCCAAGAGGCGTGCCACTGTCATAAACGGTCCCAGTAAGGCGTAGCTCAAGGCCAGAGAGTCCACCCCCACCCCAGGGGTGCTCACCAAAAAACTGGTGGCCGGGCCGCGCCCAGCCCCAGCCCGATGCAGGGCAATCGCCGTGGGGATGGCTCCGCAGCTGCACAGGGGCAGGGGAATGCCGATCATGCTACTGCGGACAATGGCCCCCAAGCCATTCCCGCCCATCATCCGTTGTATGAGTTCCTGGGGCATCAGCGGCTTAATCAGCCCAGCCAGGACAAGGCCCAGTAGCAGCCACGGCGCCGACGCTAGTGCGAGATGGAGAATGGAATCAAGGGTCATGCTGTGAAGGGTACGAGTGATCGCCGTAAGCGGTTGGTCGTGGCCGTAGCGTAGACTGTGAGCGGCTCCCTAAGCGTGATCAATCACCTTATGGAATTGATCACTGTGCACGGCCGGCCGGTGGGGGTGAGAGAGGGAGTCGTGGAACTGTTGTTTGAGTTCTTTGGCCGCCATGGCGTAGCCGCCCTGGGAGCCATCGATAAAATGCAGGTGGGAGCCATCCCCCATGCCCTGGACAAAGCAGGTCATCAGGCTTCCGGGTGAACGGTGTAGGCCATAGTAGACCCGGTTGTGGGCATAGGCTTTTTGCAGCCAGTCCTCAATGCACTGGGCCTGTTCGGGGCTGCAATCGATAACCATGCGCAGCATATCGTCAAACTTACAGTAGTCGGCGTGAATACGCATGGAATTGGCATAGCGGCGGGGTGAGAAAAAGAGGGGGTGCACACCCCAGCGGAAGATGGCCACCGCCGCCATGATTTCCGCCCGACGGGCCCACCAGCGCCAGGACCACAGGCGGTGATGGAATTGTCGTTCATTGCGGATGAGCTCGGCCATGCTGTGGTATTGCATACGCTCCAGGGCGAGCGGGTTGGCCCCGCCAATGCCCCCCAGAGAATCGTCGAGGAGGGCAAAGAACTCATTATAGACGGTCACGCTCTCGCGGGGGCGGGCCACCAGGAGAATCGACAGTACACAGCCCTGGGATCCGGGGATTTCCCGCCAGCGGCAGGAGAGGCCCCCCAGGTTAGCCTCCAGGGCATCCTCACCAGCGCAGGCAAAGCGCTCCTCCTCCTGTTTGATCAGATCCTCAGCAGCCGAGAGCCCACCACCGCGAAACACGGCAATACAGCGCCCAGGTACCACCTGAAAACGCCCCACTTCCAAACTGAAGCCTTCGCCATGCAGCATGGCTGCTGGCACCGCAGCTACCCGTAGATCCAAAGAAAAATTGTCAGCCGCCAGCCGCCCCAGCCCCAGCAAGGCCCGTCGCGCCCGATCGGCGTCCTGCGGCGGCAGAGCCATGGAGGCCCCATCGCCACCAAAGACAAAGGGGAAATCCAAATGCCCCAAGGCATTGCTCACCGCGGCAATGGATGCCGCCCCCAAGGTATTCACATCCTTATAGCGCCCCGCCTCAATGGCCCGCGTCGACCCGCGCACATCGCTAATAAACACCGTCCAATCACTGGGCAGCGGATGAAACCACTGACTCTGCGTCACCTGGCGAATATCGGTAAAGGCAGGAATATCTTGGTAACGCCATTGCTTCGGGGATTCAACCATATGGAGAGCCTACGCATGAGTCTGCCTATCGTAAGGGGAAATTGTTGCCGGGGGGTGTGGCGGCCTTTGGAGCAAGGGGCATGGTAAGTTGCTGTTGAGATGGAGTGTCTTAATTCCTTGGTTTTTATGGCCGCGCAAGAATTTGCGGAGGCGGACGGTCCACCGCGCCCTGTCCTTCGTGATGTTTATGGATGGTTCTTTACTGTTGTTGAGAGGAGAGGGTCAGGTGGAAGCGTTCTCATCTGAAAAATCCTCAAGCCCCAACGGGGCTTCGCAGTGTAGCCCAGGGTTGCGCTGCCAAGCGCTACCCTGGGTACAGGTCCGAAAAGGGGTCAACCCTGAAAGGGTTGCGGAGGCGAAGGTGGCAGCTCAAGCCTTCGCAACCCCTTCAGGGTTGATGATTCCGGCGTCTAGACCCAGGGTAGCGCCTGTGGCGCAACCCTGGGCTGGCATGCGGAGCCCCCTTGGGGCTCAAGAAGGGAAGCTTA
>REDP01000093.1 GCA_007693455.1 Planctomycetota bacterium | reverse complement strand
GTTGAACCCCCGAATTCAGTAATTCTGAAAAAATGCATGTCCCCATCTATTTTGTGTTGCTGGACTTGTGGTTGGGTTGAGTATGGGTGCTTATGAGTGAGGTCTATATTGATGCTGATGCCTGTCCGGTAAAAGCGGAGGCGTATCGTATTGCCTCGCGGCACGGTTTGTTGGTGCGGGTGGTGGCAAATCATTGGATGACTATGCCCAATGATCCTATGATCCGTTTAGAGGTGGTTGACGATGGTTTTGATGCAGCGGATGATTGGATTGCCGAGCGCGCTGGGCCTGGAGATGTGGTGATTACCGATGATATTCCTTTGGCTCAGCGTTGTCTGCAGCGTGGAGCAGCGGTGCTTACTAACCGTGGCGAGGAGCGTAGTCAGGCGTCCATTGGCGAGGCCATGGCCATGCGCGAACTGATGCAGTACGTGCGTGAAGCAGGGGGTGAATCCGGTGGGCAAAAACCCATGGGGGACCCAGAGCGGCGACGTTTTTGCGCCACCCTCGAACGCTTGCTGGTGGCTGCGCAACGGGGCTAAATACTGCGTTGGGCCAATCGCATGCTCGGCAAATGTTGCAGGGGCCCGGCCCACGCACGGTAAAGTGCTGAAGATATGCTCAGGGTGTTCGCCTGCGTACGCTATGCCCGCAACGGCGCTTAGGTAGCGTGCGGCTGACTGCGTTCATCTGCGCGGATACCCAGCTGACTGAGTACGCTGGTGGCGTAGGCGCCTGGGCCCAAGGCAAAGGAGAGGGTGTAGGGTGCTTCAGGGTGGTCGGGTGTGGTCAACTGCGGTGTCACGAGAAAGCGCTCGGTAATGCGGCGTCGATCGCCGCGGCTGTGAAAGGGGGCCTTGTCCTGAAAGCTGCGCCAGGGAAAGTGGGCTTGCTGACACCAGTTTTCTTCGTGGTCTTTGGCTGCCCCTTCGGCGGGCATGCAGGCGGCACCAGGTAGGGGACCGGTGCAGCTACAGCTGCCTGCCAGGAGGCGCCGGTTGACCTGCTCTAGATCTTCGTCGCGTGCGATAAAACAGGCGCCGTTGTCCAGCATAATGACATCGCCAACCATGGCTTGGGTAGTAAGACCCTGATTGTGGCGTTGCTGGACGATGTGGTCGAATACGGCGGCTTGCGCGGCATCGGCGAGGTATTGGCGTTGTTGCCGATTGCGCGGCAGGGGGATTTCGCCGTTGACGACGCCCAGAGCTCGGCTGAGGTTGCGTCCGTCGCGGCCGTAGCGTTGGGGGCCATAGTGGTTGAGGATGCCGTGGGTGTGCAGTTGATCCAGTTGCGCTTGCAGGTGCTGAGGCTGATCGATGCCGGCAATGCGGAGGTGGAAGTGATTGCCGCGGAGGTGGCCGATGCGCAATTTATTGCGATGTCGACTTACCGCGATGATTTCGGCGCTGGCACCTGGGGGGAGGTATTGGCTCAGGTGGTCGAGGCGGGTGGCGTCGCCGCCGCGGATGGTGAGTGCTTGGGTGGTGATGCCGTGGCGATCTTTACGGCCAGCATAACCAATATCTCGTTGCGGTACCTGACAGGCGGTGGCGAGGGCGGCCACCAGGCGGGCAGTGGTGCAATCGCGTTTGCGCATGATCACATGCAGATGCTCGCCTTCACCACAGGCTTCATAGGCGGGGATTTCTTCGACCACAAAGTTTTCGGGGCCAGGGACTAGGTGCACGCGCGGGCCTCGGCCAGAGCTTCGCTTTCGCAGCGTTGCCGGTAGAGGCTGCGCAGGCGCTCGGCCCAGGGGCCTGGTTTGCCATGCTTGATGGCTTGGCCATCCACGCTGACCACCGGTACAATTTCGCGGATGGCCGAACTGAGCCAGACCTCATCGGCGCTGAGTAGGTCATCCATGTGTAGGTCTTGATCATGCCAGGAGAGGCCCAGTTCTTGCGCCAGGGGTTTAAGGCCGCGGCGGGTGATGCCATTGAGGCAGCCGCGTTGGGGGGATAGTACGCGTGAGCCATGCAGGACATGGACATTCGAGGTAACGCCTTCGCGAATGCAGCCCTCTGTATCCTGGTACAATGCTTCGTGGGCTCCGGCTTGTTGGGCTTGCTGTAGGGCGGCTAGGCCGCCGAGATAGTTAACCGTTTTATGTTCTGGCAGTTCTCGTTGACCGCGATGGGTGATGACGCTGACGCCATCTTGGTACCAGCTGGCTGGGGGTTCGTGTAGTTCGCGGACAATGATCACCAGGCGTGGATGAATGGCGCCAAACACGCCCTCACTGTGATCACCCGGGGAGCATACCGCATTGACCTTTACTTCGGCGTAGCCGCTGCGCGCTTGCGCCTCGCGCAGCCACTGCCGAATGGTGGCTTCATCGGCCAAGGGTTGGACGGTAAATAGCGCTGCCGCTTGCCAGAGGCGTTGCAAGTGCAGGCCCAGGGCGTGGGGCTGGCCCTGGTAGCTGCGCCAGGTTTCAAAAGCACCGCAGCCGCGCAGGAAGGACAGGTCGGTGGCTGGGATGACGGGGGTTTCCAGGGGGTAGATGGCGCCGTTGATGATAACCTGATCAGCCATGCGCTTGCACCGGATCGGCATAGAGGGCTAGGTTGGTATTGTCGCGAATGCGTACACGCAGGAGTTGCCCGCGCTGCTGCAAGAGGTCACGGCCGTCGGCGGTAAAACGATCCACCAAAATATTCAAGTTGCCGATGGAGCGGCCTTGAATGCGCTGGTCATTATTTTTCGACAGGCCTTCCACTAGAACCTCGTATTCACGTCCGTGGAGGGTGCGATACCACGCTTCCTGGTGAGCGAGCTGCAGGCCGAGGATGTCATTGCAGCGTGCCTTCTTGACTTCCAGGGGGACATCGTCGGCAAGGTTATTGGCGCCAGTTCCCGGACGTGGAGAGTACATAAAGACATAAGCGCCGGCAAAGCCCACTTCCTGCATAAGGGTGCGGGTTTCTTGGAAATCTGCGTCACTTTCGCGCGGGAATCCCACGATAATATCGGTGAGTAATTCCACGTCGGGCATGCGTTCACGGGCGCGGCGAACAAAATCCAGATAGCCCTCGCGCGTATAGCGGCGGCCCATAAGGCGCAGGATACGGTTGGAGCCACATTGTGCGGGCACATGTAGGTGTTTGGCCACTTTGGGTAGCTCGGCCATGGTGTCCAGGAGTTCGTCGGTAATATCTTTGGGGTGGCTGGTGACAAAGCGAATGCGCTTGAGGTCCTCAATGGCATGCAGGCGGCGGAGCAATGTTGCCAGATTGCTGCCATCACCCAGGGTTTTGCCGTAGGCATCCACCGTTTGCCCCAAAAGGGTTACCTGAGCGTGTCCTGCGGCCACAGCTTCGCGGGCTTCCTGTTCGATGAGGTGTGGCGGGCGGCTTTTTTCACGTCCGCGCGTGGTGGGAACAATGCAGTAGGTGCAATTATAATTGCAGCCACGCATGACTGGGATCCAAGCATTGACCCCATCGCTGCGCCGAGTGGACCAGTTTCCAGAGTTTTCAAAGTCGCCAAAATTGGTGGCTACCAGGCGGCCTTCCTCGGGAAGTCGTTCCAGGAGTTCAGGAATATGAACGAATTGATCTGTCCCCACCACCAGATCCACTTGCGGATAGGTTTTGAGGAGTTCTTCTTTGGCGCGCTGGGCCATGCACCCCATCACCGCAATACGAAGATTGGGGTCGCTGCTTTTGCGCTGCTTGATGGCCCCTAGGCGGCCACGGATTTTCCCCTCGGCTCCATCGCGAACCGAGCAGGTATTATAAATGATGAGGTCCGCTTCGTCTCCCGAGGAGACCTCGTGATACCCTGCCTCGGCCAGGCGGGCCAGGGCAATATCCGAGTCGGCTTGGTTCATTTGGCAGCCGAAGGTTTCCATATAGACCTTGCGACTGCGCTGCTGGACGGGCTGAGGGCTGAGCGTACTACTGTTCATAGCCGCGGATACTAGGGTATTGTGCAGTAAATCCACCGCCGAACTGGCCTATAGGACTGACCTTGATGAGAGGGGTCTCAGGGTAATCACGACAAGGGAATCCAGCATTGCGGGCCTGTTGTAGAGGAAGAAAGTCACTTGGAGAGGTCCTGTTGGTAGCAAGTGGAACGTGGCCTTCGTAGGCCTGACAGTGTTAGCCGTTGTTGCCGAGCCCGGAATGGTTAGCGTTGCTCTAAGTGTTGACGGGACGTTTATTCATCTGATCAAGGATACGATATGGATAGCTATAGAGGATTACGGGTTTTACATGTTGCAGGCGAGGCCGTACCGATGGTCAAAACCGGTGGACTAGCTGATGTAGTGGGGGCTTTACCGGTGGCGCTCAATGGTTTGGGGGTTGATGCTCGAGTTGCTATTCCTGGCTACCGCCACGCATTACGGGTGGCCGAGGAGATGGGCATGCGCTGGCTACCAGGCAATCTGACCATTGAAGCTGGAGGGATGGATCACTCCCTAGGCGTGGCTGAGGTGATGGTCTCTGGTGTTCCCGTGTATCTCTTGGCCTGTGAAGAGCTCTTTGCCCGAGATGGTGTGTACGGCCCCACTCCAGCATCGGACTATGAAGATAATGCGCGGAGATATGCGGTTTTTGCCAAAGCGGCCTTGGCCCTCCCAGGATTCTTGACATGGGTGCCGCATGTGGTGCATGCCCACGATTGGCAGGCGGGATTGGTCCCAGCCCTGCTACAGCGCGGCTGGGGACGCAGCCTACCGGCAACCAGGTCGCTCTTCACCATCCACAATATTGCTTATCAAGGCACCTTTTGGCATTGGGATATGAAGTTGACGGGCTTAAACTGGTCGCTGTATAACCCCTTGCAGCTCGAACACTTTGGAAAGCTTAACTTTCTCAAAGCTGGAGTCGTCTTTGCCGACCGCGTGACAACCGTATCGCAGCGTTATGCGCAGGAAATCCAAGGCGAGGACTTTGGTTACGGCCTCGACGGTGTCATTACCAGCCATGCCTATAAGCTCAGTGGTATTACCAACGGTATTGACCATGAGATATGGGATCCCAGTACTGACCCCCATCTCCCTGCCCATTATAGTCATCGGGATCTCAGTGGTAAGCGCATCTGTAAGCAGCATCTCCAGCGTGAGGTGGGTTTACCCGAAGATCCCAATATCGCTGTGGTGGGTGTTGTCTCGCGCCTAGTGGAACAAAAGGGAATCGATTTTATTCTCGACGCAGTGGACCCCTATATCCTGGCTGGGCGTATGCAATTGGTGGTGCTGGGAGCGGGAGAGCCCCATCTTGAGGCACAATTGCGTAATCTTCAGGGGCGTCATGCTGATCGGGTGTGCTTTTGGCATGGCTACAATGAGGGCTTGGCGCATCGCATTGAGGCGGGTAGCGACCTCTTCCTTATGCCTAGTCGCTTTGAACCATGCGGGCTGAATCAGATGTATTCGCTTCGTTATGGTACTCTGCCTTTGGTGCGCTATACGGGGGGATTAGCCGACACGGTTATTGATGTGGCTTCAGGTGAGGGCAATGGCTTTACCTTTGGTCCCATGGATATGGGACATTTCTCCGCGGTCCTCGATCGAGCCTTGGGTCTGTATCAGTATTTCCCCAAAGAGTGGCAGCGAGCCCAGCGGCGTGCCATGCAGGCAGATCATTCATGGGCGCGCGTGGCCATGGATTACGCCGAATGCTACCGTGAGATGACCTGGGTGGAGCGTTAGGAGACACAGTGCTTATGGTTTGTCCCAGAGCGCAAGGCAACGCAAAGCTCGCCATGGAGAAGGAATACCCGCTTCGCTGCATGCCTTATGGCGCAAAAAGCACCCGATTCAGGGCGTTTTTTCTAGCCGATCGGGAGATCGGCCTCCCCAGGGGCGAGCTTTGCGTCGACCTGCCCAGAGGGATGTGGCACACACTTCGAGGTGAGGTAAGTCCTGCTGCAATGGTCTGCCCACAGGAGGCTCTAGGATAAAGATAAACCTGGATGATCGTGGGTGTTCAACTCCTTTGTCTCACTTGCATCCTGCATCCGATCATTTCCAGGTGAGTTGATCACCGATGACAATGCGCTTTATGCGCCAAAGAAGGGAACGTACGCATGCCGGCCATGGACATGAACAAATTGCTGGACATTGCTTTACAGCAAAAAGCATCCGACATTCACTTGACCGTTGGCAAACCAGCGAGCTTTCGCATACATGGTGACATCAAGAGCCTTAATACGCCTGCCTTGACTGGTGATGATACTGCGTCCTTGATGAAGCAGATCACCTCTGAGCGTGGTCAGCAAGAAATTGGCGAATTGGGCGCCACGGACTTTGCCATTAGCTATTTCGACCGCGCTCGTTTCCGCGTCTCGGTCTTTAAGCAAAAGGGGCATCACGCCTTGGTGCTTCGGCAAATTCCCATGGAAATTCTGAGTATGGAAAAGCTTGGATTGCCGCCGCATCTTAAAGATGTGATTATGCGTCCTCGTGGCATGATTCTGGTTACCGGCCCTACCGGTTCAGGTAAGTCTACGACTTTGGCGGGCATGATCGATTTTATTAATGAAACCTGCGCCCATCATATTATCACCATCGAAGATCCTATCGAGTTCACCCACAACCACAAGAAATCCATCGTCAATCAACGCGAATTGCATGTTGATGTGCCGAGCTTCTCAGAAGGACTGCGGCGTGCTTTGCGTGAGGATCCAGATATTATCCTGGTCGGCGAAATGCGTGACTTGGAAACTATTGAGGCGGCTATTGGTGCTGCTGAAACGGGTCACTTGGTGTTCGGCACTTTGCATACCACTGGTGCAGCGCGTACCGTGGACCGTATTATTGACGCTTTTCCCACCAATCAGCAGGAGATGGTGCGTACCCAGTTAGCCGGTAACTTGGTTTCAGTGATCTCGCAGACACTCTGCCCTACCGTTGACGGAAAAGGGCGTGTGGGCGCTTACGAAATTATGATCATGAATCCAGCTATCTCTAATCTGATTCGTGAAAATAAGACATTCCGTATTGACTCTACCATTCAGACCAGTGCGAATAAGGGTATGATCCTCTTGGATGACTACTTATTCAAGCTTTATACCAGTGAAAAAATAAGCTTTGAAACCATGATGCTTAAATGTAAGGATCAAGGGTTCCTGCAGCGCAAGGTGCAGGAAATGGGCGGCGCCGCTGGCGCTCGCTAAATATATCCATCCCGTGCAAGATACGGCATGCAGTGACCAAGAAGGAGTGAGCCTGTGCTCATAACTCACGATATCGATCCCCAGCAGCTTCTGCGCCAACTGTACGATATGGAGGAGGTGGAGAAGGACCAGGCCAAGGAGATTTATCGCGTTCATCGTAAAGAGGGTAAGGATCTCTACGATGCCTGTGTTGAAGGGGGCGTTCGTGAAGATGCCTTACTCTATTGCATCGCCCAGGCTAAGGGCATGGAAATGATTCAATTGGATGGCATGACCTTGCCAGACCAGTTGATCGAAAAGATTGAGGCGCATATCGCCCATTCCTACCGCATTATTCCCGTGCGGATGGAGGGTAACGATATTGTCGTCGCAACCTCGGAGCCAGATAATTTAGCAGCCTTGGATGATTTAAAATTTATGCTTGGCGTTGATTCCGTAAAAGCAGCGCTTACTAGCGAAGCTTCGATCAATCGTGCGCTGCAACAATATTATGAAATAGTCGAGGAAGACACCGAACTCGACAACTTTGTCCACAGTTATGAGGATGAAGAATTAGCCACGGGGCAAATTGGAGACATGGAAGTCATCGATATCGGTGACTTTGAAGGCGTGGATATGAGTGATGCTACCACGGCTGCTGATGCAGCTCCGGTGCGTAAATTGCTCAATTTGATTCTGCTTACAGGTGTAAAAGCTAAGGCCTCCGATGTACATTTCGAGCCCTTTGAAGACACTTTTCAAGTGCGTAATCGTATTGACGGCGTTCTTTACGAGATGTTACCCGTTCCCAAAACCTTGGCCCCAGCCCTCGTGGCTCGTATTAAGGTGATGTCGCGACTGGATATTGCTGAGCGTCGCGTGCCACAAGATGGTAAAATTTCCGTGACCATTGGTGGTCGTAATGTCGATCTGCGGGTATCAACGCTTCCCACCATGTTTGGTGAGTCAGTAGTTATTCGTATTCTTGATCGCAGTGTGGTATCATTGGATCTCGACAAGATTGGCATGGAAGAATCAAGTCTCGAATATTTCCGCGAGGTGATTACCAAGCCCAATGGTATTGTCGTGGTAACTGGGCCAACGGGTTCGGGGAAAACTACTACCTTGTATGCCGCTCTTAACGAAGCAAACGATGAAGCGATCAAGATTATCACTACCGAAGATCCCGTAGAGTATGAAATTGATGGGCTTATCCAGGTGCCCATTGATGATGAAATTGGTAAGACTTTCGCCAACTGCTTGCGATCGATCCTGCGTCAAGATCCCGATAAGATTCTCGTGGGCGAGGTGCGTGACAAAGAGACCGCTAAAATCGCTATTGAAGCTTCGTTGACAGGCCACATTGTATTTACCACTTTGCACACCAATGATGCTCCCACGGCGGTTACTCGACTGCTAGACATGGGCCTTGAGCCCTTCTTGCTCTCGGCTACCCTTGAGACGGTTGTTGCTCAGCGGCTTGTGCGTACTATTTGCACCAACTGCAAAGCTCCATACCATCCTAGCGAAGAAGAACTCTTGCTCTTGGGGCTCAAGCCGAGTCAGGTTGCGGGTCAAAGCTTCTATTACGGCAAGGGATGTGAGGAATGCAAAAATACGGGCTATAAGGGCCGTACCGCGATCTTTGAAATCTTTGACATCAATAGCCGCATGCGCGAATTGATCTTGGAAAAGGCGTCTTCCAGCAAGATGCGAGCTGCCGCCGAACGATCGGGCATGGTTAGCTTGCGTCAGGCGGGTATTCAAAAAGTCTTTGCTGGTGTGTCTACCATTGAAGAGATTGTACGTGAAACCCTCTCTGCGGAAGATTAGTGTGGGGTGAGGGTGTATGATTCCACGTGTGTGCGCTCCTTCATTCACGACTTGCTGCCGATCAAGTAGGGTAGACCATAACTTTTTACCGTTGCCGGCCTTTTCGGGCTGCTAGCCTGAGATATCACTTACCGAGGTGGGAACATGCCAAACTTTCAATACAAGGCCCTTGACCGCAAAACCAATAAAGAGGTTAAGGATAGCATTGAGGCCGCCAATCAAGGCGAAGCTATCGCTGCGATTAAGCGCAATGGCCTCCTGCCCATTGAGGTAAAAGAAGCGAAGGTGCGTAGTCAAAAAACCCCTGGCGCCGCTGCTAAAGGCGATGGCGGTAAAGGCGGTGGCTTTAGCATTCCCTTCTTGGGTGGTGGGGTGAAAGCAAAACAGGTTACTGACTTTACCCGACAGCTCTCAACCTTGACTGATGCAGGCCTGCCCATGGTGCAGTCCCTGCAGATTCTTACCGACATGCAGCCTCCAGGGCCCTTTAAGGCAGCCCTGGGGAGTGTGTCTGAAGAGGTGCAGTCGGGTACTATGCTTTCCGATGGTATGTCTCGTTATCCCAAGATATGGGATAAGTTGTATACCAATTTGATCAAGGCGGGTGAGAGTGCTGGCGCTCTGGAAACCATTCTGCGGCGACTTGCTGAATTCCGTGAAAAGGCGCAGCGTCTTAAAAAGAAAGTGATCGGCGCGCTGATCTACCCCATTGCTGTGCTGACCATAGCGGTGGGTATTTTGACCTTCATTATGGTGGTGATCGTACCTAAATTTGAGCAGATCTTTGAGGAACTGGCTATCGAGTTACCGCCACTCACTGAGGTGCTGATTGGTTTCTCGCGTTTTGTTGGCTCCTATTGGTGGATGATAGGTCTTGGTATTATTTTCACTTTTTTTGGTCTCTCGGTATTCCGTCGAACCGATGCTGGTGGGGCAATTGTCGACCGTATGACCTTACGCGTTCCCGTGCTGGGAAATGTTATACGTAAAAGCTCGGTGGCGCGCTTTACCAGAACCCTTGGCACCCTGGTCACATCTGGTGTAGGTTTCTTGGAGGCCTTGGATATCACCAAGTCGGCAACCCCGAATATTGTGGTTCGCAATGCCATTCAGGATGTGCGTGATTCAGTGAAAGAGGGGGAGAGTATTAATGAGCCCCTGGCGCGCTCGGGTGTCTTTAACGACATTGTGGTCAATATGATCAAAGTCGGTGAAGAAACAGGTGAGTTGGATAAGATGTTAGTGAAGATTGCTGATAACTATGATGAAGAGGTGGATGAAGCAGTGGCGGCAATGATGGCCCTTATGGAACCATTGCTGATTGTCTTTATGGGTGGCGCCGTGGGCTTTATTGTTATCGCCCTCTTCCTGCCGTTGATTGAGATTATTGATCAAATCAGTTAATGAGTTTGATGCCGTGTGGCCATCATGAGACAGTCTTGATGGCATCAATGTCCGCTAAGTATTTCCTGCTGGAGATCGTTTATCCATGCGGCGAACTGCGCATCTTCGTCTATGCGCAGTTGGGCTTGACGGAGGCTGTGCAGTACCGTTGAGTGATCGCGACCGCCTACCATGCCCCCAAGTGCGACCAGGGAATGGTTGGTGAGGAGCCGCCCTAAGAGTAGCGATGCTTGTCTGGCCTGCACCAATTGTCGCTGCCGACCTTTTCCTGCGATATCACCAGCACGGATGCCAAGTGAATCGGCAACTGTGGCCAGAATACGGTCAAAGCTTGCCCGGGGGGTATCGAATTCCGGGCGTTCACCAGTCGCCAAGCGTTTGCCGAGTTCTAAGACATGATGCATGTCATTGCCATAGTTGCGCAGGAGATTGGATATTTCGTTGCTACTCAGATCATCAGCAAAGGAGCCGGCTACACTGCGCAAGAAGCGAGACTTTGTCTCATTGGCTGGAGGGTCTATGCCAATACATAGGCCCCAGCTGAGGCGGGTGCTGACGCGGTCTTCAATGTGGGCGATCCTTCGCGGGGGTAGTCTTGAGCCAAATACGAGTTGCTGCCCCATTTCTAGGGCATGATTTATCAGGAGATAAAGCTCCTCCTGGGCGACCGCACGATCTCCTATTTCCTCAAGATCATCTACGGCAATCAACGATGCTTGCTGCAGGGTGGGGTGTAGGGACCCTTGGTCTCGCTGGGCTAGTTGATGTACGATGGTATCAACAAATTCACGTCCTGACCAATATACAGCGCTTTCGTTGCCAAGGGATTGGTGGAAGTGGTGCACGATGGCCGAAATCAGATGACTTTTCCCGACTCCAGGCGGGCCATATATATAGAGGGGGTTGTGGAGCATTCCTGGCGCATCGCAGATGCTGCGGCATGTGGCAAGGGCGAATTGGTTACCTGGGTCGGTGAGGAACTCTTTGAAGGTGCGTTTGCGTTTATCATGACTATTTTCAAGCGGATCGGGAGAGAGGACGGTGAGTTGCCGCCCCGATGATTCGACTGTTTGTTGACACAGCTTTGACGCATATTGGTCGAACACTTCCCGCCACAGGGGATTGCTGACGCTAATGGTTGCCCGATGTTTGCTGATGCGCCAGGTTAATGCTGGCAGCAGCACGTCAGCAATGGCCGCAGGCAGCTCTCGGCGAAGTTTCCGTTGCAGAGGGTTAAGCGCTGAACTGTCGTTACTGGCCATGAATCGCTCGGTGTCTCGGTGCTTAACGAGCGCCACGTCGGCTTGATTGCGGACGTTGCGGTTGTTGTGCAGGGGCTTGAGCGGCTTGGGGTACATGAGCAATGCGCAGTTCCCATTGGAAACGCATGCGGTTATTGTCGTCAATGGATGATCCCAGGTCACTAATGCCGATGATTAATGGATATGCATCACGTAATTGTTGACGGTAGTTATCAAGTACCTCGCCAAAGCGTCTTCCTGAAGATTCTTCAGCAGCGCCTTCGATAATCATCCGTAGCTGGTTTTCACTGCGGTAGAGTTGGTAGCTCGTTAATTGTACCCGCTGGGTCTTGGGGTCATTCAAGGATGCAATGCCATTGAGTACTTCCTGTGCCACTTTGGCGGGGGCCAATTGGTCATACAGAAATTGCGTGCGCTGGCGTTCTGTTTCAATGCTATCGGCAGTATTCTGTAGGCTTTGCATCTGAGCTTCGGCTATCGTTACGAGGCCGTCACTGCTGTTTGCCAGGGTGTGCTGTCGTCCCTCGGCATTGTGTGCCGCTATAAATTGCCGACTGAAGGCCAGAATCATGATTACCACCGCAGTGACTGCAGCTGCGCGCAGAGCCCCGTGGCTTCCCCAAAACTCCATACGTTCTTGGCGTAATTGTTGCAGCGTGTCAAGAGGAATAGAGGTGTTTCGTGCTCCTCCGAGCACGGCAGTCCATGGGCTTGGTAGTTCAGCTTCGAGGTCGATGTTTTCTAAAGGGATCTGTGTTGTGAGATCAGTGAATGGGTTGATTAGGGTTGTGGTGCACTTGAGGCGGTCTTGGAGGGTTTGGCGTAGGCCGGGGAAGCGGCCGCCAATGCCAGCGATACATACACGCTGAGGAGTAATGGGTGCAATCTTAAGTTGTGCACTGGCAAAGCGAAGGACAGAAGTTATTCCGGAAGCGAGTCCGCTGGCGTTATTGCGTATTAATTGTTGAATATCATCAGGGGCTTGGTTGGTGAGTCGGTTGGCAAGTTTGATGGCGTCTTCATAGCTTATGTTTCGCAGCGAAGCAATACCATCAATGATGTCATTGGTCCCAGCTTTATGAGTGCGGATAAAGATCAGTTCACCATTGCGAACAATGGCGACATGGCTTTGTGTGTCACCTATGTCGACCAGAACTTCGTCCGTGTGAAGGCTTGAGGGATAAGCGCTTTTCCACATTTGATACATGCCGCATGCGGGCAATGATAAAGCGACTAATTGTCCGCCATGGTTCTTGAGGGCAGCGCGAAGCTGCTCTACGAGGTTGCGTTTCGCAAGATTAACGAGAATGCGCAAATCGCCTTCGCCACCAACAGGTGCCACCTGCCAGCTACATAGCACCGATGACATATCGGGAACTATAGCCATCAATTCAAAACGGATGATCCGATCCAATCGGTCTTGTGGCGCTGGAGGCTGGATGATACTTTGCTGCAACATATCGGGATGATGAAGCAAAATACGGACTGGGCCTAAGGGTTGGGGCAATGGGGCCTGCTGCAAAGCCACAATCGGATCACTGTCTCTTGGAATAGGGTAGCTTTCCAAGTGGGTGAGTACATTTTCACGTAGTTGGCATATACGTATTGAGGATGCACTAAGTTCAATTGCTGTAGTCATGCGGAGAGGGCTCCCTCAAAAGGCATCGTAAACAGAACAGGCGAGAGCGACTCGCCAGCTACCAGAAAAATTCCCTGAGACAATAAGGCTCCGAAGAAAATAGCGGGTAAGCTGGCGTTTGCGGTTGGGCGGCTCCTTTACACATCAGCAAGGAGGGGGCGTTGCAATGCGTACTCCTCTATTTCAAGGAGAGTCGTGAAGGATGTGCTACAGCCCGCGTACACCATGGCTGGTCCTAATGAGACAGACGGGGGCCTAGCACCGCGAATATATATCAGTTTGGTACGCTCTTAGTCGCGTACTCGTTGATATCCCAAAGAGCGCAAGGTCTGCCGTGCTTCGTAGGGGTTTCGGCTATCAATGGTAACCGTAAGGGTTACTTTATTGCTGCTGTCATGAGCCGGTGCAATGGTTCGGATAGTAGATATATCATTGAGTTGCTGCAAATGTTCGTCCAGGACCTGCTCGCTGACATTCAGTTGGAAATAGGTGCTGGTGGCATAATGAAATTTACGGGCGCAGCCACTTGCTATAAGTACAATGGCCAGGATAACGGTAGTGAACAGGGCAATGCGCTGAGTCGATTGCATGAAATGTCTCCTTACGAGTAAATGCCATCAAAGGTTGGTTGAGGTTGTCTAGCGGAGGGACAAAGGGCTCATTACTCTTTGTGCCAGCATGGTATATTGGGCGGCAATTCTAACAGGCAACAGGTAGTGAGTTCCCCTCTATTCTAGATGGCTATCGGTTAGCGCCGCGGGACCTACCATGAGCACTCCACACACTTGAGATAGCGATAGACGGCAGGCTTATGGCCAGAGGAGGCTCATGCGAGTGATATGGGCGTGCCGCTCGCGAAGTTGTACATCAAGGCGAAAGAGATCGTGAATGCGATGCTCCACTAGGAAGGCTTGCAGTTCCATGGTGCTCCAGTGTGGGCCAAGCCGCACGGTCATATTATGGACTTGGAATTGCAGTGCTTGTAAGTGTTGGCGTGCTTCGTGTATTGCCGAAAGACTGTTACTGGCGATGGCTTCCTGGGCGAGTGTGCGCGCAGCGTCAAGTGCCTCTGGCATGTCTCCAAGGGATATGGAATCTTGTACGGCTTGGGCATGGCCTTGCTGTGGTAGCCACACCTGCTGGTGATCATCTTCGAGAAGTTCACGATGCTGATTGATTGCTGCGTGTTCCTGC
>REDP01000237.1 GCA_007693455.1 Planctomycetota bacterium | reverse complement strand
TTCGAAAACCTGCATTAGTGGATCGCGAAGGCGCACTGCGCCCTGGCACGGCAAGCTGACCAACAGTAGACGAAAACCACTAAATCGTATATCACTATTATGGATGCCTTGCGACGCTTTAGCCTGTGTGGGAGGATTTACCGTGAGCGTGTGTCGGTAGGTGGTAGCAGCAATCATTTTATGCATGGCCTCATGCGATTGCGATTGAGCCAGAACCACGGAGATAGTGTGCCTGCGGATGGTTGTGGCCGCGGATGAATGCAGATAAACACGGATGCGGTCTGTATCCAAGCCTTTGCCTGTAGTCGCTAATTCTTAGCGGCTGGGAGTTGGCTTTCCGGTTCTCAATCTCGGCTCAATCCGTTTCTGGGCCACGGGTGAAGTTTGTCTTCTTTTCGCTGAGCCCCTCCAGATAATTGTAACGTATTGATTGCAAGCAATCTATAACGGACAGACGATCCTGTTATCGTTGCTGTCTCGGGTGCGCGGCGGCTGAGATATATTAGCCTGTCCCCCTTTTTTTTCTTGTGCGTGTTGGGGAGGGGCGATCCTGGTTTTTGTGTTACCGCCCATTCGTCGTGAATCTCATCCGTTGTTGTGGCGGCGCTTGCAGGAGGGGGCTTTGGCCTTTGATCAGCGGCGGTTTTGGGCCGCTCATGAGGCCTGGGAAGATGGTTGGCGGGCGTATGCGGGCCCGGACCGGCATTATCTCAAAGGCCTTATTCAGCTGGCAGCTGCAGGCTACCATTTACAACGTGGCCGTCGTGGACCGGCTCGGGCGGTGCTCGAACGGGCTCCGCGCCACTTGGCAGGGGCCGATCCTCTGCGCTGGCCCTTTGATACCGGGCATCTGTTAATTGTATGCGCAGCCCTAGCCCAAGGGTGTAGCAAACCGCAATTACCAGCACCACCACGTTTGCGCCTGACCCCCATGTTGCAGGCGGCTGAGTGGTGGGATTGAGAGAAGGCCTGCCCCGGCCCCGTGCGATAGGCAGATACTGGGAGATACAGTTACAGGAGAGAGACAGCTGGGGGGCCTTGCCTCGTCCTGGCTGAAACCACACTGCGCGCATACACGTAGTGCCCCCTGCGGCAGCTGCGTAGCCTGGGATGTGCGACTACGAAGGGAACGGTATGCAGCTCTTGAAAATAATCCTATTGGTCATTGTCGCCTTGCTGCTCTTGGTGCAGTTGTTGGACCGTTCGCGCGAGACCTTGCAGTTAGCCGAATTGCATGAAACCCTGGAACAGTCTCAGGTTGAATTTCAACGTCTGCGCGGTGATCAGCGGCAACTCACGGCTGGCCAGCAAGAACTCAGCGAAAGCATGCGGGCGCTGAGTCGTTCCCTTAATGCCTTTAGCGAAGGCCTGCACAGTGGCCAATTACACGCTCCAGAAACGGATGCCAACGACGATGCCAGGGCCTATCTGCCGGGCGAGCCCGATGGAATTCCAGTCGAAGGGCGCAACTTTCTTTTGCCGTATGACCGCTCGGCCTTTGACCCTGATCGGGTGGGGGGGACCTACCGCAGCTATGCCTCCGAGCCCACGCAGGGGCTCAATACGGTGATCACCAGTATGGGAGCTACCTCAGACATTGTGAATATGGTGAGTGATGCTTTGGCCCATACTCGGCCCGAAGACCCTACTCGTTGGCGGCAGGGTTTGGCAACGGCGGTGAAAATCGAAGACAATTTCACTCGTTTTACCTTTACCTTGCGCGAGGGGGTTACCTGGCATGTGCCGCGCATGGCCCGCGAAGAGGGCAAGGAGTGGTTGCGCGAACCCGTCGAGCTTACTGCCCATGATTTTGTTTTCTATCTGGATATGGTCAACAATCTAGAAGTCCAAGCCCCGCACCTGCGCGTGTATTATAGTGGTGCACAAGCCCGGGCGATTGACGACTACACTCTGGAAGTTACCTGGGAAGAGGGTGAGTATACCAATATTACTTTTACCCTGGGTATGTCACCCCTGCCCCGTCATATTTATACCAACGATGAATTTGGCGAACCATTGGGGGAGGAAGATATCCCCGTAGTATTTAATGAGCATTGGTTTGACCGTGCCTGGGGCCTGATTGGTACCGGCCCCTATGTCATGCATCGTTTTGAGCCGCGCTCCCACGTAGAATTTCGGCGCAACCCTGATTATTGGGGAGTCACTCAGCACTTTGAGCGGCAGCGCTGGAATTTGCGCACCCGTGAGCCCGACGCACAATTACTGGGCTTCAAAAACAATGAGGTGCATATTCACTCGCCCACCCCATCGCAGTGGAAGGGGGAGGTGATCGACCGCCATGAGCCGCGCTTTGCCGCCTATGATCCCGAAGAAAACCCCCAGGCCGGCCGCGAAAGCCCTTTTGGCTGGGAGATCATTGGCGGTAATTCGTGGAGTGGCTTGTGCTGGAATACCCGGCGCTCTCGCCTGAGTGATCCACGAGTGCGCCAGGCCCTGGCCCATGCTTTTGATTTTGAGCGGGTGCGGGACGAAGTGTTTTTTGGATTAGCGGAACGCTCCACCGGCCCTGTGCATCCCACCAGCCCCTATTTTAACGCTGATACCCCCGCCTATACCTTTGACTTGGAGCGCGCTGCCGCGTTATTGGATGAGGCTGGATGGGTAGATAGCAATGGCGATGGCTGGCGTGATAAAATTATTGATGGCGAACGGGTTACCCTGCGCATTAACATTACCTACTTTGCGCTCAACCGTGTCTGGGGCAACCTGATAAGCCTGTATGCTGATGATTGCCGTAAGATTGGCGTGCGTATTGTCGGCGATCCCGTGGAAGATGAGGAGTGGGGACGCCGTGCTGATAATCGTGATTTTGATGCTTTTGCGGTTGGCTGGCGCAGTGGTTTACAGGTAGATTTTATGCAGTTATGGCATTCCAGCGGTGCTAACGAACCCCGCAGCAGTAACTACGCCAGTTATGTTAATCCCGAAGCGGATCAGCACATGGAAGCCCTGCGCACCACCTTTGATCTGGAAGAGCGCTATCGCCTGGGGGCCTTGGTGGCCGATTATATTTATCGCGATCAACCCTATTTATTTGTCAGCGTGCGTCGCGGCGCCATCTTTTGGCATAATACCCCATATACCGATGCCCCAGACACGCGTGAGCGTCTGGGTGGGGTGATCCATGGCTTTGAGCACTATCACCCCCTCATGCCCACCGAACGCTCGCGGTGGTTTATGGTGACGGAGTAACGGCCAGGTGTGGGGGTACATTGCTCGTCGTCTGCTGTTAATGATTCCGACCATTGTCGGAATCTTGCTGATTAATTTCGCGGTACTGCGATGTGCCGATGACCCTTTACGCTCAGCTCTGAGCCAAGAAGGTAGCGAAGACAATGCCCTTGATCCGCAGCTGATCGGGCAAACCGTGGAGAGCAGTATCCGCACCGCCGCCATGAGCGGGCGGCATCTTCCAGCCATCATCAATATGCGCGGCTTTTTGCATCGAGATCGGGTGCAATCCTGGCTGGAGAGCACCGAGCGCGAAGAAGGCATGCAGGACGAAGAGGCCCGGCGGCAGCGACGGGAAAGCGGCCTGTGGCTCAGTGGCCGTTTTGCCGTGCAGCCGCTCTATGAGATTCTGAGTGATCCCGATCAGGAACACCTGCATGGCCCCGCCAGTTACGCCTTGAGTTTTGCCGCCTATCGGCCGCTATCGTTGCATGATATCCAGACTATGCCCAGCGCCCAGCGCTCGCATATCAGTACCCGCAATGCGCGTTTGCGCCACATCCGCATTGGCCATGAAAACACCTTTGAAGGGGGCTTTTCCCTAACCGTGGACGAGGAGACTTACCGCGAGCGGTTGCACAATATTCAAGAGTGGTGGCAACGTTATGGCGAAGATTTTACCTATGGCCCGGGGGCAGCGTGGGCGGCTGTATTTCTTGAAACGGGCTTTATTGATTTCTTCGGACGCTTTTTTTCCGGACGTTTGGAGTCAGAGCAATTCCGTCGCCCGGTATTTGAGCTGATTGGTGAGCGCTGGTATATCTCCTTTTGGCTGCAGTTCCTTTCGGTATTTTTAGCCTGGACCATTGCCGTTCCCATTGGCATTCGCTCTGCCCGCCGCAAGGGCAGTTTGGAAGATAAGGCAACCACCAATAGCTTATTTATGCTGTGGTCCTTGCCCGAGTTCTTTGTTGGTGCGTTGCTGCTGTTTTATCTGTGTACCGATCGCGAAGGATCGGCCGCCCTCTTCCCCGCCCAAGGCTTACCCGATACCGATAGTTTGTGGCTGCATACTCCGGCCTACCTTATGGCTGTCGCTTATCATGGCTTGCTGCCCCTATTCTGCCTCACCTATGGTAGCTTTACCGTCCTATCGCGCTATATGCGCGGGGCCTTATTGGATCAAATGGGGGCTGACTACGCTCGTACCGCCCGCGCCAAGGGAGTGAGTGAAGACGCCATCGTCTACAAGCATAATCTGCGCAATTCCATGATTACCATGATCACCATGGGGTCCGGCTTATTGTCAGCCCTGTTTGGCGGATTTGTGGTGGTGGAGTATATGTTTTCCATTCCTGGTCTGGGCACCTTGCTCTTAGAGGCGGCGCGCGCTAAGGACGCGCCGTTGGTGATGGGGGCCACGGTCATTTCCGTGTCCCTGCTGTTGATCAGCATTCTTTTGGCAGACCTCTTGTATGCGGTGGTGGATCCACGCATTCGGAGTCGTTATGTCTGATCTGCCACCACCCCCCCACGATACGCAAGCCACGTCTGGCCCTCCGTCGAGCGACCCAGCACGAGGACGCTCTCCCATGGCCATGGCCATGGCGCGTTTTATGCGCATGGGTTCGGCGCGTATGGGTTTGGCCCTCTTGCTGGTGTTCTTCCTGACCGCCACCTATGCTCCCCTTTTTGCCAGCGAAGTGGCCATTATCTGGTGGGACGACCAGGGTCTGCGCTTTCCCTTGCTGGCCGATCTATTGAATCGCAATAGCTACGAAAAGCCCCACCATCTCCTGTTTAATGTTTTGGGCCTTCTTTTACCTGCGTACGTGATTGGCTGGTGGGTATTGGGGCGTTGGCGCAAAACCCCGGTGACCACGCGTATTATGCTGCTGGTGGCGGTGCAAGTCTTGGCCATGTTCTTGGCCTGGCTGCCCCTGGCTCCTAGTGGTGGTGAGTTTTCCGAGCGTCGCGCCCTCTGGGATGAGCGCCGTACCACCAGCCATACCTGGCGCAATCATCGTGCGCTTGTGGCGGAAGACCCTGAGGTGCAAATTTTTGCCCTCTACCCCTTGGTACGGCATAATTATACCAGTAACTTTTACAGCTACCAAAGCCCGGGAACCATCAATCCCGATACCGATCGGCGTTTTTGGTGGGGGACTGATGATCGCGGCCAAGATGTCTTTGCCCGGATGATCTTTGGTTCGCGTATTAGTCTCACCATTGGCGTGGTGGCGGTCGGTATTTCCATGTTTATTGGCATTATTTTGGGTGCCACCAGTGGCTACTTTGGTGGCTGGGTGGACTTATTTATACAACGCCTGGTGGAAATCATGATGGCCTTTCCCACCTTTATTTTGGTCTTGGTAGTGGTGGCCATGTGGGGGAGGGATATTTATTTGATGATGATTGTCTTTGGCCTCACTGGCTGGGCAGGTACTACAAGGCTAGTTAGAGGGGAGTTTCTCGCCCAATCGGGGCGTGAGTATGTCTTGGCGGCGGAAGCCTTGGGCCTGCGCACCAGTCGTATTATGTTTCGCCACGTGCTTCCCAATACCCTGACGCCGCTGATGATTAGCGCCGCCTTCGGTATGGCGGGGATGGTATTGGCGGAAAGCGGCCTGGCTTTTATTGGCATGGGTGATGATTCGGTGCCGAGCTGGGGCAGTCTTTTGGATGTGGGGCGGCAACAGGTGGCCTATGCTTGGCTGATTTGGATTCCTGGTTTGGCCATCTTTGGCTTGGTGAGCAGTCTCAATTTATTGGGCAATGCCATGCGCGAGGCACTCGACCCGCGCAATGAGGAGTAGGCACTATGGGCCAAGATACCAGCACCGCAGATCCCCTCCTGCAATTTGATGATGTCCATGTCCGCTTCCACGCTCGCGGTGCCACCACTGATGCCGTACGGGGGCTTTCCTTGCGCATCGATCCAGGCCAAGTTATGGCCTTGGTGGGTGAATCGGGCTCCGGTAAAAGTGTGTCCGCCATGTCGGCTCTGCGCCTGCTGCCGATGCCTCCAGCAAGCTATCCCCAGGGCCGCATTCTCTGGCGCGGTGAGGACGTGCTGACGATGAATGATCAGCGTTTACGGCGTCTGCGCGGCAAGGAAATCGGCATCGTTTTCCAAGAGCCCATGACCAGCCTCAATCCCACCTGGACAGTGGGCAGGCAGGTCGACGAAGCGCTCCAATTGCATACCACCCTCAATGCCCAGCAACGGCGTGATCGCGTGGTGGAACTGTTCAACGATGTGGGCATCCCCGAAGCGTCTCAGCGCTACGATCAATATCCCCATGAATTGTCTGGTGGCATGCGTCAGCGCGTCTGCATTGCCATGGCCCTGGCCTGCGATCCTGAACTGCTTATCGCCGATGAGCCCACCACAGCCTTAGATGTAACCATCCAAGCCCAAATACTTGAATTGCTCAAGCGCCTCCAGGCAGAACGGGGCATGGCAGTACTGTTTATTACTCACGATCTCGGTGTGGTGGCAGAGCTTGCCGACCGAGTGGCGCTCATGTGGCGCGGCAAAAAAGTGGAGGAAGGCCCCGTGCGCGACATTTTCGCCGACCCCCAGCATCCCTATACCAAGGGGCTCCTGGCCTGTCGGCCGCGCTTAGGAATTACTCGTGAGCGCCTTCCTACCCTCGATGATTTTTTGACCGCAGCGCAGGTGGAGCAGGGCCCGCGTGTCTGAGGCATCATTTCCACCCTCCCTGGCACCCTTACCCATAGACGCGCATCTTGCGCAGGTGACTCAGGCCCTAGGGGATCATGGTGCGGCCATTGTGGTGGCGGCTCCAGGGGCGGGAAAAAGTACACGGGTAGCGCCATCGCTCCTGCCGCATGGGGACGGTGATATCCTCCTGCTTCAGCCCCGCCGGGTTGCCGCACGGGCGGTAGCGGCGCGCATCGCTGCTGAACGAGGTGAAGCTGTGGGACAGAGCATTGGTCACCACATACGCCATGATAAAGTGGGCAGCGCCGCAACCCGTTTGTGGGTCATTACCGAGGGCATCCTTACGCGGCGCTTACACCACGATCCCTATCTGCAGGGCGTCAGGGTGGTGGTGGTGGATGAATTTCACGAACGATCTTTGCATGCCGATATTGCCTTTGCCTGGGTCGCCGAATTACGGCGCACCGTGCGCCCCGATCTTGGCCTTGTGGTCATG
The DNA here is from genome assembly GCA_007693455.1 of Planctomycetota bacterium. Lineage (GTDB taxonomy): Bacteria > Planctomycetota > UBA11346 > UBA11346 > UBA11346 > REDP01. Next base: position 41,482 of record REDP01000237.1, on the reverse strand, counting down.
AGTGCCACCATCGATCCTCAGCCCCTGTCCCAAGCCTTGGATGATTGCCCGGTAATTGATTGCCCGGGCCGTAGTTTTCCCGTAGCTACGGTCTACCAGGCCCCTGCCCCCCGTACCCGTCGTGATGCTGCCGTGTGTGCCGGGATCGAGCGTGCCTTGCAGTCCGTAGAGAAGGGGGATGTCCTCGCATTTGTCCCAGGAGTGGGAGAAATACGTGGCGTTATTGCGGGCCTTGGGCATATGGAATGCGTGGCTTTGCCCCTGCATGGATCTCTCTCTGCCCAGGAGCAAGATCGCGCCCTGCGGCCTGATCCCCAGGGCAGGCGCAAAGTGGTGGTGGCTACCAATGTTGCCGAAACCAGTTTGACCATCGAGGGTGTTACGGCGGTGGTGGATAGCGGCTGGCAGCGCACTGCCCATGTGGATGCTGATAGCGGTTTAGAAATCCTGCGTTTGGAACGCATTAGTCGCTGGAACGCCGATCAACGCGCTGGCAGGGCGGGAAGGACTGCGCCTGGCTGGTGCCTCCGCCTGTGGTCGCGCCTCGAGGATCAACGCCTTGCTGCTGAGATTGTAGCCGAAATTCGCCGCAGCGACCTTGCACCCTTATGTGTGCAATTACGCGGTATTCACGGCAATGACCTGCGCACCTTTCCCTGGTTTGAAGCACCCGATCAGCAACGCCTGCAAGCTGCAGAGGAGCTTCTGCAACAGCTTGGCTACATCCAAGCGCCCTACGGCGGATTGACCGCCATGGGCCAGTATCTTGCTGGTTTGCCCCTGCACCCTCGTTTGGCGCGCCTCCTCCTTGCCGCCGAACAAGCAGATGTCCTTCCCTTGGGGGCAGCCGTGGCAGCCCTATTGAGCGAACGCAGTATCCGCGCCACGATGTCGGATCGCCTCGGCCATGCCCAACGCGCCGATATTGAAGACGATCTCGCTCTTCTGGCAGCAGGCCCCCAGCACCCAAGTGTGCATGCGCTCGCCTGGCGACAGATCGATGCCGCGCGACGCGATCTCCTGCGGCACTGGGGTGCAGCCACCGCGGCAGCGCCAGCCTATACCCCGGAAATGGCAGCCCAGCTTCCAGCATTATTGCTAGCTGCCTATCCCGATCGCGTGGGCAAGCGCAGTGGTCCGCGTAGCAATAACCTTAAAATTGTCGGCGGAATTGCCGCCGGCTTGGCCCCGGCGTCGTGTCAGGCCGTACGTCCGGGCAGTAGTGGCGATCCCCTCTGCCTGGCCTATTCGATCCGCGGCCTGGGCGGCCACGGTCGCCATGCCACCATCTGCGAAGGGGCGGCGGCATGTGACTGGGACCTTCTGCAGCAGGTCCACCCCACGCTCACCTGGCAGGGGGAAGAACTCCATTGGAATGCCCAGCGTCAGCGCGTGGAGGCAGTGCAGGTTCGCCGCTATGCATCCCTCACCCTGTCCTGGGAGCCCAGTCGCGCCACAAACCGAGTCGCCGCCAGTGCCCTGCTGCAAGAGCAGCTGGCAGGCCAATGGCAGGCGCTCCTCCAAGAGGATGCAGGCCTTGGAGCATGGCTCACCCGTTGGCGCTGGCTGAGCGCTCAGGATCCCAGTCAAGGCCTGCCCGACCCAGATGACCCAGAACATGGGACGCGTTTACTGTCCCTTTGGGCCCATGGCATCACTGCCCGCGAGGATCTCCCCCCCGTATCAGACTACCTCAGCCTGCTTCTGGACCACCCTCAGCAGGCTCTCCTGGATCGCCTGGCGCCAGCCCAGATCCAGCCCCCCCGAGGTAAGCCCCTAGCCCTGGATTATAGTGATCCGCAGCGCCCTCCCTCCCTGGCGATTCGCATCCAGCACTGCTTTGGCTGGCGCGATGGCCCCCGCATTCTTGGCGGTCGGATGTCAGTGCGCTTACACCTCCTCGCCCCCAATGGCCGCGAACAGCAAATCACCGAAGACCTCGCAGGCTTCTGGCACGGCAGTTACCAACAGGTACGCAAAGACCTTCGCGGCCGCTACCCCAAGCACCCCTGGCCCGAGGACCCCACCACGGCGTGAAAAAACCCGGATGTTCCCATGCCAACCTAAAAAAGATCATTAAAAGCCCCTAGGAATATCCCGTGGGCGAGATGCTCTCTCAGCACTGCCCCTACAATCGTGTTTCCGGTGGTCTCTGTGGTGCATTGTGTGGTGTTCTGTAATCGCGTGAGAGTGCTGATGCACAGTCACTAGCGCAAAGAAGAAGAGCAGGGGTTGGGCGCAGACAGATCCTCGTCGCCCTGAATGGCCCAGCGTGGATTCGGGGGTAAGACGTGAGGGTTTTTCGCCTGCAAGCACAAGCCCTCATCATACGTACTTTCCTGTGATGCAGGACTCCCACCCCCCAGTAGTAATCATCGGTGCTGGTATGGCAGGCTTGGCTTGTGGGCGCGATCTCCAGGCTGCAGGAGTGCCGGTACACATTGTCGAGGCCGACGATCGACCTGGTGGCCGTGTTGGCTCGCGCAGCATTGCCGGCTTCCGTTGTGATGTGGGTTTTCAGGTGGTTTTGGATGCCTATCCCCAAGTACAGCAGCGTCTTGATATGGATGCATTATCCTTGGGCCGCTTCATCCCTGGGGCGAAGCTCTATTGGCGAGGGAAAATCCGCCCCATGGCCGACCCCATACGGCACCCACGCTGTATGGGCTCATCATTGAGTGGCCCGGGATCCTTACTGGATAAATTGCGTATGCTGCGCTTGGCCCTGCAACATCGACGCATGTCCATGGACGAGGCCCTGGCGAGTCCCCAGATGTCTACTCGTGAGTGGCTGCAGTGCCAAGGGTTTGGCCCTCAGATGCTGGATCATTTCCTTACTCCGTGGTTTGCGGGTATTTTATGCGATCGCCAATTGCGTGCTTCAAGTCGTCTTTTTCGCGCCTATTTTGCCTGTTTGAGCCAGGGAGCAGCCTGTTTACCGAGGGGTGGAATGCAGGCCATCCCTGATCAGTTAGCAGCGCAGTTGGCCCCAGGAACCATCCACTACGGTCGCCAAGTGGTGTCTGCGCAGGCTAACCAGGTGCGCTGCAGCGATGGCAGTGTGGTCTCTGCTCGGGCTGTAGTGGTGGCTACTGATGCCGTGGCGAGCGCTCGCCTGTTACGCGATCCAGCCCCGCCACCAGGAGTAGGACTGCGCTCTCTGTGGTTTGTCAGTACGGTGGATCCTGGCATTGGTCCGTGGATTGTTCTTGATGGTGATGGCACTGGTCCAGTGAATCATTTAGCGGCCCCCTCAGACGTCTGCGGTGGATATGCGCCCCCGGGCCAGCATCTGATGGTGGCAACCGTGTTGGGGGATGATGGTAACGCCCCGGATCTTGAGGCGCGTGTACGATCGCAGCTGCGCCAATGGCTAGGCCCCCAGGTTGATGCCTGGCAGTGCATCACCGAGCAAGCCATTGCTCATGCTCAACCTCGTCAGTGGCCAGAAGATCTGCATCAGGCTGAGCGCGATCAACGCCATCCCAGTGGCTGTTGGCAGTGTGGCGACCATCGCGATCATGCCTCCATTCACGGTGCCTTGGCAAGTGGAGAGCGCTGCGCCCGCGACCTTATGCAATCTTTGACCCAGCCATGAGCGAAGAGGTGCTTCTCATTTGCGGCGACCAACTGTTTTCTCGCCAACGCTTGGGATCACTGGCAGATTTACCCGTGCTCATGGTCGAGAGTCATGATCTCTGCCGTCATGTTCCCTATCATCAACACAAGCTGGTATTTCATTTGGCGGCCATGCGTCACTATGCCGCCGAACGTCGCGAGCAGGGGACAACGGTGGTGTATCGTAGTCTCCAGCAGTCAGATCCGCAGGCGAGTCACTGGCAGCAGGTCATTGATCAGATGCAGCAGCATGGCTGGCGATGCCTGCGCTGTTTTCCCTTAGCTGATCGCTTTGCCCGAGAGGCCATGCACCAGGCCTGCCAGGAGGCCAGCATTGCCGTGCGTGAAGAAGCAGATTCACCCTTGTTCGCTACACCCCTCGCCAGCCTTGATGCATGGGTGAGCGATGCCCGCCGCCTCCATTTGGCAGATTTCTGGCAGTGGCAGCGTCGACGCACCGGATTGCTTATGGACGGCCACGGCGAACCAGTGGGTGGGCGTTGGAGTTTTGATCGTGACAATCGTCAGGCTTTACCACCTACTCTATCCGTACCAACGTATCAGCCACCCGCTCCAGGAAGTGTCGAGCAGGCGGTAATCAAAGAAGTGCAGCAGTCCTTTCCCGATCATCTTGGCCATGGCCAGGCATTTGCCTGGGCGACCACACGCGCCCAGGCCCAGCATATGTGGCGGCAATTTCTTACCCAGCGCCTTCCCCATTTTGGCGCCTATCAAGATGCCATGTCGGTTGAGCATGATATGCTGTTTCATTCCTGCGTGAGCCCGTACATCAATGTAGGCCTTCTCCACCCCTCCGACCTAGCAGGTGATGTTGTTGAGGCCTATGAGCAGGGCCATGCTCCACTGGCTGCCGTAGAAGGATGGTGTCGACAAGTGCTCGGCTGGCGAGAATTTGTATACGGCATAGATCGCCATTACGGAACCCATCAGGATCACGCCAACCACTATCACGCGCAGCGCCGACTTGCCCCCTGTTGGTGGCGCGGCGGTAGCACTATTCCGCCGCTGGATCATCTCATCGATAAAATTCACCGCCGTGCCTACGGCCATCATATAGAGCGCCTTATGGTTGCCGGTAATCTTATGACCCTCTGTCAGGTTCATCCGCGTGAAGCCTGGAAATGGTTTATGCAGTGCTTTATCGACAGTGCCGACTGGGTTATGGGCCCCAATGTCATGGGCATGGCTTTGCATGCCGATGGCGGTTTGATGACTACCAAGCCTTATGTTTGTGGCGCCAATTATCTCAAGAAAATGGGACGCTGGCCGAAAGGCCCGTGGCAAGATGGCATTACTGGTTTATATTGGGCATTTATTGATCGTCATGCCAAGGAGCTTTTAGCCAATCACCGCATGGCGCGTGCGGTGCGCACATGGCAAAACATGGGCCAGCAAGCGCGCCACCAACGACTCGACCAAGCAGCCGCATGGCAAGACCGATTGACCCTCGCCTGATATCGCCACCAAGAACGCCCTGAACAGGATGTTATTGGGCGCAAAAGCATCCTACGCGAGGCGGGCGGCAAGCTTTAAGTCGCCCTGGGGGCTGTTGGCACAATGACGCCTGAGATCTACTTGCTTGCCGTCTGGATTGAAGGCAGGGGGGGTAAGCGCTTTCCTTGACGGTGCTTCACCAATCCCGCTCTTGCCTAATCGGCGCCATGAATTGCAATGGGGGAATGCCGTTTACCTCCCTCATTGATACTATCCATCAGCGCCGCGCAGTCGTAGCCGTAATCGGCTTGGGCTATGTTGGTTTACCCCTGGCAATGCGCCTATGTGCTGCAGGCTTTCCCACCTGCGGCATTGATGTTGATCCCAGTAAGGTGGAGCGTTTACAGCGCGCCGAGAGTTATCTCTCTACCGTAAGCAATCAGATGATTGCCAATGCACAGGCCCAGGGGTTTCACTGCAGCGAGAGTATGGCAGTGGTGGCGCAAGCCCAGGTGGTGATTATCTGTGTGCCTACTCCCCTGGGTTTACATCGTGAACCCGATCTCAGTTATGTTCGCCATACCATGGCGGCGCTTATTCCCCACTTGCAGCCGCACGCGGCGGTAATTCTGGAAAGTACAACATATCCTGGTACCACCGAAGAAGAACTCTTGCCGCCCCTGCAAGAAGCAGGTTTTTTCCCAGGGGAGAATGTGGCCCTGATCTATGCCCCAGAACGAGAGGACCCAGGAAGTTCTCACGATGCCCAAACTATTCCCAAAGTTTTAGGTGGTGTTACTGCTGCCTGCACGGCGGTTGGCAGTGCCTTGTATCAGCAATTGGTGGAGCAGGTAGTGTCAGTGTCTTCCCCGCGGGCGGCGGAGATGACCAAACTGTTAGAAAATATTTATCGCGCGGTCAATATTGGCTTGGTTAATGAGATGAAGGTAGTGGCCGATGCTATGGGCATTGACATTCACGAAGTTATCGCCGCCGCCGCCAGTAAGCCCTTTGGTTTTACGCCGTACTATCCTGGTCCAGGGCTCGGTGGCCATTGCATCCCCATAGATCCGTTTTATCTCACCTGGAAAGCCAAAGAATATGGGGTGCACACCCGATTTATAGAGCTGGCTGGGGAGATCAATCACGCCATGCCGACCTATGTCGTGGGGAAGTTGCGTGATGCTCTTAATGCCTGTGGCACTGCCGTGAAGGGCAGTCGCATCCTTATTCTTGGTCTTGCCTACAAGAAAAATGTGGACGATACGCGCGAGTCGCCAGCCCTGGCCATTATTGATCAACTGTTGCACCTGGGCGCCGAGGTTGCCTATCACGACCCCTTTGTGCCACGCTGTCCACAAACCCGACGTTGGAGTTTCCATATTCCCAGCCTTCCCCTCAATGCCGAAATCTTGCGCGCCCATGCAGCGGTTATGCTGATCACGGATCACGATTGCCTGGACTACTCCCTGATTCAACGTGAGGCTGTATTGCTCATTGATACGCGCGGCCGCTTTGCCGCCAACCAACCAGGAATTGTGCGGGCGTGAAGATGCCGTCGCCGCCATTGGTCGCCCATGCTATTCTTGATTTAGACATTGGTGGCGCTCAGCGCCAGCTGAGTCTCCTGGCCCCAGAGCTCTGCGATCGTGGTTGGCAGGTCTGTGTCATAACCCTGCATCGAGGCCCCTTGTGGCAGCGACTCGCCGAGAGTCCACAGGCGCAATCGGGACAGTTACGCTTGCTCCAGCTCCCCGCCTACGGCCACCGTGACCCGCGGCTCATCCTGGCCCTGCGTCGCATTCTGCGCCGCGAGCGCCCGCAGATCCTGCAAACCTGGCTCCCCCTGATGGACGTGGTCGGCGGCCTCGCCAGCCGCGGCTTAGGCATCCCCTGGGTGCTAAGCGAACGCAATAGCGCCCCGGAATACGCTCATGGCATGCGCCATCGCCTGCGCGAGATCATTGCCCGTCGAGCCACCAAAATCATAGCCAATAGCGCGGCCGGGACTGCCTACTGGCAGGCCCAGGGGATACCTAATCGCCGTCTGTCAGTCATTACCAACGCCGTCGATCAGGCATGGATTGATGCTTATGCCCCCATCAATAGGGCCGAGCAAAGCATTCCCGCCGACCACCTGTTGCTCCTATTTGTTGGCCGCCTCGAGCCGCAAAAACGTCTCGGCGACCTGTTGCAGGCGGTAGCCCAGGCCTGCCAACAACGTCCCATAACCCTGATCATTTGCGGCCAAGGTAGTCAAGAAGCGCAACTCAAGGCTCAAGCCAAGACCCTGGGCATAGACCCTATCTGCCGCTTCCTTGGTCAGCGCGACGATATCCCCGCGTGGATGAAAACCGCCGATGCCCTGGTGCTGCCCAGCAGTCACGAAGGCCAGGCCAATGTGGTGCTGGAAGCCCTGGCTTGTGGGTGTCCGGTGGTGTTGTCAGATATTCCCAATCATCGCCAGATGCAGCGGGATTATTGCCAAGGAATAACATGCGTGCCAATGAATAATGTGACAAAACTCACTGGGACCCTGTGCAGCGCCCCTGTTCGACCACCTCAAACGAACAAGATACAGATGAGGGGCAACGATTTGCGACACTGGGCTCAGGCCTATGCTGCGGTGAGATATGATGTGAGAGCGGTATGTCATTCCATACCACTAACCCATGCAAAGTCTCCACGAATATGCTATGGTGCCATGTCTAATCTTCCTTCGCCAACAGCCAATAGTGTCCACGTTCTTCATGTGGCCCAGGCTTGCTGCGATTTAGGATGTAGGACCCATTTAATCGCTTGTCGTGGCGATGATGTGGTGAATAAGCAGGAAATCGCTAACAAGTATGGGGTCAGGGGTGGCTTTCACGTGACGTTACTTCCCTGGCCGGCAATCCCAGGATGGGGCTTTATTTGTGGTGTAATTTTTGGTTGCACCGCCAGCTGGCAAAGATCCGATCTTGCCTGGACACGCTCATTGCCCATGGCCCTATGGTCAAGTCTTTTGGGCGTGCCCACCGTATATGAAGCCCACGGTCCAGTGCCAGAAGGGTCGTGTTATGCGAGGCTGTTGTGGCGTATACTTCAGGCACGGAGCCGATTTCGAGCACTGGTGGTTATTAGCCGATCGCTTGCACGTCGATACATCGTAGATTGTATTAAACAGCGAAGAAAATTGTTGGTTGCCCCAGATGCAGCGCAGCCCAATCCTCATGCAGTGCATCGAAGCCGTCCTTTCATTCAGCGTGAACGGCTTCGGGCGGTATATGTTGGACACTTACATGCAGGTAAAGGGGTTGAATTAATAGTCACGCTAAGCAACCTTTGTCCGCGCATGGAATTTCATATCTATGGTGGACCCGTTTGTCGCATACCAGCTTTAACCGCCGTGGCTCGACGGGAAAATTGTTTTTTCCATGGAGAAATACCTCATGCGGAGGTTTCTGGAATACTTGCTTTGGCCGATATTGCCTTGCTGCCCAATAAACCCCATTCGTGGGGGCATGGGGAAACCGAAGACATAGGGGCCTTCACTTCTCCGTTAAAGCTTTTCGAATATTTAGCGGCAGGAGTTCCAGTAATTGCATCTGACTTACCGGTTCTTCGTGAGATACTCTGCGATAATGTGAATGCGTTGCTATGTCCATGGAACGATGCGGATGCATGGCGGAAAGCATTGGAGCGGCTTTATGACGAAGAGCTCCGAGAGCGCTTGGGGAAGGCAGGTGTGAATTGTATTAGGGAGTGTCATAATTGGCAAGAGCGTACTCGCAAAGTAATATCTGCTGTGAATACGAATATTGTCCTTCCGTAAATACTTCAGGAAGAGCACATGAGAAAACAATTGTTGCCAATATTTTGGACCGTAAATCGTTCCCCTAGAATATACTCGGTTCTACGAACAATGTCATCAACGGTAACGACAGGGAATTTGCTGTCAGTGAGCTGAATTTGCTGAAGGGCAGGACCAAGTTTTTTAACGATGGAGGTGATGGGTGGGCAGGTAGAGCACCCCTTCAAAACGTGACGGCGTAAGGTCTCCCGTGCTATCTTCCAACGGTGCCAAAGGGATAGGACTGGAGCCGGCCGTGGAGGGAGTTTTTGTTGGTCTACCACATCAAGGATCTTCATGGCGGCACCAATGGAGTTCCAGTTTGCTATATGATGCGAGGGCCACATCGCCTCGCGGAGTGCCTGCATGCGATTCGAGATAGCGTGATAACTTTGGCGACTTCTTAAGCTGGTAATGAGGTTATAGGTCTCTTGAGCAGAAGTGGTGGGAAGTGAGAATTGATTACAAAAATCTGTATAGCCCATTGAGGTATATGGTAAAGGTGGGCGTTGCCCAATAACCACCTTTCCCATTAAGCAGGCTTCAATGGCTGTAGTGCAGCCATCATGTACCACTACATCGGCGTGTTGAATGGCATGAATGACTCCAAATGAACGTTGAACACTAACATTGTCTGTATGCTGAAATCGTTTACGATAATAATCAGGTCGTTCAGCGGGATGTGGGCGAAGGGTAATCTTAATCTTAGGGTCGGAACTAAGAAGATCAACAAGAGCCATAAATTCACGAAAAATCACTAACTCATTGGCAACCGTTTTCCTGAGAGAAGGGTTGTTGGTAAGGTGATGCCGTAAAGTGGTAGAGGTCTGTTCTCCCAAAGGGAAAAGCGATCCAAATCGAGTATTAATTAAAACATGGAGTTTTCCTGATGGCTCCTCAGGGCTCGATTGGCAATGTTTGACGTGACAAAGGTCAAAACGAGGGTGGCCACTGATATGTGTATGCGCCGCGAAACATTCAATGCCCGCGGCGTTTTTTTGGGTATCTCCCACAAAGAAAACGTCGTTGATGTACTGTAGAGCTTTACCATCAACTCTTGTCTTTCGGTATGTATTCTTGTCCCTGAACACTAAGCCTTCTTCATCCAGGGCCCCGATCCATAATGAGGGGTCTTTCCATCCATGATATTCACACAGTTTGCTTAGACCTGGACCGTGGTCTTTATAGAGAATGCCACAGTCGCTCAAATTGCTTAAGAACGCTGCGCCGTGGTGGGCAATTAATACCTGATATCCCCGTTGAAGAGCTTCGCCAGCCAACCAGAGTCGCCCATCTATTTCTCGCTCATAGATTTCGATGGGTAGTACCAGAAGTGGTTTTTGAGGAGTCCGATGATTGGTGGATTTCATGAAGATGGTTTCAGTGTGCAAAATTTAAGAGAGTTCAACCTAGGCTTTCAACAAGATGGGCCTCGCCATGAGATACTGTGAGGACTTTTTCGCCAGTGCAAAATTGTTCAGAGTCATGAGAAACCAAGATAATGGTAAGTTCGGGATGGGTTTGTGAAATATTCAAAAACACCTGGGTTCGGGTGGACGGATCGAGGCCACTGGTGGCCTCGTCAAGGATGAGCGTACTGGGCTGGTGATAGAGGGCGCGGGCGATGCCGATGCGCTGCCGCTGACCGCCGGAGAAGCGAGCACCTTGATCGCCGAGGAAAGTATCATACCCATCGGGACGGGCGATGATTTCATCATGAATAGATGCAATACGCGCAGCCTGTTCTACTGCCGCCATATCAATCCGCGAATCAGGAATGCCGAAAGCGATATTTCGTGCAACGGTATCATCGGCGAGAAAAATGTGCTGGGGTACGTAGCCAAGGCTGCGTTGCCACGCGATGGCGCGATGGCCTTCGAGGGGTTCACCATCAATGGAAATGCCCCCTTCTTGGGCTTGGCGTAGACCAAGAATCAGATCAAGTAGAGTAGATTTACCGGCCCCAGTGGGTCCGGTTACCTGTACTTTGGCGCCAGCTGGAATGTCTATGCGACGGGGGACTTGAAGACCAGTCTCACTGTTGGGATAACGGTACCGTAAGGGGCCAATCTCCAGGTGCTGTTGGATTCCTCGAGGATGCACAGTGTCACAAGGGTTTTGGATCTGATCCAGGTCGGCAAATAATGTGTGTTGGCTATCGGCTGCAAAGCGTGTGGTGCTGAGGGCGGCGTAGATCTGCTGTAATGCAGGGAGTAGCCGATAACCTGCGTATGCGTACAGCCCCAACATTGGGAGAATATCGGCAAGAGATTCACGCTGAACAAGCAAGGCAAAAAGCAGTACTGATATCATGGCAGCGAAGGCAACCCCCTCGAGTAAGAAGCGCGGGGTTTCAGCGAGGGTTTGATGCCAAGTCAAGGCTCGCGTGTATGCTAAGGATGGGGTGCGAAAGGCTTGTAGGTAGGCATTTTCGCGGCCCAAGATACTGAGCTCGCGATGCCCACGGACGGTTTCGTTGGTGGCTTGATAGCGTTGTGCATTGGCTTGTTGCCGGACGTTTCCCCAGTGTGTCAGCATTCCACGCACCACTAAGTAAAGGATTGTGTAGGCACCACCAAGCAGCGTCAAAAGAACAATCGCGAGCCACGGATTGATAATGACCAGCATCACTAGCATGGCCATGGCTACTGCAGTATAGGCTGCCAGGCGAATATATTGCAGGAGGCCCTTGTTGATAACAACGTCAACTTCAGAAAGAACCCCTTTGGCTAAATCAGCGGTATTGCGCTGGGCAAAATCCTCAAAGGGGAGATGCAGATAGGCGGCCAGGAGGCGGCAGGCCAGGGTGTGCCTGCGCATATTGGTAAAGCGATACATGCCGTAGTGGGCCAGGGCGCGAAACACGGATGTTGCCACCACCATGGTCAGAGCAAAAAGGGCACAGGCGATGAGGAAATTGTCGGTGGAGGTGAAGCCGCCAGCGGCGTATACCCAGGCTAGGAAGGGTTGTTCTTCAACCAAGTTAGGGTTTCCCGCAACCGCCAGTAGGGGGGCTATGGAGAGCACGCCACCTACCTCCATGAGAGCCAGGCCCAGCATCAGCACCAGCATCAATACGGTGCGTCGCCGTTCTTGGGCATCAAGGATGGTCCAGAGTTGTCGTATGGTCTGCCACATGCTGGATTACAGCTTAGCAATGTATAGGCCTTGGTCACCCAGGGTTTTGCGCGGGGACTTAAGGGAGGGAGAGAAAGGGATGTTGAGACCTATGCTTTAACGGTAGGGGCAGATATTTTCTGGTGAGTGCCTTGAACGAGAGGTCTCCCGCAGTCTTGTCAGCGGCTGAGTAACAGGTTTGGGGCATGCGGGCGCGTCTAGAGCATGCAGCAATCAAGCATATTGCCGTCAAGGTACAGGCCGCGAGTCTTCATTATAAGGCTCTCGGCGCACCAATCAGTCGATGAATGCGCGCTTTCTTTTCATTAGTCGGTATTTTTGCGATGTAATTGTTCGGGTTCAGGGAGGTTGCTGGAACTATGAGTGAGCGTGGGTGAGAGTTGGGCGTGGTGCGACATGTGGAGCGTGTGATCTTCTGGTTCGCTGAGCTCGGTAGGGGGGTGCCGCGCCCACCATGACTGCGCTTCATTGCGCAGCCAGTTTTGTTGTGGGCTGCAGACAATAGCATCCAAGCGTGCTATAATAGCTTCAACATTGGCTGGACGATTCTGCGGGTCTTTTTCGAGACAGTCACAGATAAGAGTCGCTAAGTCGGCGGGGATGCCCCATGGTCCCTGCAGGGCCTCGCGAGGTACGGGACAATGTAAATGCTTGTTAATTACGGTAAGTGTGTTGGCACCATCAAAGACGGGCTCACCGGTGAGTAACAACCAGGCAACACAGGCGAGTGAGTAGAGGTCGGTGCGGCCATCAACGTTTAGTCCGCGAGCTTGTTCAGGGGCCGTATATCCCGCAGTGCCACAGGCACGCGTAATCATGTGCTCTGAGCTATGGCTGTCATCACCTGTATTGCGATTAAGGGCAATGCCGAAATCAAGAACCTTGACGTGATCGCCGCATTCCCCCTGTGGGGAGATCATAATATTTTGTAATTTGAGATCGCGGTGGACCAGATTGTGGGCATGGGCTTCGCGGAGAGAAAAGCATATTTGACGCATAATGGTCATGACGCGACCTGGAGGTTGGGGGCCATCAATGGTGAGTACATCATGAAGATTGTATCCGTGGACAAGCTCCATCACCAAAAACCATTGGTCATCCTCGCTGATGCCAAAGTCAAACACCGATACCGTATAGGGACAGCGGAGGCTGGAGGTAATTTCCGCCTCGCGGCGAAAACGCCGCGCCAGGCGTTCGCTATCGTGGCGACGGTCACTGAGGCGATCGGGGCGAATGATTTTGATTGCCGCGGGTTTTGCTAGAAGGCGATGTCGAGCCTGCCAAACTTCGCCCATGCCGCCGTGGCCCAACTCTCGAATCAGATGGTAGCTGCCCAGTTGACGAGCGCGGTTCTCGGCCTCTTGGGCGCGTAATTGTGCACGGTAGGCGACTTTGCGGATGGTGGCGACACTGCCCGCATAGAGGAGCGCAATCAATCCAGCGGCGATGACAATACTGGGCAGTAACCAGTTCATCAGGTCGCGATATTGCTGCTGTGGCTGGTGTAATACGGTGCGGTCGACAAGGAGGGCGAGGGAAAGATCAAGGGTGCTTGAGCTGCGGATGGGGAGCATTTGCACGTAGGTGGTATCATGCTCCAGTTCAAGAGCTTGTTTACTGCCGTCCCATCCTGAGCGAATCAACGACCACAATGGGATCGCAGCAGGATCCTCTAAATCAGTAATGCGCGGCGTGCTATGATTGCCAGCAATGCTCAAGGTAGTCAGGGGGTGGGGGCAAGCCAAGAGCTGGCCCGCTGAATCAAATACCAAGGCGCGAAATTGCTTTTCGGCAGGTCGCTGGGAAATCATTGATGAGAGGGAATCCAGATCGAAATCCAGGGCACCCATGCCACGCATGATTCCCTGTTCGTCGTATATGGGATGTACGTAGGTCATGCCCATGACGTGAAAGGCATCTGCTACATCACTGCCAGTAAAGCGATACGGGGGAGTCCAGGAACTTCCATGCTCCATTGCGTGACGAAAAAAAGGGCGTTGCCGGCCATCAAAATCCCGTGGGTTCTCGCTATCCAGGACCAACGATCCGTTAGACCATTCAAAGGTTCGTTGCCACGCACGGTCGGTGCGAACTTCTAAAAAGCGAATATGCCCCTCTGGAAGGCGATGCGTACCATACCAAGAGCCATCGGCATCAATCCACGCCAAACTTGAGATGGAGGGCTTGGCGCGATTGATGCGCATGGTTGGTAGGCCAAGGAGTTCGGTGCTGGGCACAAAGTCATGGTGGGCCACAAGATCCCCCACCGTTTGGGCGAGGGATTCTGCCTCGGCGAAAAAGCGTTCGCTGCGCTCGACTTTGCGCTCCAGAATGTCGGCAAAGCGCATGGCCCCACTACTACGCGCCTGATCCTGGATTACCTGGGAGGCAATTATTGCCACGCTCACCGTGCACCCCATGGCCAGCAGCGGCAGGCCCAAGAGAAGCCCCAGCGGGGAGGCTAGGCGCGCTCGCAGGGAGGATAGGGTGCTCATCCAACTGTGAGATGACGAGGCCATAATGAAAACGTATGTCCCTGGTGCATAAATACAAGCGCACGCATAGGAGAGAAGCCAGGTCGGCTCAAAGCTCACCTTGGGTAAGGAATTCCCGCTTCGCGGTGTATGCTTTTGGCGCACAAGCGCCCCATTCAATAACGTTTGTGCTGACCGATTAGGAAATCGGCGATTCCGAGAGCAAGCTTTGCATCGCCCTGGGAGAGAAGCAGGACGGAATGCTACAACATATCGTCTGGTCCCTCAAGGTAATGCTGACGCAAGCGCTCAAGAAAATGTTCCCAGCTGAGTTGTGGGGCCAAGGGTTCGCTCAGGCTTCCGCTAAAGGGTACTTCCCAGGTAAAGAGACTGTCATCTTGACGCATTAAGACGGCGAGCTGTTGGAGTTGCCGATCGCTGCTGTCGGCGGGGTGTATGCGCAGATCATAAAGGGAAACGGTGAGCTGCCCTTCTAATCTGCCCGCGCCATCCCACGCTAATTGCCAGCGCAGATTGCCGGATCCTTGGGGGTTGTAGGCAGAGAGTAGGTCGCCGCTCATGGTAGGATGGGCAATGTGTTGGAGTGGCACATCGGTCCAGGAAAGGGTGAATGCGCCGCCATTGAGGGGGGAGTGCTGGAGACTCAGTTGGCCAGAACCAGCAGCGGCAGTATCCAGCGAAATGCGCAGGCTTTGGGTTTGCTGCGGTTGGGGGTGGCTGCTGAGATCACTGGCTTCAATCGTGACCCCCTGCAGAGAGAAAGCGCAGGTGGTGTCCCCGTTATTGTCTATGGCGACCAGGGGGTCGGGAAAATGGATGCTTCCGTTTTGTACTAGGAGACGGCGCAGGTGAACCACATGTGCGTCCTCGCCGCTGCGCCCTTGAGGCTGCTCGAGGAGGATGCCACGGGCCATATCCAGGGCACCAGCCAACATAATCAGGGCGGGTGGCGGATCGTCGTGCTGCCAATGCGCTTGCAGCTCGTCAGGAATTCCGGGAATGCTGCCATCTTCACGGCGCCGCAGGTCAAGATAGGGCGCTTGTAGCTCTACGTGGTCGATAACCAAGTCGCGGCCACGCAAAGCAGCCCACAAACTGGTGTCAATATCGAGGCTAGCAAAGCCCATAAAGGGCCGCGCATCGCCGCGGCCCGCGTCGCGTAGGCCCGTGTCATTAATGGTAATGGAGCTACCAAGCAGAGAAGCGGAGACTTCATGCTTGCCTTCAATAACCATTTCATGTTCAAGGGCGAAGTCATGCATAGCTTGACGCGCGAGCCACGAAAAGCCCATTTCTAAGAGGAGAAGAATACCAATGGGAATCAGGGTAATAATGATCAACACCACACCTAAAATCCATGGCCAGAGGCGCCGTGGGCGCGGTGCTGGGGCGAGATGATGGGCTTCTTCGCTCTGCTCTTCGGGGTTGTGCATGGGCGTTACCGGACCTTGTATGAGTATGGTATGGGTGGTGTCGTCCAGGCAGCGTTTAGCTGGCCTGGAAGGGAGGGGGCCTCTTGGCAGGGAGAGTATGCTCTATCACTTAGGTGCTCAAGTGCGTCCAGGCTGAGCCGATACTGAGGGCATGCGAAGTCTGCTCAATACCCAGGCCTTGGGAAATCGTATCTTCCCTCCGGCAGTGCTCCACGCCAATCACCGCGGTCGTCGTACCACGATTCCCCAGCCCCAAGCCCCACAGGGGCCGCCAGCACGGCAGTTTCAGGTGGCAGATGTGCAGCGTCACCAGCAGCGCCTGTCCATGGCAACCACCACGATTTCCATGGATATTGCCTCCGCCGATGGACGTAGTGCCAGCGTCCGCATTAACGCCGCAGCCTTCGACTATCAAGAATCCTATACCAGAGCCAGTGTTGCCCAGGTGCGAGAAATGCAGGTGGGTAACGATGCGCGGTTGGAGAGTGCGCGTGAAATGTTGCTCCAGCACGGCCAGGCGGCTTTCTTGGGAGTAAGTGGTCATAGCCTTGAGGTCGAGGTGCGTGGTGATCAGGATCTGCTGCGCAGTTATTTTGCCGCCGAGCCTACGGCCCAGCGTATCTTTGATTTTGTCTCGCGCCTTGGTGCTGGCATGGAGGTAGACCACCCACGTTTTGCGGCGTTTAGCGAAGCCATTACCCGCGGCGTGTCGCAGGGGTTTGCCCAGGCCCGTACCCTCCTTGGCGGTCAGTTGGCCTCTGTGTCGTATGATACGCGGACGCTTTTGGATGCCATGCTCTCCGCCTTCCGCGAAGATGGACAAGCGCAGCAAGCCGCCGACTTTCGGCACCTGCTTGAGGACTAGGCTACCGCATGGTCGGTGAGGCAGTATCTCGGTTGGGGCTGGGAGACGGCAGGTTTTCCGGGTCTCCCGAAGGCTGAGTCCAGAGATATTAGGAGGGGATAAAGGCAGCCGCTTGTCCAATACTGACATTATTGCTGCTGATCGCGGCGCGATAGCACAAGACTTCCACCCCTGCAGCCATGGCCGTATCAAGAGCTTCGCCATAGGCGGGGTCAATGTCGCGGGCAATACCCACTTGATCACAGTCGCTGCGATTGCAGATATACCACTGGACGCAACGGTAGCCCATTGCCGCGAGATGGGCCAAGTCGAGCAGATGACGGCGACCGCGAAGTGTTTTCGCATCGGGGAAATCCGCCTGTCGTGGCTGTTCCTCGCCGGAGCGCCCCAGCATGGTGACGTTTTTGATTTCCACCACACAGCTTCGCGCATCTTTAATGTGATCGCTCAAGACCAAGTCGAAGCGCGAACGAGTGCCGTCGTGGGGGGCAAGCTCGGGGATGCTGGCTTCGCGGCGTGGCTGGCGGTAACCCGCAAGTTCAGGCACTTGCTGATCCATGATACCCGCCCATGCCATCCGATTGGGAAGCATGGTATCGACTACTGCCAATCCCCCCATGGTGGTTTCCATAAGAACCAGGGTCCAGGCGAGTTTGCGTCGTGGTGAGGGATCATGGCGTAGCCACACGGGGCAGTCGGGACGCAGTAAGGTGGCCATAGAGCCAGAATTGGGCACGTGGGCTCTTACCACAGTGCCGTCTTCTAGGCGTGCTTCACAAAGAAAGCGTTTCCAGCGGCGAAGCAAATATGCCGGGGTTAACGCCAGAGAAATGCCACTCATGGTAGGAGGCGCCAGGGAGGCGACGGCGCATGGTGTGTGGCCCATGCGCCGCCGAGCCCAGCTCAGCTATTGGAGCTGATAAATTCGCGAATTTTGGGTTCAGGCATAAAGCCCATGCTCTTGGCCACGACTTCACCGTTTTTAAACAGCAGCATGGTGGGGATGGACATGATTTCATATTTCTGGGCGGTGCCAGGATTGTCATCGACATTCAATTTGCCAATAACGACATCATCCAGTTCACCGGCCAGTTTTTCAATGATCGGCCCAACCATTTTGCAGGGGCCGCACCATGGGGCCCAAAAGTCCACCAATACGGGCTTGTCACTGCCAAGAACATCAGAAGCGAAGTTGTCGTCGGTAAATTCAGCGGCCATGAGTGGCTCCTTATGACGGTATAGTGTTGTAATGACGATATCTTTGAAGGATGGGTATAGTGCCATCCTTTGTAAAAACACAAGCTAGGGCCAACACCGAGATTTCAGCGCGACGCAAAGCCTGCCATGGAAAAGAGCGGGAACGCTGCCCTGGCTGTCTTGAGAGTGGTTGCTGGGCCTTGCCCCTGGCCGAGGCCTGTGAACATCACCGGTCGAGTCAGTGTACGTATCGTTCACCCCAGCGTTTGTTGTGGAGTCATCATGTCGCAATCACCCATTATTGTCCTGCCAAGTTTACTGTCCTGTGACTTTGCTCGTTTGGCAGATGAATTGGCTGCCTGTGCTGCGGCAGGTGCATCGCAGGTGCATGTGGATGTCATGGACGCCCACTTTGTTCCCAACCTTACCTTGGGCCCGCTTTTGGTCGAGGCGATGCGGCGCTCCACCGACCTGGTCTTAGATGTGCACCTGATGATGACTGATCCCCTGCGCTACGCCCAATCCTTTCGCGATGCTGGGGCAGATGCCATAACCGTGCACGTAGAAGCCGTGGGTCCGCGTGCCATAGATGATGCCATAAGTCAGTTGCGCAGCACTGGCGCGGCAACGGGCCTGGCCTTTAACCCTGACACGGATCCTTGTATGTGGTTTGACGCCTTGGCCCAGGTGGATCAGTGCATGCTGATGACGGTCTACCCGGGCTTTGGCGGGCAGGCATTTATTCCCGCCGTGCGGCCGCGTATTCGTGCGGTGCGTGAGCGTTTTCCCCAGTTGCCGATTATGGTCGATGGGGGTATTGATCGTAGTACCATACCCCTGGTAGTGGCCGATGGAGCAACCCGCTTGGTGTGCGGATCAGCCTATTTTAAAGACCCTGACCCTGCAGCCTTGATTCGTTGGGCTCAAGCGGGGGAGTACGGTGATGTATGATTTTTTTCGCGGCGTTGCCGTGCAATTAGATCCTGATGGCAATGTCAGTCTGGATGTGCAGGGAGTGGGCTACCGTTTGCGCGTATCCCAATATACCCGCCGCGCCATCCCCCTTGATGGCAGTACGGTACTATTGCATGCGCGCATGGTGGTTCGTGAGGACGAGCATCTCCTCTTCGGTTTCTACGATCCCGCAGAGCGTGCGGCCTTTGACTTGCTGACCGCAGTGCAGGGCGTCGGTCCCGCGGTGGCGATGGCTATTCTCTCAACCTTGGGGGTTGATGAACTACGTCGCAGCCTCCACAGGCGTGATGTTGCCGCGCTTAAAAAAGTCAAAGGAGTTGGCGCCAAAAGTGCCGAGCGCATGGTCCTGGAACTCGCCGATAAAGTGGAGCGCATACCCCTAGGGGTAAGCCCAAGCAGCGATGACAGCAGCGATGCCACAGCCGCCCCTGCAACACTTGCGGACGACGCTCGCTCTCAGGCCCATCGCGCCCTGGTGGCCCTGGGCTTTAGCGTTCGTGAAAGTGAGCAGGCTTTGGCCAACGTCGAAGATCAGGACTCAAGTGAGGCCTATGTTCGCGCCTCACTCGGTATTCTCCGACGGGTCTAGGGGTTTTTAAAACTCGTCATCGCTTTGGTCGGTGCGGTAGCGAATGAATACGATGTGGTCGACCTCGCTGCCGGGCTCGTTGTCGGCCTCCATAATATCTCGTTCGATGGGGCGTAACTCAACCTGATCGACTTTGTCGGCGGGTATTTCGCGCAGCAGTCGGTTGGCGAGGGTCTCCAATTGTTCGAAGCTGTTGGCAGCCTCTTCAAGCAGGGAGATAATGCGAATCTGTACGTGATCACTCATGATGCAGCTATGGTAGGTCCAGGCCGAGCCTGGGCCAGTGCCAGTTTAGCGCTGCTCCTTTTGGAGGCGCAGGTAGCGATGTAATTTGGTCTCGGACTGATCGCTCATGGCAATGCCCCCTTGGCGCAGGGTGTGCCACCACCAGTCTTGGTCACGTGTGCCCCCCAATTCGATTTCAATTTCATACTCACGCTGCCCGCGGGGAAAGTCGGTGCAGTCGAGGCAGAGCACATCCCTGTCCCAGTGCCACTGGAGGCGCCGATTGTCAAATCCACCCATATTGCAGAGCGGCCGTGAGCCAAGCAGGTGACGGGCCTGTGGCGGCAAGGGGAGGGCGCCGTGGGGGATTAGTGGGGCCTCACTGTAGAGATTCCAGAGCACGCTATTGAGCCAGGATTCTTCCTCCTGTTGTTGGTGCAGGGCGCCATCACGCTTGGCGACGCGGCGTTTGCAGGTAAGGAGAAGTCGGGCATTTTCTTGTCGCAGGCGTAGGCTGGTGGCCTGAGCGCGTAGATGGCCCTCGGCAGTATCAAAAAAACGATTGCGTTGCTGTAAGTGTTCGGGCGGTCCGGCGAGCTGACAAAACAGGGCACAGGCGGCAGCCTGATCACGGCCGTCAATGCGCCATTTGCACTCTACTTCTCGGTGGCTGGTGGCTCTTGATGCTGACATAGTGGTTTAGGGTAGAGCGGGCCATGGTAAGGCCAAATGGAAAGCCGTGCACGGCCTGTGCACGGCTTTCCTGATCGAGTGCAGTGTCCCATAAGAACCATCAGAAGTCGCTGCGCCGCTGCTGATCACGGCGCAGCAGCTTCTTCAAGATATTCACGGTACACGGGACAAGGCTGAGATACAGAGATTAGCCTTCCTTGAATTCACCATTGATGGCTTCGATGGTTGTTTTGGCATCACCGAAAATCATCCAGGTATTATCGCGGAAAAACAGGGGGTTTTCAATGCCAGCAAAGCCAGAGCGCATACTGCGTTTGAGGACGAAAACCTGACGGGCCTGATGGGCAAGAATGATCGGCATACCAGCAATGGCACTTTCGGGATCTTCTACTGCTGCTGGATTGACGGTGTCATTGGCGCCGATAACCACAGCCACATCAACCGTGGGCATACTCGGATTGATATCATCCATCTCCACTAAAAGATCGTAACTGACATTGGCCTCGGCAAGGAGCACATTCATGTGTCCAGGCATGCGCCCCGCCACGGGATGAATGGCAAAGCGCACATCGCAGCCGTTGGCAGCGAGGGTGTCGGCCAATTCGCGCACGGCGTGCTGGGCCTGCGCCACAGCCATGCCATATCCAGGAATAAATACCACCGACTGAGCTGCTTCCAACACATAATAGGCGTCTTGGGGAAGCAGTGATTGCGCTTCGCCTTGGGGTCCGCCGCCGCCGCTGCTAGTGGCGCTGCCGAAGCCAGAGAAGAGGACATTGCCCAGGGAGCGATTCATGGCTTTGCACATGACCTTGGTGAGAATAATGCCCGCTGCACCCACCAAGGCACCAATGGTAATCAGTAGGGGAGAGCCAATGGCAAAGCCAGCGGCACAGGCGGCCAATCCTGAATAGCTATTGAGGAGACTGATCACCACGGGCATATCAGCACCACCAATGGGAATGACTGCCATAATGCCGAGGACAGCCGCCACGGCGATGGCGGCCCAGAAAATCCACTGGGCTTCAGGCCAGATGGCAAAGCTGACCACGCCAACCAGCACTGCTAGTAAGAGGAGCGCGTTGAGGACATGCTGGGCGGGGAAGCAAATGGCGCGTGAGGGAATCCACTCTGCCAATTTGCCAAACGCAATCAGTGAGCCCGTAAAGGTAATGCCGCCGATAAGCATGGCGAGAAAGGCGGTGCTAGCAGTGAACCCAGTCATGCCCCCGCCACTGGCAACCACTTCACCACTGGCAATAAACAGACTGGCAATGCCGCCAAAACCGTTAAACAGGGCTACCATTTCAGGCATCGCGGTCATTTTAACCCGCAATGCCGCAGGAATTCCAATAAGCGCACCAAGCCCAATGGCAGCGAGAATAATCCAGGCCTGGGTCATGGCGAGATGTTCTAGGCGCACGAGTTCTAATATCGCGCCGATAATGGCGAGGGTCATGCCCAGGGCAGAAATAAGGTTGCCGCGACGAGCTGAATGGGTGCGGCTCATGGCGCGCAGGCCCATAATAAAGCAGACCATTGCCGCGACGAGCAGTCCAGTAATCAGATGATTCACGCCTTCCCTCCTTGTTCATTGCTCGGTTTCTTTTTAAACATGGCCAGCATGCGGTTGGTTACTAGATAGCCGCCTACCACATTGATGGCGGCAAAGCCCACCGCGATAGCGCCTAATACCATCACCGCCGTGGAGCCTTGGGCGCCGCCATTGCCGACTACTGCAATGGCGCCGATAATGCCGATACCAGAAATGGCATTGGAGCCAGACATCAGGGGGGTGTGGAGGGTGGCGGGAACCTTGCCGATGAGTTCCAGGCCCAAAAAGAGGGCAAGAACAAAGACGAAGGCCAATAGGGTAATACTCATGCGATGCTCTCCTCGGGCTTTTGGGTAGGGAGGCCGTAATGACCACGAATAGTTGGATTGACCACTTCTCCTGCATGGGTGATCAGGCAGGAGGAGAGTGTCTCCTCATCCTTTGTGAGAGAGAAGGTCTTGGTTTCCTCATCCCAGCCGTGGCGGATCATATGGGCGATATTATTGGCCAGCATTAAGGTCGCACTGTGGGCGACTTGTCCGGGATAGTTGCTCAAGCCAATAATGCGTACCCCATCGACCACGACTTCTTCATCCGCACGCGATCCCGCCACATTGCCGCCAGACGACACGGCATAGTCGATGATGATACTGCCTGGACGCATGGCGCTTACCATGTCCTGGCTGATGACCTGTGGGGCAGGACGGCCAAAGAGCTGGGCGGTGGTGATCACAATGTCTGATTCAGCGCAGGCCTTGGTCATCCCAGCCTGCTGGGCCGCGAGCTGTTCCTCACTTAATGCTGTGGCGTAGCCCTGTTCGGTGGAGCCTGTTCGTCCCAGGTCAATGTTGAGAAAACGACCCCCCAGGCTTTCTACCTGCTCCGCCACCTCAGGACGGGTGTCGAATGCTGTGACCCTGGCGCCAAGGCGCTTGGCGGTAGCAATGGCCTGCAAGCCAGCCACCCCAGCCCCGATAATAAACACCCGTGCCGGTTGCAAGGTGCCCGATGGGGTGGTCATCATGGGCAGAATACGATCCAGGCGTTCAGCCGCCAAGAGAACCATATAATAGCCCGCCAGGGAGTGCTGGCTTGAGAGGGCATCCATTTTCTGAGCGATGGTAGAGCGCGGCACCATTTCCAGGCTCAAGCAGGACACTTGCGCGCTGGCAGCAGCCTCAATGAGATCGCGTTGATTAAAGGGATCCAGGAAGCTTATGGTGATGCTTCCTGGGCGCAGCTGCCGCAGATCCTCGATGCTGGGTGGACGAACGCTTACCAGCATATCAGCGCCAGCAAGGATGGCGCTCCGATCGCTTTCTACCTGCGCTCCAGCTGCCGACCAGTCGGCATCGCTCCACTGGCAGTGCTGGCCAATGCCCGATTGGATCGAGATGCTTGCGCCGAGGCCAAGGAGCTGGCCAACGCTCGTGGGGGAGATGGGAAGGCGGGGATCGCCGCCGTCATGGGCAACAACGCCAATGTGCATAGCACGCTCCTATGATGAGGGTTGGAGGTCGTGGTGACGAGTGGCGTAGGCTGGGCTATGAGCTGACGGGGCAATGGGTTTCGCCTAATCATTATACATAATGATACTATTGTCTTTTACCCATAATCTTTACGCATGGATAGCGCGGGTGTGAGGGCATCTACAGGCGCAATCAGCGACGTACAACCAGGAGAAAAGGCCGATAAGGACACCCACGCAGCATTATATGCTTACATTATATGCATATGATGCATTGCGCTACCGTTCATCTCACTCGCTCAAAGAGGGACAGGCTAGATCTAGAGAGGTACGAAGGGCTGATCTCGTGATGATCGTCATCGGGCAGCGCGAGCAGGGCATCGGGTTGGGCAATAAGTTAGCCCCTAACTTCGCCTGTCCCTAACTTCGCTGCTGGAACGAACCCTCGAACTCAAGCAGAGCACCCAAAGAAGGACAGGCGATGATGATCGTCATCGGGCGGCGCGAGCAGGGCATCGGCTTGGGGCAATAAAATAGCCTGTCCCTAACTTCTTCATCGGGTTGGGCAATAAGGTAGCCTGTCCCTAACTTTCCTAACTTTATAAGATAGTCCCTAACTTCGTGTCCCTAACTTCGGTCCCTAATTTCCGGATGACGTTTTACTCAAACGTTAGGCTGCTGGTCCCCGTCCTGGCTTGCCGTGCTGGTAGAAGGGCTCTGGCCAGGGGCAGGGCTGGGGTGCCTGGTCCCAGTCTGGCTCGCCTACTTCTAAAGCATGCAGGCGTATGGGTCCCTCTTCAGTCCACCCAGCAAGGATGTGAAAGCGCAGGGCGCAGGCACGCCTGCGCAGGGGAACGATACGGCAGCGCTGGCTATTATCGCAGATCTCGGCTATGGTATGCCATGACCCTTGCGGATCTTCCTGGATGCAAATACGAGCATGACGCCAGAGGGGGGCAGGCATGGCCTCGTGATGATCGTCATCGGGCCGCGAGCAAGGCATACGCTTGGGGCGATGAAGTTGACTGTCCCCCACCACGCGCAGGCGCTGCAGGTCCTGGGGGCTATCCCAGCGTAACTCCACCCAGTCGCCTGCTTGGCAGTCGAGGGCATGGCGATGGCCATCAAGGCGGCGTTCGATGCCGTCGCGCAGGACTTCGCACTCATCAGAAGCACTGCTGGAGAGTTGGGCTGTTTGGGTGAGCCCAGGCAAGGCTTTGGTAAACCCTGGAAGCCACTGATCGCTGTCCATAAGGATATTTTGCCAGCGATGGAGCTGCTTGGTATGAACCTCGGCGGCATCACATGCGGCCGCTACCGCCAAGGCGGCGCCATTGCCAGCGGCCTGTCCCAGCATGGCACAGGTGGCCATGACGCGGGTGCTGGAGAGGGCCATATGGGTTGCGCTTATATTGCGTCCGGCGCACCACAGATTGGGCACCTGACTACTATAGAGGATTCCCGCAGGGATGCCGTAAGGGGATGGGGCGGCATGGAATTGGGTGGGGTCGCCGCGATGATCAAAGCCGCCAGGGGGGTGGTCGTCCATGCTCCAGCCGCCGTAGGCAATGCGATCGGGAAAATTGCCACCACTGGCCACTTCGTGCTCGGTGAGGGTATGAGCACCCACATAGCGAAAGCTCTCACGTTTGCCCGGGAGGCTTCCTACCCATTCCAGTTTCCAGCCATGGCCACGCCCATCAGGATGATTTTTTATGGTGGCCCACACTCCCAAGGCCAGGGCCATAAGTTCATCGCGGATGGCATCGGCTTGGCCAACGGTATCGTCCTGGCCACCCAGTTCGAGCCACCAAAAATTATGTCCACTGGGGGTAAGATGAGCATAGCGTGGATGATCGGGGGCAATCTCACGAGCCCAGGGCGGGGCGCGAAAGGGGCGGTGATGGGATGGGTTACTGCGGCGCAGTTGCAAAAGAATAGAGTTCCCCATGGTCTGGCGATCGGCCTTTTCGGGGGCAAGGCTTTCCTGAAATTCATCGCGTCCCTCTCGTCCCCGACGCATGGCTGCCCCACTTGCACGCAGTACGCTATCGCCCGAGCAGTCGATAAACTGCTGGGCGGTAACGGTAATCCAGCACTGGCGGGTCAGGTGCCAGGCGCGCACGGACTGCAGACGGCCCTGGTCCATAGCAACCCCGCATACGGTGCACGAGAGGATGGTCTGTAGGCCATCGCAGCGACGCACTGCATCGTAGAGCACCGCGTCCCAAAGGGAATACTGTAAGCCAGGGTTGTGAAGAATGTTGGCTAATTGCAATTCCTCAAGAATCCCCCCCTCTTTGTAATCGGGTCCATGCGCCCCACAGATCCACATACGGATTTCTGATGAGGCATTCCCGCCCAGCATGGAACGATCCTGAATTAAAACGGTGCGCGCTCCGGCCCGTGCCGCCGCCAAGGCGGCGCAGATGCCAGCCATGCCCCCGCCAACCACACAGACATCGGCGTCATGCTGTTCATGGGGAAAGGCGTTTTCACTGATCTGTTCACTGGTGCAGCGGAGGGATTCATTCATGGTTGAGCTCACTGAAACGTTTGGCGTATTGATGCAGAAGGTGGCGCAGGGGTGGAAGGGCTGCGTCCAGGGGGATATGGGTCAGAGCCAGGCCCATCGCGCTGGAGTCGGGAAGAGGCACCGCCAGTGAGCGATGGTTGTGATGAATGACGCTTGCCGACTGGGCGCTGGGGTCGGCAAAAAGACGGCCAATGGAGGAGTCTTCTGCGGGGTAGGGTGCACTGGCCCCGACTTGTCCCCCATGCCACAGATACACCACGCGTGTATCCCAAACTATTCCCAGGGCTACGGTGTATCCGCTTTCCAGCGCCAATTTCTGCAGGAGCGGCGTGCCCTGACGCAGTAATGGCGAACCATGGAGCGCTGCGGCCGCCAACACCTGAAAGGCTGGGCCTGGGCGGTAGCGGCGGCGCTGATCTTGTTCAAGGTAGCCTGCCATAGCCAAGCTTTTCAGCAGACGATTGCAGCGCACGGCATTCATGCCCACCTCGCGCGCCAGTGGCCGACAGCCTACGGCCTTCCCCGCCAGGGCGATATGGGCGAGGAGGCCAAGGCCATGGGCGATGGATGAATTGGGTTGCGAGCTCATAGTCGTTACTCTAATAGAAACATCTGTCAAGACAAGGGGGGCTCAGGCCAGTATGCAAAAAAGCGTATCTTTGCGAGTGTCGAGCTCCGAATCAGCCACAAAACGCCGTGAAAAGGGCGCTTTGTGCGCTGAGGATCTTGGTCTGCAAGGTCTGCATTCCCTTTCCTGATACGATAGAAGCCGCCCGGGATTGTTGGCCTTTTGGGGGTGGTATTGTAGGACAGAGCTTTAAGCTCCTGATGGTGTTGGGAGGAGGAGGTAAGATGCTGTCTTTGCGAGGCTTGCGCCTAAACTGTTGGTTGGCTGGCTGTGTTCCAGGGGTGCTGGCGGCTGTGCTCCTCCTACTCTTGGGGGATCGCATTGGCGCTGCCCATCGTGACGTCTATGCTCAAGGTCTGCAGGAAGTCTTGCAGGCCCACGCGGCCCATGCCGCTCATCCCGGTCAGGTGTATGCAGGTCCAGGCTCTTGGACAGGCGTGCAGCGCGTGCTGATTGATGCCGAGGGCGGGTTGACACCACGAGATATTCACGGTGAAGTAGATATGGATATCCTTAACCCCGATCCCCAGCTCTACGATGCGGTAACCCTCCCTCAAGTTTGGCAGGGCCGTGGTGGGCAGGTGCGCGCGGCAGTGGCGCAGCTCGATGAAGATGGCTCCTTCAAGCATCTTTTGTACGCCGAAGCTCGGCGCACTTTGGAAGAGGGGCGTAATTGGATTGCCTTGGTGGCAACGGCAATTCTCGCCCTCAGTGCGGCCATGGGGTGGTATTTGGTGCGCCGTGTCTATCTGCCTGTGGAAGATCTCTGTGTGCAAGCCGATGCCGCCTTGC
This sequence comes from Planctomycetota bacterium, assembly GCA_007693455.1. GTDB lineage: Bacteria > Planctomycetota > UBA11346 > UBA11346 > UBA11346 > REDP01. The sequence goes on along the minus strand of REDP01000237.1, from coordinate 13,988 downwards.
GAGGAAGAATGATTCCCCAGCGCTATGCCAGCCGTGAAACCGAAGCCGCAGCGACAGCAGTACAGGCCCTTGCCACGGCCTATGTTTCGGGACAAGAAGCCGCGGTTGTTCCAGCCCCAGCACAGCGCAGCGATGCCGCCGCGCCAGAGGCGCCGGAGGAAACAGGAGCACCGGACGAATCAGAACTAGCGGACACACCAGCTCCATCAGCCGCAAGCGATCAGCAGGCAGAGCCTCCGCGCCGAGATCCCCCAGGGGAAGCGTGATCATGTGGCAAAGGCGTCAGGACTCCTGCCGCGGCATGACCTTGGCAGAGTTAATGGTAGTGGTGGCGATCATTGGGATACTGGGATCTCTGTTGCTTTCAGTGGTTGGCGGTGTTCGTCGTTCGGCAGTCCTGACGGCTTGTCTCTCCAATTTGCGCCAAGTGGGGATGGCGGCAGGGATGTATGCCGATGATCATGGCGGACGTTATCCGGCGAGCCGCAATCATGGCATTACGGATCCCGATCAATCTCCCGCCTGGTTTTATCGCCTGCCCAGCTATGTGGATCGTCCAGACACTCGCGGCCGTAATACGGTATTTCAAAGCCCCAGTTACCAGTGGCGTGATCCAGAAATATTCACCAACGCCTCTCCCAAAAGTTATAAGATGAACGACGCGCTGAGTCGCGGTGGGCGACGGCGTCATCCCACGGCCATGGGCATTCCCGATGCCCATGAAGTGGTGCTTTTTGCCAATGCAGTGGCGGGGGAAACGGGCATGGGGCAATGGGGTCATCTGGTGCCATCGGGCGTTGATTTCGAACGCCATGGGGGTCGGACGACGGTGCTGTTTTTGGATGGTCACGGCAGTGCTGCCGTGCGGGAGCCCGAAGATGGCGATGCACGTTCGGTGCTACACTTTGCAAGTCGTCGTTGGCGTCGCTAAGGATGATCTTGCATGGCGGCAATAATCTGATCGGCCATGGCGCTTATACATCGCGGGTGATCTTCCACGCAGCGGGCACGTTGATACTCCAGGCCAAGGTGTTGGGCATGTTCGGCAAGCTCAACGTCCAGGTCGAAGCGGACTTCTATGTGGTCGACGAGAAAGCCTATGGCAATAACCACAACTCGGCGAATACCGTCGCGAGCACAGTCGCTCAGGCAGTCTTCCACCACTGGTTGCGACCAAGGGATACGACTGGAGCTGGGGGCTGATTGGAAGCCAAGATACCAGGGGCGATGGGGGAACTGGCGGCGTAGAAGATCGGCGGTGTGTTCTACCTGCGGGCGGTATTGGCCTCGTTCGGCGGGCTGCGGAATGGCATGCGCGGTCATGACCAGGGCCCAGTCATCGCCACTCAATTGCTGCGCCGCAGCGTTGACCCGTTCCGCCAGCGCGCCGATAAAATCACTGTGGTCATAGAGTGGAGCCGCCACCCCAGTCAGGGTTGGGCCGTGGGGCATCGCCGCCCGGGCAGCATGGGCTTCGTCAATATAATCATCCCAACTGCGCTTGCCCTGATGGGGGGCAAGGATGGAGAGTATGGTATTGCGGCAGCCTGCCTGATGCAGCTGTTCAAGCCCGTGACTGTACCAGGGGGGCCAATTGCGAAAGCCCAAGGCAACCCGTAGGGGCATGCCGCGCTGGGCTAAGGTGCTTTCTAATGCGCTGCGCTGGGCTTCACTGCGATCATTGTAGGGGCTGTAGCCGCCGAAATGACGATAGTGTTCTACCACCTCCAGTACCCGCGATTCTTGATTGGGATCATCGCCAAGGATCTTGCGCACAAAACAGTCGGCCTCGAAACCATCGCCCTGTTGGGGGCAATCAATGCGCCGCCCGCAGCATCCTGGGGTGGGACCGCCAAAGCCGCAGAGCAATACCGAGTCAACCCTAGACATCAAGCTTCTTGGCCACGCTTAAGGCAAAACGCTCGATAAAGTCACGGCGGACAGCCACATCAGAACCCATAAGGGTGGAGAACATGCGCTCTGCTTCCAGGGCATCGGAAAGGGTGACTTTTTTCAGGCGCCGTCGGTCAGGATCCATTGTGGTTTCCCACAGTTGATCGGGGTTCATTTCACCAAGACCTTTATAGCGAGTTAGGCCAGTAAGTTGCTTGGCGCCAAAATCTTTGACCACTGCTGGAATATCACGCAGACAGGTAAGGGTCACCTCATTTTTGTTACCGCGTACCACAAAGGGATCAACCCGTTCAGCGCTATCGTCAAAGAGGTAGCTGGGATTGGCCCCAAGCATGCGCAATTGATCGAGGCTGCGCTCGATGTCCTCGCGCTCGGTGAACTCAACAATTTCCGCTGAGGCACGCTCGCCGGCATCGTCTTGATCCGACATAAAGAGTTCTGGGTGTTCGCGGGTGATGGCATCAAGCTCGTTGTCGTTGTAGCAGAAGCGATCGTGTTCGCCCAAAATAACCCGATATAAGGGCAGAATGTCCTCGGCATTGCGCAGGCCCAGATATTCCTCCAGGGTAAGCCCTTTAAGTGCAAGCACGCGTTCATGTTCGTCAAAGGCATCAAGGCATTCGATAAGGGTTACCAAGGCTGGACCCTTCACCTCCCGCTCCATGCCCAGGTGACGATCAATGAGATGGCAGGATTCAATGCCCAGACGCTTGATCTCTGTGGCCAGAGTCTTTTCATTGTACACGTACTCGGATGCGCGACCACGCGTAACTTTGAACAGTGGTGGTTGGGCCACATAGACATTACCATTTTCAATCAGCGGCAGCATTTGCCGGAAGAAAAAGGTTAAGAGCAGGGTGCGAATATGAGAGCCGTCCACGTCGGCGTCGGTCATAATAATTATTTTGCCATACCGCAGACCGGCAGGATTGAGTTCCTCGCCAATGCCTACACCGAGGGCCTGGATCATTGCGCTAATTTCTGTATGCGAGAGCACTTTATCAATGCGAGCTTTTTCGACATTAATAATTTTGCCTTTAAGGGGCAGAATGGCCTGGAAGTATTGATCCGATCCCTGTTTGGCAGAGCCACCGGCGGAGTCACCTTCTACCAGGAAAATCTCACTTTCATTGACATCTCGCGTTTGACAGTCACGTAGTTTGTCTGGCATATTGGATGCGCCCAGTAGGCCCTTACGGTCTTTGCGTGCCAGTTCGCGCGCTTTGCGGGCGGCATCACGTGCCACCTGGGCGAGAACCGCTTTATTGATAATGCCTTTGGCGACCCGAGGATTTTCTTCGAGATAGTCACCTAAATGTTGAGTAACGGCGGTTTGTACCAAGCCCGATATCTCAGAATTGATCAGCTTATCTTTGGTTTGCCCGCTAAATTTTGGATCAGGGAGTTTTACCGAAATGATTGCGGTGAGTCCTTCGCGGAGGTCATCACCGGTAGGAGCGCGGTCGCCCTTGAGGAGCTTATTAGTTTTGGCATAGGTATTGAATACGCGGGTGAGTGCGGTGCGGAAACCTTCTACGTGGGTGCCGCCATCACGATTGCGGATATTGTTGGCAAAGGCCAGCCAACGGTCATCGTAGCTATCGTTATATTCCATGGCGACTTCAACGTTAACGCCGTCATCAGTGATATGTTCAAAATGGATGACCTTGGGGTGAATGGCCTCCTTGCCGCGATCCAGGTATTTGACAAAGCCTGCTAAACCATCGGCGTGATAGAATACTTCGGCACGGCCTTCTTCGCGCTCGTCGTCCAGGGTAATGCGCACCCCGCGATTAAGGAAGGAGAGCTCGCGTAGGCGGCTGGCAACGGTGTCATAGTTGACAATGGTGTTGTCTTCAAAAATTTCATGATCGGGTTTAAAGTGAATGGTGGTTCCGCGCTCGTCGCAGGGGCCGCAGTCTTCAAGCTGACCAACGGTATGGCCACGCTCAAAGCGCATGCGCCATTTACGACCATCACGGCGCACTTCTGCCGTCATCCACTGGCTCACCCCATTTACGCAGCTCACCCCTACCCCATGCAGTCCACCAGAAACTTTATAGGCATTGTTCTCAAATTTGCCGCCAGCGTGGAGCACTGTGAGCACTACTTCCAAGGTAGGCTTGCCGGAAGAGGAGTGGGCAGTAACTGGGATACCACGACCATTATCCGCCACGGAGATAGAATTATCAGCATGGATGGTGATCACGACTCGATCACAAAAACCGGCCATAGCCTCATCAATGGAGTTGTCTACTGCCTCCCAAATGCATTGGTACAGCCCCGTAGTAGAGGGGTCGCCGATATACATACCTGGGCGTTTACGCACCGCTTCCATGCCTTCAAGGACTTTGATCGATTCGGCATCGTAGTCCCCAGCATTACCATTGGAGGGGCCGTGTTCTTGGGAGAAATCATTCATGGAGGTAGTGTAGATCGTGCCCGGCAAAGCCAAGCCCCGGCTTGCGGGTTGGACCCGAGCCAAAGTGATGCAAAACGTGCCGTGAAAGGGCGCTCCGGCTATGTCGGTTGCACTCCTCGCGGGCCGCAATCCGCGCCAGATCATGGCAGGAATGGTGTCGTAAATTCCAAGGTGAGCTTTGAGTTGCCCTGGTGCGTAAGCGCGAGCGTCTGCCGCGTATGGTGCGGGGCCCTTAGGGCACGATCGTTTACACAGCGTCGGGGCTGTTCACTCGGTCGTAGATAAAGGTAATGACATCGCCGATGGTGGGGAGCTCTTCTCCGCCAGGCAGGGTGCCTTTGAATTGAATATCAAAGGCGTCTTCAAGGTCCATGGCTACTTCGGCGATATCAAGTTCGTTGTCCGTAATATCGGGGCACAGTTGCTGGCCTTCGTAGTCGAAATCTGGATCATCAACGGGTAGTGGCAGGGTGAGCAGTTTTGCACACAGTAGTTCAATGACCTCATCGGCAACGCGTTTACGATCCATGGAGTTATACCTGCGGAAGAAAAAAGGGGTGCAACTGGCTGAGTCAATCAGCCATGAAAGCGTTTGAACACAAGGCAGGCATTGTGGCCACCGAAGCCCAGGTTGTTGGACAGGGCATATTCCACCTGCAGTTCCCGCGCCTGATTAGGGACGTAGTCCAAATCACAGTCAGGATCAGGGGTTTGGTAGTTAATCGTTGGGTGGATAATGCCATGGCGCAGGCTGAGTGCAGTGGCTACGCCTTCTACCGCTCCTGCTGCGCCCAGGGTGTGGCCGGTCATGCTTTTGGTACTGGAGATGGCCAGTTTATAGGCGTGCTCAGCGAATACTTTTTTGAGGATAACGGTCTCGGTAGCATCGTTGAGCTTGGTCGATGTGCCATGGGCATTGAAGTAGCCAATCTCCTCGGGAGCAATGCCGGCATCTTCAATGGCAAGGCGCATGGCGGCTGCGCCGGCGACCCCTTCAGGATCGGGTGCTGTTTCATGGAAGCCATCGCCCGTACAGGCGTAGCCCACGATCTCACCAACAATGTCCGCACCACGACGTTTGGCGTGTTCGTACTCTTCAAGAATCAACACGCCGGCACCTTCGGCAATAACAAAGCCATCGCGCTCTGCGTCAAAGGGACGCGAGGCGGTTTCAGGACTGTCATTGCGGGTGGAAAGCGCCTTGATGCTATTAAATCCAGCAACCCCGAGAGGGCTAATCGGGGCTTCGCAGCCACCGGTTATCATAACATCACAGATGCCACTGCGGATATGCTGAAAAGCTGCGCCAATGCAATGGGTCGCAGTGGCACAGGCAGTGGTGATGCAAAAGTTTGGTCCCTTGGCGCCGTAAGTGATGGAAATATCGCCAGCAGCACTGTCGACAATCATCTTTGGCACAAGGAAAGGGCTGACGCGGCGTGGGCCACGGTCGTTGAGTACCGCGACTTCGCCTTCGATGGTTTTGAGTCCACCAATGCCAGCACCTACAATCACACCCACGCGGAAAGGATCAGCCCAATTGCGGTAATCAAGGCCCGATGCCTGCATGGCTTCGTGTGCGGCCTTGAGTACCAGCAGGACAAACCGATCTTTTCGGCGAGCTGTTTTGGCATCCCCACCAAAGGCTTCGGCCAATTCCCCATCGCTAAGCTTGACTTCACCCGCGAAGTGGGTGCCGTGGTTGCTGTGATCGAATTGGGTGATCGGGCCAATGCCGCTGGTGCCAGCCAGTAGCGCCTGCCAGTAGGAGGCGCTATCGCTGCCATTGCTAGCAAGGGCGCCAGTGGCAGTAATTACCACCCGACGCCCATGACGCGCTTCAGCCATTCTCGGCTACTTTCTGGTCGATGTAGGAGATAATGTCGCCGATGGTCTTGAGACTGTCGTTGTCTTCTTCTAGCTTGATGCCGAAGGCGTCTTCAAGGTCCATCATAATTTCGGCGATATCAAGGCTGTCGGCGCCCAGATCGGCGATGACGTTGCTGTCATCGGTAATGCTGTCCTTTTCTTTGGACAGGCGTTCGGCGATAATGTCGATGATTTTGTTGCGGATGTCGCTCACGGTGACTCCTCGGCTCGGAAAAAGGTTGAGCAGGGCATGAAGGGAAGGGAGAGAGTGTGGTTGTCCTTGCCATGTGGTCAAGTGCCGCCCTGTCACGAGCCTATTGCCATGTATGAGGATGTGCAGGGCGACTTCTTTGCGGCTGCTGCTTGTACGCCAGTGCCCCTGCTCATTATCAACTCTATGCTGCAGATACCTTCTTCGATTCGTGCTGTGATCTGTGATGTGGATGGAAGCTGGAGCTCATCCTTGATGTGGTATGGGCCCCAGGGGGAAAGCCTCAAGCCTTTTCATGTGCGTGATGGTCACCGCATGGTGGCGGCGCGGCGCGCGGGTTTAGTTGTGGGGGTTTGCAGTGGCCGTGAGTCGGCACCATTGCAGTGCCGTGTGACCGATCTCGGGCTCTCGCCCCTGTTTTTTGGGGTGGCGGATAAAGTGGCCTGCTTACAAGCGTGGTGTGCTGATTCCGGCGTGAGCATGTCGCAGATCTGCATGGTGGGCGATGATGAGCCCGATCGAGAGCTGATCGGCCATGTGGGTTGCTTTGTTGCCCCCGCCGATGCCGACCCACGTATTTTGCGCCGTGCCCATCAGGTCTCTCGCTATTCCGCAGGTCAGGGGGTGGTGGCAGAGGTGTTGGAGTCGTGGATGCGTCAACATGGTCACTGGCCGCCGTCGAGTACGGGTGCAGTGTTATGAAGAGCTCCTTGCCTCGGGTGATGGTGTTGGCTGGGCTATCTTTGGCGGTATGGGTATTGTGCGCATGTGGTGGCGAAGATACGACTGCCCAGTCGCAGCGTAGAGATCAGCCCGTCACCGTACTTATTTGGGATCCCGACATTCCACGTCCTCGCATCCTTATAGCTGATAGCGCCAGTCAGGAGGGTCCGCGTTTGCGGCAAACCCGTTTTAGTGGAGTAATGTTACGGATGCCCATGGATCAGGGTGAGTTGATCCTGCATACCGATCACGCCCTGATTGATCAAGGCGCAGATGACCAGGCCGCGATTACCCTCTATCCTCCGTTGTTGGTAACTGGAACCGTGGAGGGATTTCCCTTGCAGGGGCGGGCCCGCGCGGTGACCATTGATATGCCGGGCATGGATGTGGTTTTGCGCGAAGTGGAGTGGATTCACGCAGGACAGCGTGTGTCGGTAGAGCGAGTGGAATTTGCCAATACCTGGCAGGAGCGCCGTGCCCAGGGTTTGCGCGGGGAACCCGCAGACGGGCCCTTTTTGGCTTCTCAGGCAGCCTTGCCGGAAAACGTGGTCTTCCCCGCCTATCAACGACCCGTCACCGTCAGCGAGTAAGTGACCGCGCTGGATGGGAGCATACGCCTACCATTCTTCGAGTATCTCACTGGGATCAGGGGTGTCATGGAGGATGCCCAAGCTCTCGGCGTCGCGCATATAGCGTTCGAAAACCTGCCGCATGCGTACGTAGCCTTGGGCGGTGGGGTGGAAATCCAGATCGCGGTAGAGGCTCATAATGTCGTAGCGCAAATGGAGATCACGCAGGGATACCATGCGATGGCCAAAGCGGCGGCATAATTGTTCATACGCAATAATCCGATTGTGGCGCCGCGTGCGCTTTTCCAGTCCATAAATAGACCAGCAACAGATGCTCAGGTTGCTATAGGTATTCAAGAGCCAGTCCATTTTATCGAGCATATGGCGGGAGAGAATATATTCGGCCATATCATTGGCGATCAGCTCGCGGCGCATATTGCGTTCGGGATCTTCTTCTATCGCGTAATCCCAGCAAATCTCATCAATGGGCAGGCTTTCCATAGCATCGCGAACGTCTTCCCACAGATAGTTGGCGTGCCGCCAGTGGGGTGCGATGACAATAACATGGCGGCAGGCCTCGCAGGCGGCCTGAATCTGCCGAATAAATGGTTGGTAGCACCAGCCTGCCGCACCCACGCCCCAAATCCAGGTCCAGCGCGGGCTCCAGTGGGCTAGGTGAAGGGGGTTTTCAAAGAGCAGTTCCACATGGCTGGGGCCAACCAGACCCCAGTCATGTGATGTGCTCGTGCGTATACGGCTGGGCATATTTGTGCAGTATAGGCAAGCATCTTCACCTGAGAAGTGCTGCGCAACGAAGCATTTCTCGGCTGCGGTCAGGCCGCGTTGGTGGTATGTTCTGCCAGAACCGCGCGGGCATGGCGGGCATAATGCCCACGCAGATCATTGGCGTAGGCCTTAAGAATGCCTTCTCCCAGTTGTTCCCAGTCACCGCAGCGCCACAGGCCCACTGCCAGATGCAGCTCAATGAGACAGCGTTCGCGAATACTATTGTCATTGATGTCGGTATTACTCTCCCGGTTCAGATCGATGATCTCGTGGCGGGCGTGGCCGCTGACCCCGTTGAGGGTTACGATGCGCGCCAGGGCTTGCGCGACGGTCTGGCGATGCTGGGGATGACGTTGCGCCATGACTGCTGCTGCCCAGGCGACTGCACGATGATGGGAGAAGGGGCTAGTGGCCTGGAGCTGCCCTGCCAGGTGACATAAGAGCGATGCGCTTTCATCCGCTGAGCCACAGAGGGCGAGCGCTACTAGGGCGGCATCCATTTGACTCATGCTCATGCCGAATTGATGCATGCCACGGAAATGCCAGCCCTCGTCCCAGGCTTCAGCTGCCTGCAGATCGGCCAGAAGGATGGGTGCGGCAGCGGCTTCGCCAAGGAGACCCAAAATCATTGCCGCCACATGCTGGCGATTGGGGTCGGATAACGCGCGCAGGAGATGCGGCCGCGTTTCATCGGGGTGGGCAAAGCAGGCGGCGATGCCACGGTGCTCGTTGAGCTCTTCTTCCACCAGGCGTTGCAGGGTCTCGGCGGCAAGCGGGAAGTCATCTTCCATGGTGAGCACATCGGGCGGCAGATTGCCTTTGGCTACAAGCTGTTCTTGCAGGCCACGTACATCAAGGGTGCGCAGGGTGGCGCGTTCGTTAATGGCGCGGGCGCAGGCCAAGCCAGCGGCATAGCCAGCATTTTGTACATCGGCCTGCATGCGGACTACTGGTAGGGCATCGCGGTGGGCACTCATTCCCAGGCCTGTAACAATAACCCCATCTATGTCTTGGGGGATGAGCGAGCGATAGGGGATCCAGGCCCAAAGTTTACGTTTATTCGGTGGTTGTACCAAAAAGGCAGGGTGAATAGTAAAGCCGTGGCTATCAAAATTGGAGGAAGCCCGAACCACTGCATCGGGGACCTGGCGATCACACAGGATATCCAATGGCCCGAGTTCACAGCCGCCAATAATCTGCCGTCGCTGCCGCGAGTCCACCAAAGGGGCCGAATCCCAGGCATCGAGGAATTTAGCGCGGGCGTTAATGTGGAGACGGGTGATATCGCGGGCATCACAATCATCACAAAAATCGTGATCACTATTGCTATAGTCAGCACCAGGTTGCCAGGGCGATAGCCCAGTTCCCTGAACCGCCACATGATCCTTGCCGATAACCCGACAAGCAGCTCCTGCTGCCGCTGCTAAATCGGCATTGCCAGTGGCGTCCACGGCCTGCTGACAGGTGATGAGGCCGCTCCCCCAGGGGGTGGCTACTAAGGCTCCATGCACCACATTGCCCGAACAGACGGCGGCAACGATGGTGGCATGAAAACAGACCTCGCCGCCAGCAGCCCTGAGCTGTTGCAGTAAAGCGGCCTGTTTCCATTCCACAGACCACCAGGCACCTTTGTTCTTGGGGTAGGGAGATGGGCCAGCGAAGGAGTCAACCAAGTCATCCAATTCGGCGGTAAAGCCCACACGGTTGCCGTGCCAATAGCGGGCAATGCGGCCAACGGTGCCGACGCCCCCGAGGGCGTATTGCTGTTCAAGGACGAGCGTGCGTGCGCCAGCGCGGGCTGCACTGATTGCAGCCGGAGCGCCACCAGTGCCCCCACCCGCCACCAGTACATCACTCTCGCCCAGAACTGGCAGGGCGCTATCATCCAGGGGCAGGCGTGGGAGGCCCTGATCAAAGCCCCGTAGACCCAGGCAGGCGCCCCGAATCTGCGACGATCCAGGCCCAGAGCCACCACGCAATCCGGCTTGGACCGGCTGCACCGGGGAAGCACTGGTGTGCTGCAGGTGGTTGCCCACATGGCGCCCCCAGGCCGCCGCATGGGGCAGCTGCATAAGGCGCTCGGCACTGCTGCGTGCGGTTTTACAACTGGGACTTAGCAGCCAGATGCGTGGGCTTACGTGTATTGCATCGGGAGAGATCTCAGTGGCATGCTGCCATTCATCCCCAATGTTGGTGCCTGCTTGGCAGCCCGCAGGAGGGACAAACCAGATGCTCTCACTTCTGCCCTGCTGGTCGGCATGAAAACAACGCTCGCGGGCCTCAGCTTCGGCCGCCGCCAGCGCCAAGGGAGAGCCATCGCCCAAAGACAGGGAAAGAGTGCGAGCGCCAATGGTGAGCGGCACCGCCTCGCCAGGGGTATCATTGGTTGCGGCAGGGGCAGGCAGGAGGTGCTCAAGTACCGCGTGGCCGCCATCGGGAATGGCGCCCAAAAGCCGGCGCTCCACTGTTACGGGTTGTTCTGGCCAGGGCGCAAAGGGAACCCCTGCCTGCCGTGCAAAGACGCCGGTGTGACTGGCATCAACCACGTTTCGCGCAGCAATACCAGCACGCCCAGAGCGCGTGGCGAGAATGGCTCCGCATACGGCATCCTGGTCATCGTACAGGCAGCCACAGGGCAGCGCCTGATAGAGCAGATCAACGCCTGCTTCCAAGGCCATCTGTTCCAGGCGCGCCTTAATCTGGAGGGGACGCGCCACCCCGTCCTCAGCAAATACCGCAGCACAGAGGGGATCGTGCTCAGGGTGGGGACAATCCAGCCGGAGATGAGCCCAGGCGTCATCGCCAAGCCCCGTGCGCGGCGCGGCAAGCAGTACACGCTGGCCAGCTTGGGCAGCGGCAATGGCGCATGCGGTAGCGGCAAAAGATCCACCAAGGACCAGAACATCCACGGAATCGGCAAGAGCGAGCGTTGTTTTCATGCCGTAGAGCTTAGCCGACAAAAATGTATAAGCACGACATATTACCCTTTTAAAGTTGACAAAAGTTGTTATATAGCGACATATGCCCAGTCCCCAGAGCACTCCTCATAACCCCGCTGGCGGCGCTGCCAAGAACATTGCGGGGGCAACGGGAGCATGCTTCTCGGTGGCGCCATGGCAGATCGTATGCCGTCGTATCTATCGCGGCCCCGTCCCCGCCAGCGGCCAGCGCCGCAACTACCGCGACGACCTCCTCACCATCTGGGGCATCCGCCAAGGCCACCTCCACCTCCGATCAAAAGGGGACAGGCACCTTCATCGGGGCAGCTGGGTAGCTCTCCCTCCGGGCTGTGCGCGGGATCAGCACTTTAGTGCCGAAGCCGAATTGGATTCCCTGGCTTTAGAGCTGCAGCGAGATGATGGTTTGCCTGCAGTTATCGGCGATGAGCCGCAGATGCTTTCGGCGGAATCCATGCAGCCACTCTTTGAGGATCTGTTGTCTGCAGCCCAGGTGTGGCAGGCGGTGGCGAGCATGGCGCAGATTATGGCTGTGGTGCAGACTCTGCCGGCCTGGCGTTGGGACGGATTTCGGGGGGTGGATCCCCGTTTGGCTCGGGTTTTAGCTAAGCTTAGTGCTGATCCGTGCTGTGGGTCGTTGGAGTGGTCTGGCTTGGAGCAGCTCGCGGGCTGCTCTCGACGCCAGTTGGACCGCCTTGCCCTGTCAGCCACGGGTATGAGTGTTACCGAATGGAATACGGCGCGAGCCCGCGAGCGGGCCTGTGCCCTGCTGCGTAATGGCTCATGGAGCATTAAGGAGGTTGCACGAGCCGTGCATGCCGCCAATGCCAGCGCGTTTAGTCATTGGTTTCAACGTCAAACGGGGCATGGTCCGCGGGCCTGGCAGCGCATGCTGCGCGAGGGGAGTGCCTAAACTGGGCCGATGTCCGAAATCTAAGGGACCTTTTTCTTTTACAGCGTCATTTGTGCACTCAGACACTGCATCCTCGCAGCCATCATCGGACTCTTGTCCCCATACATTTTGGGAACGGCGTTACAATTGTGTAATGGGATTATTGCTGCCCTTAGTGCTTAGTGCTTAGTCGAAGTGGCCGATGTGGCGCACATCACTGGCGCGAATATGTCGCGGCTGGTCTGGCAGGGGTGCTGGATGATCGAGAGTAGATCGGTAGTGGCCGCCATCCAAGTCTTCGCTGGGAAGCACCACAATGCGACCATTTTCGCGCACAACGAAGAGGGGTTGTTCGCGTCCTGGTCCTGGACGGAGGATTTGCACGACTTCTAAATCGTTGGATTCACTGCTCATGCGACTGCTGGAGCCCGTGTGCTCCTGGGCACTGAGTGTTTGTGCTGATTGTGGCGATGAACCCAGCCACAGGATTCCCGTTGCGCCCATGGCAATGATACCGGCCGCAGCCGCTAGCCATGATAGGCGCAGGGGATAGTGCCCATGGTTTTTCGCGGGCATGTGTAGCGGTTGTTTGGGCGCTAAGGCAAAAGTAATCAGATCATGGGTGGCGAGGCTTGCTTGGCACTGCGGACACTCGGCAAGATGACAGAAAAGATCGGGTTCATCTGCTTCAGTTATGACCCCATCAATGACCAGGGGGAGCAGCTCTTCAACCTCATCACAGCTCAGACGAGTGCCATAATGGGTCATAAATCACCTCCGAGAATATCGGAAAGACGATCTTTAATGGCGGCACGTCCACGGCACAGTCGTACTTCTACAGCCTGCCGACTAATACCGAGGCGTACACTAATGGCTTCATGGTCGAGGCCTTCATGTAATCGTAGGCGCAGTACCTCGCGCTGACTCTCGGGAAGCGCTTCGAGGGCCCGATGCACCGCCTGAATACGCTCTTGGGAGAGAAAGCGCTCAACGGGATTGCGGCCCATATCGCCACTCGCACCACTCTCATGCCATTCAATGGTGGTATTATTGGGGCGAGATTGTTGTGCGCGCAGGTAGTCTAAGCAGGTATTGCGTGCCACCTGGAAGATCCATCCACGCACGGTGCGAGGGTCGCGCACGGTATTGAAGCGCTTGAGAACCTTGATGCTGACCTCTTGAAAAAGGTCATCCACTGCCGCGTAATCGTGCACATAGCGAAGCATAACACGCCGTAAGGCGGCTTCTTCGCGTTGCAGGAGCTCAAGGCTGCGTTCACGCAGTGAGCCTTCGACAAGTTGGTCAGCATGGCTGAGGGTCATAATACTCATACCCTTTGAAGACGCGGCGTGTTGGCAGAACTTACCCGGGGGGATGTGCTGTTCAGTCGAGGGGCGGCAAGTCATCCAGGAGCGCATCTTCATCAAGCGCCGGCGGTGGGGGAGGGGCAGGACGCTGTGGAGCCTGGTCCTCTTCCTCTGGAGGATCGCTGGGGTCATCCTCTATGGGCGGAGTAGGGGTGTCGGGCTCGGGCTCTGGATCACTGGGTGGTAGGCTTGGTTCTGGCTCTGTTGGCTCGGGCTCAGGCTGCGGCTCGGGCTCAGGTTGCGGCTCAGGCTCAGCTTGCTGCTCAGACACACGATGC
>REDP01000089.1 GCA_007693455.1 Planctomycetota bacterium | reverse complement strand
AGCCTATGCCTCAAGACATTGCCAGACCGATCGTAAAACTTCTTTTTTGGTAAAAGGTTTTAACAGGGTTGCAGATGCTCCATGGGTGTAAAATCGCTCTTGCTCGTCATGACCAATAGTGTTGACAAGGCCAATGATTGCTGGGAGAGGCTGTTGGCATGATTGAAGTTGAGCCTTGGCGATGTTGCAAACAGAAATACCATCTAGATCAGGCAAGGATTCATCAATAAAGGCAAGATGGAAATGTTTATTTCCAGAGAGAGCTTCTATGGCAGAGTTCCCACTGGAGGTTCTGCAAATGATACAATTACAATTGTAAAAAACGCCTTGTAGCCGCCGACATTCAGGCTCGCTTGCCGTGGCGATGAGGATGTTTTTCCCATCAAGCAAGTGGTTTTTCTCCTTAGAGGTGAGGGATGCCTGGGTAGCTGAGTGGAAATCCTCTAAGGTGAGAACCTCGACCTGATTGGCTGAATTATGACGCTGGCAGATGGCGCGGATAAAGGCGTTAAGCTGGGAAAGGTCTCCCCTGTCTCTCAGGTATCCCGCATATCCAGATGCCTGGGCTCGCCCCAGGTCGCCAGGGCGAGTGCGATACCGTTCGCAAAGTATAAGTGGCGGAATAATGCGACGTTCGTTGAGATAATAGGCAAAGGCAAATGGTTTGTCACCTGGTGCCTGGGAGTCAATAATGATGGCATCCCATTGGCCCCCATCACCATCAAGTGCCACTAAAAAATCTGTTGATGTGTGTGTGCATTGGACACTGCCGCCGTCTTGTGCAAAGTGCTGGCCGAGAGTATTGCAGTGCATTTCATCGCAGGAAAATGCAAGGACTTTAAACTCTGCAAGGTTGTAGCGGCGGAGTTGTGTGGTTTCTTGGTGGCTGCAGGAAGTAAGAGGGATGGATGCGCAAACCGTGGTTCCCTGCATAAGAGCTGATTCGATGCTTAAGTCCCCGCCTACCGTGCTCAAGAGTTTCTGTACCACAACGAGGCCAAGACCAATGCCGCTTGGTTTATCCCCCATGCTGGATTGTCCTTGATAAAATGGCTGTCCTATGCGTTTGATTACGGTAGGATCAATGCCGACCCCAGTATCTACGGTCCGAATCAAGAGAGTGCTCCGATTTTCATCCCAGCTCAAGGTGATGGTAATGGATCCGTGGAGCGTAAATTTCACAGCGTTGCTAAAAATGTTATTGATAACCTGACGTACGATGCCGGCATTTCCATTGACTAATGTAGGGACATTTTCGTCAATATCGATTTCGAATCGTACTGATGATTGGGCCAGGCGTGGCCTAAAGAGGAGGCACGTGTCATCAATGAGTTCATGAAGATCGAAGGTTTTTTGGCTGTCAATCTTACCCTGTGCCTCCTTGCATTGGTGATCTATGATTGCGCCTACTATAGAGGCTAATGACTGACTGCTTTCCAGCGCAATAGCGCATAATTCTTTTTGATCAGGGGTGAGGGGAGTGTCTGCGAGTAGCTCAAGGATGCCAATGGTACCATTGAGTGGAGTACGTATTTCATGACTCAGATTATTAAGGAAAAGCTCGTGCATAGTAACTCTTTCTTGATCTTCATGTGTATGCGTTGCGTCTGTTGGTGTAGGTGGCGTAGGTTGTGGTGGTGACAGATTAATGATGCACCAGACGCGGCGAGTGTGTTGACTGTCATCCAGTTGCCACTGGGCGGGAAGGCAGTCAGGTATCAGGCTATTGCTTTTAATGGCGCCAAGGTTGGCCCATAACGCAAGGAAACGTTCCTTCATTGTGAGGATTTGCTCAAGACAAGAGGTTCCGTCTGTGTCTGTGGTTATTTGCAGCAAAAGCTTTTTGACAGTGTTTGTTGAGTTGGTGATAAGCGACCGAAATGTCGCGTTGCTATCGATCAGTTGGCCATCCATATGAAAGAGCGCTACGGCAAGACCAGGGTCTTGAAAAGGTGATTGGATATAGGCGCGCAGTTCGCTTGGGATAAAGTTAATTGGTAAGGAACTTTTCATTCGTTCCCCATGTAGGAGTTAAGCCACCCTTCTAGACCAATTGAATCGAAGGTCAAGGCTGAAGTATACTGTATTAATATCGTAGTCATTAGTGGAGATATTCTGGGTATCTGCACCATGCTAACGGTTCGCTACAAAGGGGCCATTCCATCATTTTGAGATGAGCGAAATTTCGGATAGGATAAAGGTGAAGCGTAGACAGAATAAAGTCGAAACGATAGCTTAAGATGGCAGAATAAGCCATTACGACACATCGTTGTAATTCGGACGGATTTACGATCTCCTGGCTCTCTGTGGCCCTGGGTGTGGCCAAAAACTGTTGGCGATGCTCTTTTTGCCCACTGTCAATATGGTAGGGCGCAGCGGAACTTTGGCCCTTCATTGCTCCATGGCAAGGAGGGTCAAGGCGTTTTATCGTGGCGCGCCCTTTCGTGCGTGGAGAAAGTGGGGATCGAAAGTGAGATGCTGATGATCGAAAAAGCATATGGCTTCACCCTTACGATCTTATTCTGACTCAAATTCAGAAGGCCATGGTGTAGATAGTTCCGTGGGCTGTATGGGGTTGCCCGAAGTAATGATCCTGGTCCTTTTCAAAAGGTATGGTTGAGTTCGGTTCATGGCGGAGTGGTGCAAATATTCGGGAGGCCGTAGGATTGAGAATCACTGACAGCGAAAGTAGTCACGGTCCGTAGTATATAGGCACTGCACCTTTGCTGGGAGTTTATTATGCGATTATTTGTTATGTTTGCCTTGCTTGTCGCGCCGGTGCTATGCGTGGCGAATCTTAGCGCCGAGGAAGGACCTGAGGTGCGAGTGGATGGGGAGTTTCTCTCCGTCAATGGCCAGGCTGAAGTACCGCTGGGGCTGTTTGGCACCCATGCGGTGAGCCTGAGTCCGGAACGGGTGGCCGAATATGGCATAGAGTGCACGCGTGAGATTCACTTTAATCCTGGGGCGGGTACGCGCCGGCTCACCAGAGATGGTCCGCATCCAGTGCTCAGTAATTTACCGGTGGTGATCGACTGTCAGGGTGACCGCTATCGGATTCCTAATATTCTTACCGATCCGAACTATGCCGAACACATGGCCGATATTGGTCGGCGTTATGCGGAAAATGTCAAAGGGCATGACTGGCAGGCCTACGTCGAATTTTGGAATGAGCCCTATCTCAATTGGGCTGAGCGTAGTCGTGGGGGGCGTGGTACTACCTATGACGAAAAATATTATAAGGAAGAAGGTCGTGTGGATGGTGGTCGGGTAACCCTTAAATGGATGGATGAACCGCTAGAACATTTTCGTTGGCAACGTAAGTGGGCTGCGTATGACCGAGAGCGCACCGATCGAAAGACAGGCGAAACAACCATTCAACAACGGATTGAATGGGGAGTCCCTGTCCCCGAAGGACTGGAAATCGGCGATACCTTCACTGGTCGCGGACAGTACTATTGGTCCGATAGGACCGAGCGCGAATATACCGTGGTTGAAGCCTGGAATGTGGTGGACATCAATGCCAGAGGATGGTGGTCGGGCCCGCAAAATTACTGGTTTTATGCGCAAATGTTTGAACCCTGGGCGCGAGCCATTCGCGAAACCAATCCCGATGTGATTATTATCGCTGGTTGGGATTTTAATCTTGCCGCTGGCGGTTGGGCGGTTTGGGAACAACTGACCAAGCCTTTGATCGACGCTTTCCCCGAACTAATTGATGGCATTGCCGAGCATCATTATGGTATCTATACGCGGCAAGTAGGAACCTGGTATGAAGTCGCCTGCGCCTATGCCAATGCCATGCATGGCACCTGGGTGAAGGGCTATAATACTGAATGCGATGGCCAGCATGATCCAGCAGTACATGGTTTACCAGAGCAGACGCAGGGCGACCGCGATGCCATGGTGGAACAAAAGGCCCAGGCCATCTACCACATTCGTGACATTGTGGAACTGGCCGCACGTATTCCCGGCAAAGCCGGATCGCGTACCGCCCACCATGCTGATCGTAAGCCTGGGGTTATGGCGGCACTCAAATTCCTGCGCGATATTCGTGGTCGTCTCCTGCGCACCCAAACCAGCCATCCCGATCTTTGGGCGGTTACTGGGGTTCAGGATCAGCGCCTCACGGTTATGCTATTTAATGATAGTCGCACGGCCATGACCGTACCACTGGCGATTACTCCCCCAGCTGGCACGACCATCACTGCCGGTTATGCCAGTCGCCTGGTTCCCGATGCCGCAGGCGAACAACTCATAGAAAGCGAAGAAGCGCTTACCATCAGCGATGGTACGTGTACCGATACGGTCACCATTGCTGGAAAAGCTGAGCTCAAACTGGTATTTACCCTTGATGGCACACCTGACTCGGCTGGGCCTACGCGTTGGCGCTCGCAGACCTTTGCCCGCGAGGGGGTGTTGCATCATGTGAACCCTGGAGAAGAACTCACACTCACCGTCCCTGTGGCGCCAGAGCACCTGGCTTCTGCTGACCAAGCTCACCTCCTGCTTGCCCTGGAAGGCAGCAGCGGCGATGAAGTACAGCTCAGTGTTAATGGCAGCCCGGTAACGGTACCTAAGCGCAATCTGCTCGTTGAGGTGCCGGTAGAACTTGAGCAGCTGGCAGAGGAAAACACCCTGGTATTCAGCGTTGGCGCGGAGGGCAATGGCTATCGCGTGCTGAGTGCCAGTGTCAAGATTGATCACGCAGCTGAGTAAGCAGGGCGGCGCAAAGCTTGTCCCTGGGAGCGCCGATCTCCCGATCGGCCAGCAAAAAAGCATGCCCAGCGAAGCGGGCATTCCTTTTCCAGACAAGCTTTGCGTCGCCCTGGCTGAGTAAGGGTAGAGGCGTTTGCAGACGACTGCATTGTCTGTGTAATGTGGGCCCAGTTCACGCTACTGCTTTGTCCTGAACCATGAATCAAGACCATGAATAAAAAAGCGCGCGCCTCATGGATGGTAAATCCTCATGTGATAATGCTGGCGGCAGTGGCTCTCGGGCTGCTGCTTGCTGCTGTATGGTTCATCACTATGAATCTGGTTGTGCCAGCAAAGGACCAAGCCATGTCTCCCCAGGAAACCGCGCCTACCTATCTCTGCTTTGGAGATTCCATCACCGATAATGGTGGTTGGATTGAGAGCTTGAATGCACAAGGGGGTGCTCAATTCATTAATGTCGGTAAGTCGGGACGTAAGGCTCAGAATATGGCATCCGAGTTTCCACCCGTGCTCTCGGCGCATCCGCAGGCTGACCATTTGCTGTTGTTTATCGGCATCAACGATTTGCCATCGCGTGACCCCAGGCCAGGCAGCGAGCGCATCCAGGCGGCCATGCAGGGGGTTCGTAGTGCGGTCGATCTGGCTCTTGAGCGCATGCCTCCCGCGAACATACATTTACTCACCCCGTGTGGGGTCGTACCCGATGCCATGAGCGAGCTGAATGTGCGCAAAGGCTATGCAGATGCTTTGCCCTTATTGCCAGAATATTCCCAGGCTCTACGCGACTTGGCAGCAGAAAGGGGATTGCAGGTGATCGACCTATTAGGTCACTTGGATGCGACCCATTTCCGTGATGGGCTGCATCCCAACGCCGATGGGGAAGCGCGCATTGCTGAACTGGTGCATGCTCATTTGTACCCGCTTGCCCGGCTGTACTGGGTTGGCGATAGTATTTCCATTAATTACCATCGACCTCTGCAAGCAGTCCTCGCTGATCGTTTTCGCTATATGCGTAAGGGTGGCCTTACCCAGGCTGAAGCGGATTTGGATCAGGCCCAGGGAGCCAATGGCGGGGATTCCCAGAGGGTACTGGCCCATTTGCGGGAGCTGATTGCGCATGATCGGCTTTCTGCTGACACGGTGGTAGTCAACTGCGGTTTGCACGATATTAAAAAGGACCCGCAGGAGCAAACCCTGCAGGTGGACCTCGAAACCTACCGCGAGAACCTCAAGACTATGGTGCAGTTGGTGGAGGGCTCTGGACGACGGTTTATTTGGGTGACCACCACCCCAGTGGATGAAGTCCAGCATCAAAAAAACAACCCAAGTTTTCATCGCCTGGAGGCTGATCTTGCGGCCTACAATAGCGCTGCCTTAGAGATCATGAAAGCACATGACATTACGATTATTGATCTCTACAACTTTACCCGCTCTCTGGGCCCAGACCTGTATCGTGACCATGTCCACTTCCATCCCTGGGTGAGCGAACAGCAAGCGCTGTTTTTGGCCGAGCGTTTGCGCGAAGTATTTATGAGCTGAGTTTCCCGCTCGGCGGCTTGCATTTTTTTGCGTTCCGCCGCACCACCATTGACGATGAGATGCTGGGTCACCATATAAAGGAGCAGCTGGCCTTGGGCTATGCCTAGTGCCGCCAGTTCACGCCGTCGACCCGCGGGTTTTGGCCATCGGCCCAGAGATAGGGCTCCCCAGCATAGCTGAGGCGCGTGTACCGGTCCCACTTCGAGGGCAGATTGAGCGACCATTCGCCGCCCATCTGGGCGAGAATGAGTTCGCGTACCACAAAGGCAGATTCCTAGGCATGTGGTTCAGAGCTGGCCGTATGTGGGAGGGGGCATTCATCCCAAAACGGAAAACGCAAGGGATGTTGTCTATCCTAGGCCTCTGCTATCCATTTTTAGGTGTAGAGTGTTCTTGCGGATTAGCGGTTCGCCCGTTTGGCTGCCTTATCAGCGCGCTTTTCCTTGAGATTTTTCTCAGGCTTTTTCTTGACGTTTTTAGGGGATTTTTTTTCGACGCTCATGGCGTTCTCCAGTCATACCTTAGGGCTTACGGGGCCAGAAGGGTGGACTTCTCTGATTGTATTATGCCCATGGGTAAAATAAAAGCAAAGCCTCCTTTGAGGCGGGAAGGACGGGTGCACCTTGCCCTGTTTCCTTAGCAAAAGTGGCATGTGGAATATAGCGCTGATATCAGCTTCCGGGATACTGTCGCTATTGAGGGGATGGGCATAGGTCACATGCTACTTACGGCCGACATGGGCTTTTCGGCTCATGGAGCCCTCCATGCTCTCTCATGGGCGCAAGGACGTAATCTTGGGCCACTCTTCCTACATGCTGTCACGGTCGGCAGCGGCGATCTAATTCAGGTCGATATCAACTGACAGGCGCGGCATCTGAAAGAGGGGGCAGATTGAGCGTCGTGCCGCCCTTTGAGGAAGGGGATGGAAGAGAAGCCCTAAAGCAGGGCAAGAAGATGAAACATCTTCTTGATTGGTGGGACAGTATAAAAGATGGAGGGTGGATGTTTCTCGCTAATGGGGATCAAGCCTCAAGCCTAGTAGCCCTGGTTCCCCTAGGAAATACGTACTCATCGCGGCGAAGTGAGAGGACTGCCGATGATGGCTCCAGTGGACCGAGGTAAAGCCAAACAAAAAGGCCCTGTAAGTGATGTGCTTACAGGGCCTTATGTGGCTCCCCAATCCCGACTGTTCACGACCTTTTGCCGAGTCAAATATCTGTATCCGGAAGAGGTGAGGAAAGAGGGATAAGTGGTTGGTGGGACTGCACTTGACGGGGAATCCCGTTTGGATGCCCGTCAGCGTAGAGGGGGGCAATTGAGATTGGCGCGGTGTCAAAGTCCAGACAGCAGATATGCTAGGTGGCAGCCCACTGAAAAAGGCGATTCCTGATCCTGCCGCTATTGGCTCTACCCCTTCCCGCGGTGTTGACGCACATTAAGCGCTTTCCACTGAAGCATCGGCTGGGCTCGAATCCGTTCCTGCAAGTCTTGGTCGTGGGTCAGTAATTCGGGCTTGATGTCGCCCTGGTCAAGCACGGCGTCAAGAAATTCCCGCTCGGCCGAGGTAAAGGGAAGTGCCACGGAAAGGGATCGCTTGCATTCGGCGATCATGGTGGTGGCCCAGTCCCTGGCCTTCATGTCCCTCAGGACCTCGGGACGCACCACCGGGATTAATTGGCTTTCTAGTTCGCCGAATTCGTAGTCGATGGATTCGATGCTGACCTGTCGCCAGTCGACCCGATTCATGGCGCCGTAAACGACGAAGGCCAGGCGCAGTTTGGCGGGGTCGAGGGTGGTACTGGTCAAGAGTTGGTGTGCATCGAACAGGTCGCGGCTGGCATGGCGGGCGAGCAACGCGGCGAGTTTGCCCGCAGCCAGTTCGTGCAGATCGAGCACGGTAATCGCGGTGGCAGCGAAGCTGCCGATTGGCCGCGCGTCACGCTGCTCCACCGGCCACAGTGGTACGCGGAACATATAGTTGATATCTACTTCCAAGGTGCCGCCGCCGCCCTGGGCGCTCGCGTAGCGCAAGCGCCACTTCCCGCCGGCATGGTCGCCGGGGACCCGGTTGACCTGGAGGCCTTCGCGCGAGCAGACGGCCTGGATGGCGGTCTCGATTCTTGGCCGTTCTTCCTGCATGGTGTCGCGGTCGGCAGCGGCGATGTAGTTGAGGTCGATATCGACCGACAAGCGCGGTACCGCAAAGAGGAATAGATTGAGCGCCGTGCCACCCTTCAGCGCCAGGCGCCCTTTGAGAAAGGGGTGGCGCGAGAATCCATCAAGCAGCAACAAAAGGTGAAATACTTTTTCCAGTATCTCGGGGCGAAACCCGGTGGCCTGGGCCTCGGCCAGCAGTCGTTCTTGGGAAATTTTCACAACACCTGCTCCCAATTCCGCTCCAGTAACGCGGGCGGCACCACAAGATTCCAGGAGGCCACCAGTTTACCCGGTCGATCTCGTTCGAGGTACTGCGGCTGTTTGGGGGCAGCCTCCTGCAAGCGCTTGAGCGTGGCATCATCCACCATCAACGCCTCCCGGTGCTGCTGCAAAAAGAAGCCGACCTTGGCCACAGTTGTCGCCGTGCCTACCGCCAAAGCGTAGTCTACCAAAAGTTCGAGATCGAAGAATTCGACCGCCTCGAACGATCGCCAGATCTCCTCCCAACCGCCCCCGAGTCGCGGTTGGTGCAGGCAGTCGACCAGGGCGCGCTCCAAGGTGGCGAGGCGGATACTGCGCCCCTGACGATCCTCCATGCGGGTAGCCAAGTGTTCCTTGGCGGTGCTACTGAGGGCTTTGGGAAAGGACACCTGGGTAAAGGTATGGGATTGGAACACCAGTTCGCGAATGCGGTGGCTGCTCTGGACCACATAGGTATGCTGCACGGAATACGCCTTGCCGTGGTATTCCAGGGCGGCGTAGAAGCTGATCACCACATCGTCCGCCAAGCAGCCAGCGATCAGCAGCGGATCCACAGGGTAGCGGTCCGAGTCGATCCCGCTGGGCACCACAGCGAAGAGTCCCTGGCGAACGCGCAGGAGTTTTCCCCGCTGCACGTGATTCGTCAGCAGAGAGCGGATGGCACGCGGATGGGTTGAACGGCTATCGGCAAGGGCCCGTTGTGCTTCCTCCAGGGTGAAGACCGGATGGGTCCTATAAAAGGTGGCGGGATCCATGGTGGCTCCTTGCTTTTGACGATCAAAAAGCAGTGGTTACCACTGTCTTTTGATCGTCAAAAGCATAAATTGTCGCCATCGTATTGCAAGTAGCTACCCAAACGACCGCTACTGAAGGTCGTTTTGTGTCATAAAAGCAAGTCAATCTCAAGCCGCCCGAGGCAACCGCCGCGCTTGCCCTCGGAGATGCAGGCGCATCACGGCGAGGCCGACGGCGGACGGAACGTCACAAGGCTTTGCCATGGGTCATAAAAACGCCCCGAGGCGGTGTGCCTCGGGGCATTTAAATTTTATCCAGAAAACAAAAAACCACCGGAGATTCCGGTGGTTTTAATGTGGCTCCCCGGGTAGGATTCGAACCTACGACCAATTGATTAACAGTCAACTGCGCTACCGCTGCGCCACCGGGGATTATTTAGGTGCGGGCGGGCTTGCGCTCGCATTAGGCTGGGGATGCTATGGGCGATAAGACTTTGGCAAGTGTCTTTTTGGTACCCGTCATGTGGGTTGCTGATCGAAGCTAAATAAAGGTTAGGGAGAGACTTAAGATGGGTTCATAGGCGTGTTGCTGAATCTTCCTGCGTGTGGGGAGGGAGTCTCAAGTGAGGTGGTTCAGGCTTGAGATTGTGGTTGCGTAAGCGATAGTGTGATGCACCTCTTAAGAGGTGTGTAGTGCATACTACATCTAAGCCATGTTAAGCGGGACCAAGGTTTAATGTTCCGTGTGGGTACTCGTGGGGAAGGAGTTGGTTGGGATGCCGGCAGAGGTGGTGATCACCGAAGATCGCTTGCGCGCAGTGCTCAATGTGCCTGCTGGGACTCATTTGTCGCAGGACCACATTAAGGGGCTCATTGTCGAGCGCGGTGTGTGTGTTGGCTTGCAGGAGGCTGCTCTTGCAGAGGCCTTGGTGGCAAGCGAGCATGATCGTAGATTGACCGTTGCATTGGGATTGCCGCCTCGCACTCGATGGTATTACCATCTTAAGGAAGGGATTGTTGGCGGTGGAGAGCCAGTTCGTTCCGGTCAAATTCTTGCCGAGATGGTGTTTGACGAGCAGCGCCAACCGCGCTCAGGAATGACTGTTGATGGGGTGGCCCTATCGGCTCCCGAGGACTCGGAGGTGGTGAGTGAAATTATAGTGGGTGTCGGTGTGGAGGTATTTAAGAATGTTTTGCGCTCCACGCGCGGCGGTGTCTTTGTTATACAAGACGAATTTGTCTGGCGGGTAGTGGATGATCCCCGAGGGAAGCCTAAAAAGCAGCCCATGCTGTTCTTGGCTGATGATTACCATTCGGCTTGGGTGCGTTTGGAGCGCGGTGAATATATTCCCATGAACATTTTGCGCGATCTTCTCCGAGAAAAAGAAGTGAGCTATGGCCTTATTCCGCAGGCATTAAACGCCGCTGCAAAAGGGGCGACAGAGGCGGCTACCTATGAATTAGCCCGCGGTATTTATCCTCAGGCAGGGGAAGATGGCCGCGTTGAGTATTGCATCAATGATGAAATACTTCATCAGGAGCGAGATGATGGTAGCTACGATTTTTGGGCGGCTAAACCTATTATTGAAGTCGAACGGGGTGAAGTGTTAATGCGCATCTTTCCGCCACAGCCAGGTAAGGTAGGCATGGATGTGAGGGGGAAGCGTCTGGATTATCAGCCTGGACGGGAAATGGATCCAGAGCGCTATTGTGGAGAGGGAGTCGAAGCGGTGGCAGCGTCACCTGATGATGGTAGTATTGAGATTCGTGCTGCTGTTAAAGGGGTGTATAATCGTTTAGTCACTGGCAAAGTCCAAGTTCATGAGCAAGTGGTCATTGATGGCGATGTAGACATGTCTACGGGACACGTTGAGAGCCAATATCCAATCTGTATTAAAGGGGATATTCAGGCAGGATTTAGTGTTAAAAGTGCCTGTGATATTATGGTTGAAGGCTCTATTGAAGACGCGCGTGTTAGCGCCCAAGGCAACCTTCAGGTCAAAGGTGGTATATTGCCCGGGAAAAATCGCGTGAAGGCTCATGGTGATGTGCAGGCGCGCTTTATAGAGGGTCGGCATATAAAATGCCGTACTCTCTTGGTGCAAAGCGCGATTCGCCATAGTACCGTGTATGCAACGGGCGCAGTTGAGGCCTTGGAAATCCTCGGTGGACAGGTTGTGGCAGCGGAAAACATCACTATTAAAGAGGCTGGGAATGATCATGAGCGGCCAATGACGCTACAGGCAGGCGTTGACCCCATGCAACAAGCAGAGTTTGACGATGCTGTGGCCTTGAAGGCGGAGATCGATCCGCAAATACGTCGACTTCAGCAGGCTGTGCAGGCTGCGATAAATCACGCTACAGATATGGCGAAAAAAGTTGCTCGGCATAAGTCACAATCATATTCCAGTCAGGCCTTGCATCGTACTGCTGATCAAGCACGGGAAGCCTTACGCGATTCGCAGCAGATACGTCAGCAGTTAGAGGACCTTGAGGCTCGTCAGAGGGCTGTCCAAGAGACCATGGATGCCTATGAAAAGGCCGCAAGTCGTTCGGCGCAGTGCAGTGTCAAGGTTTCTGGCACTGCTCATCCAGGGGTAGAAATTCGCATTGGCCGTCATGCCCGCACGAAATTACACGAGTCTGTAACGAATGCGCTCTTCCGCGTGCAGGAAGGGGTGGTGGTGTGGTAAAGGTGGCGATTTCACCAAGCAATAAGATGCTGATTCTTATGCCGTAGCGAGGTTTTCCAAGTCTTCTTGGGCTAGCAGCCATCGCTCTTCATTGGATGCTATTTCACGTGAGATCTTTTGGCTGCGTTCAAGGAGCTTCTCGGCGAGTTGGGGGTCGTTGCAGGTGGCCATTTCTTGATTGAGATGTTCGCGTTCTCGCTCAAGTTTTTGCGTGCTGCGTTCTAGGCTGGCGATGGTCTTTTGCAGCTGCCGATGGCGTTTCGCGTGCCCCGGCGCGACTTTGCTGCTGGACTGGTGGGATGCCGTAGGGGGGCTGTTGCTTGAGGTAGGGGCAGGCGTGCTACGCTGATGCTTGCGGATGTGGTCGCAGTAGTCGGCAGGAACGCCGGGCCAGCGGGAAATGGTACCCTGGTCGACTTCAACGATACCTGTGGCCACATGCTCGACAAAGCGACGGTCATGGCTGGCCATAATCACGGTTCCACCGTAATTACACAAAGCATCAGCGAGTGAATCAATGGTGGCCACATCTAAATGGTTGGTGGGCTCATCGAGAACGAGGACGCTAGCTTTGCTGAGTAAAATGCCCGCCAGAACCACCCGGGCGCGCTCACCGCCAGAACACACGGCTAGGGGCTTTTGCACATCATCGCCGGAAAACAAGAATGATCCGGCCACATTTAAGATTTCTTGGCTGGAGATGCTGTCGTCGGCCTGTGCGCTCAAGTGTTGGAGCACGGTGCCCTCACTTCCCAGTTTTTGATAGACATGTTGAGCGTAAAGCGCTATTTCCGCACCATGGGTCCAGCGCAAGTGTCCGCCGACTAGGGGAAGATCGTCAACCAAGGTGCGTAGGAGGGTGGTTTTCCCTTGGCCATTGTCACCCATCACCGCTAGGCGTTCACCGCGTTGGATTTCCAGGTGATGACAGGTGGCGACGGCTTGCTGCCCATAGCCAATAGCGATATCTTCTAAATGGCAGGCAGGACCATCCCGGCGCACAATGCTGGGGACGCGAATGGTGGGCGCACTCGCGGTCATACTAGGGATATCGGGTATGGCATCCTGGATTCGAGCCAACTGCTTGGCCTTGGAGCGAGCTTGGCTAGCGGTATTGGCGTTAGCTCGATTGCTGTCGACGAACTGTTGCAGTTGTTTGGCTTTACTGGCTAAATTGGCGGCACGCCCAGCCAAGCGCTCTTCTTCTTCGCGCCACGCCTGAAGTGCGGCGTTGACGGGACCGGGATGCAAGCGCAAGCGCCCCCCGCATAGTTCGGCGGTATGGGTGCAGGTGGCCTGTAAAAAAGGACGATCATGGCTAATGACCAGGCTCGCGCCACTCCATGAGGCCAAAAAATCTTCCAGGAGCAACTGGGTGCGTAAATCCAGAAAGTTGGTTGGTTCATCAAGGATGAGGATATTAGGTTCGCGCAAAATTACCGCGCAGAGTTTGGCGCGGGTGCGCCAGCCACCGGAGAGGGTTCCTAGGGGCTGATCCAACATGGCGGTACTGATGCCAAAGCGCGCTGCAAGCGCAGCACAGGTCCACGATGCCTGTTCCGACCAGCGTTCTAAAAATTCGGCCACTGTTTCTTCCGGGGTGAAGGGGTCGTGCTGGGGCAGGAGGCCAATGCGTAGGTCCTGGTCTCGATGGATGACCCCGGAATCGGCTTCTTCTTCGCCCAAAAGTATGCGTAGAATGGTGGTTTTGCCGGTGCCATTGGCACCAATCAAGCCCAGTTTCATGCGGTCGGTAATCGCCAATGAAATGGCGTCACAAATGACTTTTCCCGCGTACGACTTATGCAGATCCTGGGCGTTGATTAAGATACTCATGGGGGCACACGGTGTCCAATACTCGCGTTGTGCAAGCGAGGCGAAGGGGGCAGCAGTGTGGTCACGGGATTAACCCCTTCCTGAGTTGCCACAAAGGCGTTGCTAGGCTAGTGCCGCTATGAGCGGGAACCACGTCTGCGGCGGCCAACAGTCATCTACATGATTACTTTATTTGTTCTTACTCACGGCGGTGCGTAGGGTCCCACGCATCTGTACGGAGTACCGTGTTGGTCTCTGTGTAGATCGTGACGCCTGTGTGTGCGTTGCGCGGCGTGAGGATTCCGATCTTAATCAAATCTTTATCGAATGCTTATATTCGATTGATACGGGATCAGACCCTACGCCCTCAATCGATAACCCCGTGGAAGGAGTTCCTCCATGTCCATCACTCTCTCAGCTTTGCGTGGTCGTGTCGCCGCAGTCTTGCTGGCAGGCTCTCTTGCCGTTTCTGCAACCCATGCAGTCGAAGTCGACCCCGAACTGCCGGATTATCAGCCGGTCTCTGGTATTTCCGGTAGCATTCGTTCGGTCGGCT